>NZ_KI914778.1:87043-100028 GCF_000520535.1 Arthrobacter sp. H41
CGAGCCGCCGGTGTCGGTGCCGAGGGCCAGCGGGGCCTCGAAGGCGGCGACGGCCGCCGCCGAGCCGCCACCGGAGCCACCGGGAATGCGGTCGAGGTCCCAGGGGTTGCGGGTGGGCCCGTAGGCGGAGTGCTCGGTCGAGGAGCCCATCGCGAACTCGTCCAGGTTGGTCTTCCCGAGGATCGGCATGCGCGCCGCACGGAGCTTCTGGACCACGGTGGCGTCGTACGGGCTCTGCCAGCCCTCGAGGATCCTCGAGCCGGCGGTGGTGGGCTGGCCCTTCGTCACGATGAGGTCCTTGACCGCGATGGGGACACCCGCGAGCGGGTGCAGGACGTCGCCGTCGGCCCGGGCCTTGTCGACCTCCGCGGCAACGAGCAGCGCCTCCTCGGTGTTGACGTGCAGGAAGGCATTGATGCTGCCGTCGACGGCGGCGATGCGGTCCAGGTGCGCCTGTGCCACTTCGACGGCGGATACCTCACCGGAGCGCAGCTTGCGGGACAGCGCATCGGCGCTGAGGTGGATCAGGTCCGTCATGGTTATTCTCCGTCCAGGATTGCCGGGACCTTGAAACGGCCGTCGGCGTTGTCGGGCGCGCCGAGCAGAGCTTCCTCGTTGGTCAGGGTATCCCCTACGACGTCGTCGCGGAACACGTTGCTCAGCGGGATGGGGTGGCTCGTCGCCGGAACGTCGTCCCCTGCGACTTCGCTGACGGACTTGATGGAATCGACGATCACGGCCAGCTCGCCGGCCATGCGGTCGAGCTCGTCGTCGGTCATGTCGATGTGGGCAAGACGCGCGAGGTGCGCGACGTCGTCCCGGTTGATCTCGGCCATGGATCTCCCCTGGAAGTGGTGGTGGGTAGCTGTCCCCAGTCTACGGGCGCGGCTTCACGGGCGCGCACTGCAGGGCCGCAGAGGCCGTCCGCCGGAAAAGCCCGTACCGCATCGGTGGACTACAGCTGCAGGCGGAAGACCCAGAGCAGGATGTCCTCGTTGGGGACCCACCAGTCGCGCTCGGCGACCCGGGCGAAACCCATCGATTCGTAGAGACGGTGCGCTCGAACCATGTCCGAGCCGCTCGTGAGGCTCACCGCCTCGATGCCGGGCAGGATGCGGGCATGCTCGATGATGCGCTCCACGATCCGGCGGCCGATCCCTGCACGCTGCACGACGGGATCGACGGCGAGCATCCGGAACTCGAGCTCACCCGCGACGGCGATATCGGTGTAGCGCTGCCCCTCGAAGGTGAGTGCGACGGAACCCACCACCTCGCGGTTGCGCTCAGCGACCCACACCTCGGCGTGCGCCACGCGGTGTTCGACGTCGGACAGGATCGCCATGTAGGGGTGCGCCTCGTCGTCGAAATAGCCCGCCTCGAGGTAGGCACCGCGGGTGATGCGCCGGACGTCGTCGTAGTCCTCAGGCCGGACCGGACGGATGGTCAGCTCATCGGGATTCGCCCGGTGGAGCGGGGTCGGGTTGTTCACGTGTTCCGTTTCTCCTCGGTTCCGCGGAGCATCCCGCAGGCATCCCCTCGATTTTACGGCGTGGCACGAGGTGTCGCCGACGAAGCTACGACCGTGCAAGGTCCCTGCGCGCAGCAGTGAGCACCTGCTCGGGATGTGCCATCCTGTCCACGGGACGCGCACCGCCGAGGTGGGCGTTCGCCAGGCAGAACCAGTGCAGCAGTGCGCGGTCCTTCCAGCCCCCGTTGAGCCCGATCAGCGCCACCTCGCCGATCAGTGGAAGGACCTGTCCGGTGTCCGCGTCGAACTGGAAGCCCGGGTACAGCACCCTGCCGGCACGTGTCACCACCCCGAGGATCTGGCGTTTCGCTGCGAGGCAGCCAGCCGGGGGGCTCCTCACCCCGACACGGCGGTCCACCTCGTCGCTCGTCAGCATCCCGAACTCGGCGGCGATTCCGGCCCAGTGGGCACGGGCGATTCTCCGCGCCGTGATGGTCGCCGGAGAATCGAGGCGGGCCGGGCCGCTGTTCATGCGCCCAAACTACGCCCGATCGACCTGTAATTACAGGCTGGTGAGCATCGACATCGAATCGGAACCTTGAGACGGAACATGGGTCACAGCAGCCACATTGTTATGAATTCGGGGAAGTCTCGTTCGTCTCCGGTCCGTGCTCGAGCAACCGGAGAAAGCCTTCCTCGTCGAGGACGGGGACGCCCAGCGTCTCTGCTTTCTCGAGCTTCGTCCCGGCGTTCTCCCCGGCCACCACGTAGCTCGTGTTCTTGGACACGGATCCCGCAGCCTTGCCGCCTCGCGAGATGATCGCCTCCTTCGCTTCGTCACGGTTATAGGACTCCAGGGAACCCGTCACCACCACGGTGAGCCCTTCGAGCGTGCGCGGCACCGACTCGTCGACGTCGTCCTCCATGCGCACGCCGGCTGCGGACCACGCGTCGATGATGTCGCGATGCCAGTCCTCGGCGAACCATTCCTTGAGTGCCGACGCAATGGTCTGGCCCACTCCGTCCACCCCGGCGAGCTCCTCCTCGCTGGCACTGCGGATGCGCTCCATCGACCCGAAGGCCGTGGCGAGCGCACGTGACGCCGTGGGGCCGACATGGCGGATGGACAGGGCCACCAACACCCGCCACAGGGGCTGCGACTTGGCCTTCTCTAGTTCAGTGAAGAGTTTCCGGGTATTGGCATTCGGCGCGGAGGGCTTCTTCGCCGTCTCTTTCGAGTAGAAGTACGGCACGAGTTCACGGCCGGTCACCACGCCCTTGACCTTCTTGTCGCGCTCGATGCGGACGTCGGCCAGCAGCTCCGGCGTCAGGTCGAAGATCTGCGCCTCGGTGGTGATCGGCGGCACCTCGGGCTCGGCGGGCTGGGTCAGCGCGATCGCGGCCTCCCAGCCGAGGGCCTCGATATCGAACGCTCCCCTGCCGGCGAGGTGGAAGATCCGCTCCCGCAGCTGCGAGGGGCACGACTTCGCGTTGGGACAGCGAATGTCGACGTCGCCCTCTTTTGCAGGCTGAAGCGGGGTACCGCAGGACGGGCACTCAGTGGGCATGATGAATTCGCGGACCTTCTCGTGGTCCCGCAGCGCGACCACGGGGCCGACGATCTCCGGGATGACGTCCCCCGCTTTCCTCAGCACCACGACGTCGCCGATCATCACCCCCTTCGCCTTGACCACCGCCTGGTTGTGGAGGGTGGCCATGCTGACCGTCGATCCCGCCACCTTGACGGGTTCCATCAGGCCGTACGGTGTCACACGGCCGGTGCGGCCCACGTTGACCAGGATGTCGAGGAGCCGGGTGTTGACTTCTTCCGGCGGGTACTTGTAGGCCACTGACCAGCGGGGCACCCGCGAGGTGTGGCCGAGGGCCCGCTGCAGCGCGAAGCTGTCCACCTTCACCACGATGCCGTCGATCTCGTGGAGCAGGCCGTGCCGGTGCTCGCCGTAGTGCTCGATGAATCCGACGACGGCGGCCTGGTCTGCGAGCACCTTGAAGTACGGCGACGTCGGCAGGCCCCACTCCTCGAGGAGGGCATACGTTTCGGACTGCGTTCCGGCGTCCAGGCCCGTGCGGGCACCGATGCCGTGCACGTACATGTCGAGGGGGCGTTCCGCCGTCATCGCCGGGTCCTTCTGCCGCAGCGAACCGGCGGCCGCGTTGCGCGGGTTCGCGAACGGCGCCTTTCCGGCGGCCACCATGCCCTCGTTGAGCTGTGCGAATTCCTTTGACGGAATAAAGACTTCCCCCCGCACTTCCACCTCTTCGGGGATATTCGGTCCTGTCAGAGTGCGCGGCACGGAGGCGATCGTGAGCACGTTGTGGGTGATGTCCTCGCCGGTGACCCCGTCGCCGCGCGTTGCCGCGCGCGCCAGCTCACCGTTCCGGTACAGGAGGTTGACGGCCAGGCCGTCGATCTTCAGCTCGGTGAGCCAGGTGATGGTGCTGCCCGGGCTGCGCTGCTCCACGCCCGCCCGCGCGCGGTCGAGCCAGACTGCGAGTTCGTCGAGGGAAAAGACATCCTCGAGGCTGTACATGCGCTGCAGGTGCTGCACCGGGGCGAAGGCCGAGGACACCTCGCCGCCGACCTCCTGCGTGGGCGAATCATTGGTGACCAGTTCGGGGTGCAGCGCCTCGAGCTCTTCGAGCCGCAAAAACAGCGCATCGAACTCCGCGTCGGAGACGGTGGGCGCATCCTCCTGGTAGTACGCCGTCCGGTGCGCCCGCACCTGCTCGGCAAGCTCCGCGTGCTCCTCCCTGAGCTGTTGGGACGGCATAGCGCCGTCGCTTCGCGCTTCCACGGAAACATCAACTACGAGCGGGGTCTTCGTTCTCTCAGCCACAGTCCAATCTTGCCCCACCGCGAAGCCGTAAGCACCGCTCCCACCGTTCAGCCGAATGTTGCAAGATCTACTGCTGCCGCTCCTATTCCGAGTCCCTCATACTGCTCAGGCCTGGACGTCAGGAGCACCAGCTCGAAGCGCTGGGCAGTTGCGGCGTGGATCAGCGCTGCGAGCGTATACGGCGGTGACCCACCCTTCACCGGGGTCCGCGAGAGCCTCGCCAATGTCTCCGCGCAGGACATGTCGAACGGCAGTATCCTCCTTTTCATAGTCGTCTCAAGTATGGAAGTGAAAGCATTCCGGCGCCGTTCGGCGGTCAGACCAGCGACACCCAGGGACAACGCCGCGTACACCTCCGCCACCGCCAGCGAAGTAGCATGCGGTCGCGACGCGTGCAGCCTGAACCGGTCGGCGAGTTCCGGCGGTTCGACCGAGCTTATGAGGGACAGCAGGACGTCCGAATCCACCATCGTCACGGTCAGTACTTCGCTACCGGAATAGCCGCACGAAAGGCGGAGACACGTTTGGGCAGGGAGCTCCGGTCAGTTGCGCCGATCAGCGTCCTGTACTCCCAAAGTCCTTCGTACCAGACCGGAAGTGGCAGTACAGCGAGCGGGAGCAGCTCCCGACATGATTCAACTGGAAGGTCCACGAACCGCACGATCAACATCCGGAGTTCACATTCCATCGACCGACCGTTACTTGCCGCGATGAGCTTCACCTGGTCAACGACTCCGGTGCTGAGTTGCCGCACCGTCACGCTACCCACCGGCACCTCCTCAAAGGGTGATGGCACTGCTTGCAATGCAAGCACATCAGTAATCTGCGTCTATGAAAGTGCATGCATTGATTGCACTGCATGCACTTCCCAGAGCGGAAAGGCTGCTCGAGTATGTGAACATCTTCGGCTCATGACCCGAGCAGTTCGTATGCGAACGCCGAGGCTGACGGAATGCCTTGAAGATCCGCTAGGCGGGCGGCCGGTCCGCCTCGATGATCACGCTTCGATGAGCGGCCCGGACCGGGAGGACCTCGGGATCGACGGCGGTAGCACCACTCCTGCCAGCGCCGACGTCACCGACAGGGCCAGTGGCATCGTCAAGAACAGCGGCATCGTCAAGAACAGCGTCGAGGACGATGACGGTGACGTTGTCCCGCGCACCTGATCGAAGGGTCGCCTCGATGAGTGCATCAGTAGCCGACTGCGGATCAGGGACGGTGCTGAGCACGTCGTAGATGCCGTCGTCGTCCACTTCCCCGGTCAAGCCGTCGGAGCAGATGAGGATGCGGTCGTTCGTCCGGACCGGCATGAGCCAGTAGTCGGCCTCGGCGTCGTCGCCCGTCCCCAAAGCGCGCGTCACTACGTGCCGGCGCGGATGGGTCCGGGCCTCGGCCGTCGTGATCTCGCCGAGCTCCACGAGTTCCTGCACTTCGGAGTGGTCGACCGAGACCTGCCCGAACCGGTCGCCGCTCAGGCGGTACGTCCGGGAGTCTCCTACGTTGAAGAACAACCAGCAGGGCACGCCTGCATCCTGGACGACCACGACACCGGAGAGCGTGGTGCCGGCTTTGCCCCCTGTTTCGGCGCGTATCGCCGCGTCGGCTTCTTGGATCAGCTGCTCAAGGTCCTCCGACGAGAACTCGGGAAGCCGGGCGGCGGGAAGGCTGCGCTCGAGCGTCCGAACGCAGACCCCGCTGGCGATCTCACCCGCTTCATGACCGCCCATTCCGTCGGCGACGGCGAAGATGGGCTCGGCGGCGAGAAGTGAGTCCTCGTTGAGTTCACGGCGCAGGCCGAGGTCGGTGCCACAACCATAGGTCAGCCTCAGCCTGCCCGTCGCTTCACGGCCGGAATCGGGCGCACTCGTCACGGGGCAACCACCGCGCGGGGGATCAGCTGGTCAGTCATGCCCCTATTCTGCCCTGCCGGTACATGTCCAGTGCGCGTCCGCTGCACCACCGTGATTACCGCACCTGCTCAAGGACCTGCTCAGGAAACTAGTCAAGGACGAGACCGGTCCCGGTTCCCCGTGCGAGCGTGACCGGATGGACCTCGCCGAACCCACGCACCGTGCGTGCCTGGTGCGGCATCAACACGAACTTCTCGTTATTGCTCAAGGTGGCAGCGGTGGAGGCGTCGATGAGCACGGTGCCCGGTTCCGCGAGCGAGGTCAGGCGGGAGGCCAGGTTCACCGTCGGCCCGTAGATGTCTCCGAGCCGCGAGAGTACGCGTCCCCATACCAGGGAACAGCGCGCCGACGGCAGGAGCTCGTCCTCGGTGAAAGCCTTCGCGAGCGCGAGGGAGATCTCGGCGCCCGCCTCCGGGGACTCCGCGATGTACAGCACCTCGTCGCCGATGGTCTTGACAAGCCTCCCGCCCCCCACCGAGATGATTTCCGCACACTTGTTCTCGAAGCGCTGCACCAACTGCGCGAGCGTCCTTTCGTTCATCTGGCGGGAGAGGCTTGTGTAGGACACGAGGTCGGCGAAGCCGACGGCGCGTGCCAGGGGCAGCGGTGCGTCCTGTTCATCGCCGTCGCGGCCGGTCTCACTAGCCCGCAGGCCGGATTCCGCCCGCAAAGCGAGCCGCTGCACCGCGGCGTTCATCTGGCGCCGCCACGCATATACGAGCGTCTTCTCGAGCGGCTCGATCAGTTCCGGCAGTTCGGCCACCAGGGTTTTCCGGGCCGTGGCGTCGGAGATGCCGCGCTGCACCACCATTTCCTCGACCAGGGCCTCGATCTGCCAGACCACCATGCGGTCCGTCATCTGACCCACCGCCCGCGTGATGGAGATGGCGGCGTCCTCGGTCAGCTGTTCCTGGCGGACCAGCTCGATGATCGTGGTCAGCGCATCCTGATCCTTCTCCGTGAACGCGACGTCGTCGTCGCCGATGTTCGGAAAGCCCATCGCGCGCCACAGTTTGCGCGCCGAGAGAAGCGAGACACCCGCCCCTGCCGCGACGTCGCGCCGCCGCAGGGTGCGTTCGGCACCCAGCAGTTCGATCTCGAGGTTGCGGATGGTGTCCCGGTTCAGGTGGACGACGGGTTGCATCCGGGCCGGGTCGGGGTCGATCGCGGTGACCGGCGTGTCCCCGCTGTGGAGGACGGCCATGGAGCGGGTGGCCGGACGATTCTCGGCGTCCCCCTGCAGGCGCCACACGGTCCTGGCCGCAGGGTAGGCCCCTGACCTGCGGGGCGCGTCCGGAAGCGCGCGTGGATCGGGCAACGCGTTCGATCCCGCACCGGACTCCGCCGTCATCTCCCGCCCCTCCACTCCTGGTTGGCCCCCGGCTCTTCCCGCCGGGCATAATCCGAATCAATCTCCATGTCTACACCATCGAACATGAGGGTCAGTGGGAGCTCGCTGACCGCCGCGACCACATAATCCTTGAAGACGTGCACCTGGGGAACGTTGCGATAGGTCACCACGCGGTCGCGTCCCAGATCCACCAGGAGGGTTCCACTGCCCACGAACCGCTGGAAGAGGCTCTGCATGGTGTCCAGCTGATAGACCGCCGAGAGCGGGATCTGGTGCTCACTCCTGCGCACGGAGCCCCGCCTGTGGATGAGCCGCATGCTCGTGAGTACATACCGGTTATTGAGCCACCGCGCGAAAGGCCGAACGAAGAGCCGCGCCAGCAGCGCCAGGAGCAGGCCCGCCGCCAGAAGGACGAGCGCGGGCCGCCAGGCCTGGAGTGCCTCCGGAAGGAGCGCGGTACTCAGCCGGCCGAGGGCGAAGCCTCCGAGTCCCAGCAGCACCACTGAGGCCGCAACCGGCCACGCCAGGCGTGCCGGGTCGGTCCTGGTGCGAACCACCACGCGTTCCCCCGGTGAGAGCCGAATCCGCATCTCGCCCTAACCCTGCGGGCGCAGATGCACCACGTCGCCCGCTGCCACCGTGTGCCGCTCGCCATCGTCGTCGCGCACCACGAGGGCTCCCTGGGCATCGAGGGCCAGCGCACGCCCGGTCAGCGTGCCGCTCCCCGGCAGTTCGGCCCGCACATCCTGCCCGAGAGTCGCCATCCTCCCGGAGATCCGGTTGGCGAGGGACAGCCCCTCGGGCCAGGCGGCCATCGCGTTCCCATCCACTGCGCAGAACGCACGGTAGTGCTCGGCGAACGTGCGGAGGAAGGATTTCAGCAGGATGTTGCGGTCCGTGGTCCCTGCGTACTCGAGCAGCAGGCTCGTGGCTGTCGGCACCGGGAGCTCATCGCCCGTCAGGCTGACATTCAACCCGATACCCACGACGACGGCGGGGGCGCCGCCTCGCGGGTCGGGCACGAACTGAGCGAGGATGCCGGCGAGCTTCCGCCCGTCCACCGTCACGTCATTGGGCCATTTGAGCTGAGGACTGACCTCGGTGCGGTCCTCGACGCTTTCGGCGAGCGCGAGCGCAGCCAGGAGCGAGAACCACGGGTAGCTCTGCGTCGGCAGCGGCCTTCCGGTGTCGTTGACCGGTCGCAGCAGCACGCTCACGAGGAGCGACGAGCGCTCCGGGGCCACCCAGGAACGGTCGAGGCGTCCTCGCCCTGCACTCTGCGCTTCAGCGGTCAGGACGCTGAGATCCGGCCACTCGCCGCCCGCCGACCCTGCCTGCTCCACGAGGTCCGCGTTCGTGGATCCTGTCCGCTGCACCAGTTCGAGGCGCGCATAAGGGCCGACCGGCGTGCAGAGAGCGGTGCGGAGCGCTCCCTGGTCCAGCCCGGGGCGCTCGAGGTTGGAGTAGCGGGAGGTCATGAACCGATCTTACCCAGCCATTCCGTGCCGGCTGTCTGGTCCCGGCTGTTCGGTCCCGGCTGGGATCAGAGGAAGATGTCGGGAACCAGCCGGTCTTCCGGAGCGCCGAGACTGTAGCCGCTGAAATCGGTTTCCCCTGCCTGACGAAGGACCTCCTCATCAGTGAAGAAGTTGCCCGTGCAGTCCCTGGAATTCCGGACCAGGACTGCGTGTGCCGCGTCGGCGACGATTTCCGGGCTGCGTGCGGCCTGCACCATCGTGCCGCCGCCGGGCATGTTGCGGATAGCGGCCGTGTCGATCAGCGTGGCCGGCCACAGCGAGTTGACACCGATTCCGTCGGCCCGGAACTCCTCGGCGAGGCCCAGCGTCGTGAGGCTCATGCCGTATTTCGCCAGGGTGTAGGCGAGATGCTTTCCGGCCCACCGCGGGTCGAGGTTCAGCGGCGGCGAGAGCGTGAGGATGTGGGGGTTGTCCGAGCCCCGGAGCGCGTCGATCGAGAACTTGCTGAACAGGAAGGTGCCGCGGACATTGATGTCGGCCATGAGGTCGTACCGCTTCATGTCGATGTCGGGGGTCCTCGAGAGGTCGATGGCGGACGCGTTGTTCACCACGATGTCGATTCCTCCGAACCGCTCGACGGCAGCGGCGACGGCGGCGGCCACGTCGTCGTCGTTCCTCACGTCTCCCACGATTGGCAGGGCGGCGCCCCCCGCGTCCTGGATCTGCTGCGCTGCGGTGTGGACCGTGCCGTCGAGTTTGGGGTGCGGATCCCCCGTCTTCGCCATGATCACCACGTTGGCACCATCCCGGGCGGCCCGGAGCGCGATGGCGAGCCCGATCCCGCGGCTGCCGCCCGACATCAGGATCGTGCGCCCCCGAAGGCCGGCTTTTCCGTTCGGAGCGTTCCCTGGTGTCCCATCGCCTGCTGTCTCATCGCCTGCGGCGTTGCTGTCAGTCATCCACTCAGAATAGGCCGCAGTGCGGGAAGCTGTAGGTGTCCTACAAGCCGTGCAGTGCCGTAGCTCACTACACTGGGAAAAACGCCCCGCCTTTTGGAGGAATCCTCCTTAAGGCGTTTCCCATCTGCCTATCGGAGACTTCATGCCCGAGGACCTGACCCTTGATCTTCCAACCACCGCTGATCTCTCGACGACTGCCGGGAAGCTGGCCGACTTCCGGCGACGGCAGGATCTGGCGGCTGTTCCGTCGGGGCCCGAGGCGGTTTCCAAGCAGCATGCGCGGGGCAAGAACACGGCGCGCGAGCGGATCGACCTGCTGGTGGATCCGGATTCCTTCGTCGAGTTCGATGCGCTCGCGGTCCACCGGTCCACGGCCTTCGGTATGGCGAAGAAGAAACCGTTGGGTGACGGCGTGGTCTCGGGCTATGCGACGGTGGACGGCCGCCTGATTGCCGTGTACAGCCAGGATTTCAGCGTCTACGGAGGGTCACTGAGCCAGGTCAATGGGGAGAAGATCGTCAAGGTGCAGGAGTTCGCGCTGCGCAATGGCTGCCCGGTGGTGGGCATCAACGACGGCGGCGGCGCCCGCATCCAGGAGGGCGTGGCATCGCTCGCGATGTTCGCGGACATCTTCCGCAACAATGTCCACGCCTCTGGCGTGGTCCCACAGATTTCGCTCATCATGGGGCCCTGCGCCGGCGGTGCGGCGTACTCGCCTGCCCTGACCGACTTCGTGGTGATGGTGGACAAGACCTCGCACATGTTCATCACCGGGCCCGACGTCATCAAGACCGTGACCGGGGAGGACGTCGACATGGAAACGCTCGGCGGCGCACGCCAGCACAACACCACCACCGGAACCTCCACCTACCTGGCCACCGACGAGCAGGACGCCATCGGGTTCGTCCGGGAACTCCTCGACTTCCTGCCGTCCAACAACCTCGCGGAAGCGCCGCTCGCGGAATTCACCGAGATGCTCCAGCCCACGGATGAGGACCTCGCCCTCGATGCGCTGATCCCCGATTCGGCCAACCAGCCCTATGACATCCACGCGGTCATCTCGGCCGTCGTCGATGACGGCCACTTCCTCGAGATGCAGTCCCTCTACGCACCCAACGTGGTCACGGGCTATGCGCGGGTGGAGGGCCACACCATCGGGATCGTCGCGAACCAGCCGCTGCAGTTCGCCGGCACCCTCGACATCAACGCCTCCGAGAAGGCCGCGCGGTTCGTTCGGCACTGCGACGCGTTCAACATCCCGATCCTCACCCTCGTGGATGTTCCGGGGTTCCTCCCCGGCAAGGACCAGGAGTTCAACGGCATCATCCGCCGCGGCGCCAAGCTGCTGTACGCATATGCCGAAGCCACGGTGCCGAAGCTCACCGTCATCACGCGCAAGGCCTACGGCGGCGCCTATATCGTCATGGGATCGAAGAAACTCGGCGCCGACATCAACCTGGCCTGGCCCACCGCGCAGATCGGGGTCATGGGAGCGCAGGGCGCCGTCAACATCCTCTACCGCGGCCAGCTCAAGGCGGTGGCCGACGCCGGCGGAGACCTCGAGGCGGCCCGCGCCGACGTCGTCGCGCAGTACGAGGAAGAGCTGCTGAACCCCTACCAGGCGGCGGAGCTCGGCTATGTGGACGCCGTCATCGCACCCTCGGAGACCCGGGTGCAGATAGTCCGCGGCCTGCGGGCGCTGCGGGACAAGCGGGCCTCGATGCCCGCAAAGAAGCACGGGAACATTCCGCTGTGAGCGGGCCTGGACCGGGCCTCGACCGCCCGACGGAGCCCGCAGAGTTGCCGGAACCCTCCGCAGAAGCAGCTGGTGGGTCGACGCCGGCGCTGCTGTCGGTGGTCGCGGGCAATCCGACGGATGAGGAGCTGGCGGCGCTGACCGCCGTCGTCGTCGCCCTGCAGGGGAGTATGGACACCGATTCTGGGCCAAGCTCCGGCCGGTCCTGGCTGCGGCGGGCCATGCTGCGGCTGAATCCACGTCCCGGCCCGGGCTCGTGGAAGCGCAGCGCACGGTAGGGGCCGCGCTTCCTGCTGAGCCCGGCAATGGGCGCCGTCAGCGTGGATCCAGGACCGTTCCGAGGAAGACCGGCAGCCCGGTGTCGTCGTGGATGATCTGGTACAGGAACGGCCGCGTGAACTCGAGGGTGAGTTCCGGCGGCGCCGGCAAGGAAGTCTCCATGAGGCTGAGCTGTGTCACAGCCGCTGCCACCGTCCCCTTTTCCGCCACGGTGATGTTCGCGCTCTGGGCGGCGCCGGAAACGAACACTCCTTTCTGGATGGCGTCGAAATCCGGGCTCAGGCTCAATGTCTCCTCAAGCCCGAGGGCGGCGAGCGGCACCAGCAGATCCTGGGTGTACTCGCCATCCCACTTGGGCAGCACCAACCCGGCCCGGATGTCCTTCGCGGAATCCATCCCGTCCCGGATCTCCAGCAGCTCCGGCTCGGTCCGGACCGGAGACGCGCCGGGGTCATCGGCGAGGATGAGCCTCATGCTGAAGCCCTCCCCGTACGGCACGTCGACGCCTTGCCAGTCGTCCCCCCGTGCGTACCGGACAGGCATTTCGCCGTACATGAGGTCGACATCCTCCCGGTTCCCGCCGGGCAGCGTGAAGGAACCTGGAGCTGTGCTCTCCGCGTCGAAGGGGGATGCCCAGGCCGCCGCGAAGTACACGGTATTGAGCAGGGACAACGTGGCCTCGGGATCGTATTCCACAGGAGCCGTCTCGATCCTGCCGCCGGTGTTGGCGCTGACCCACTGGTCAAGGATCTTTTCCGTGGCGGCGTTCCTGAAATTCACCGGGTACACGCCCGCACCGTACTGGCGCGCGAGGGTCCCGAGGAATGCATCCCCGGTCGGAGTGCCGTCATCGACGAAGACACCGTTGGCGAGGTGCACCAGCGGCGTGGCGGGCGGCTCGTCCTCGTCGACCGAGCCGGGATCGC
>NZ_KI914778.1:100128-101186 GCF_000520535.1 Arthrobacter sp. H41
GACCGAGCCGGGATCGCCGTCGTACTCCTGGACCTCCGCCAGCAGGGCGTTCATCGCCTCGTCGCGGTACTCGGCCGGCAGTCCCAGCACGGCGTCCATCTCGGCGGCCGTCGTGGTGCCGGCGCCCGCCCGCAGCATCGCGAGGGCATAGAGCGCACTCAGGGGACTCGTCACCTGGTTGATGTCCGGGTTCTCGGCCGTCATCGCGGCCCCGAGCCGCATCGACGCCTCGATCAACGCTTCCTCGGCGTCCGGGAAACTGCCCCTTTCAACCGCTACTCGATCCATTCCCTCGGCGACCTGCGGTTCAGGAGCTGCCGTACCGCAACCCGACAGCACGAGCGCAGCCACGGTTCCCGCCGCCACGGCCCGACGGGCCGGAATCCTTTTTGCTGCCATCGTTCCCCCTTTATCGACGCGTCCTATCAAACCGTAGGCGCGTGCGCGTACCCACGGCCACCGCGCCCGGGCACGATTGGGTTGCAGAGTCTGCGGCCTGGGTCGTGGCTTCCAGCAACCAGGGGCGGCTAGGCTCTGCGTGTGACTTCTGAACCCGCACCCACCCCGTCCACCCCTCAGTCCCCCGGTGCATTGCCTGCCCGCGCAGCCACGGCGATCGACGCAGTCGCCGATTCCTACACGGGAACCCTCATCGAGCTGAGTCCCAGTTTCGCGACGACCCTGGGCGTACCCGGTCACGAGACCGAATACCAGGACTACTCCCCCGCAGGCCTCGAGGCCTTCGCCGAGGCCGCCCGCGAAACCCTGGAGCGGCTGTCCGACCTCTCACCCGCCGACGACGTCGACGCCGTTACGCTCGACGCGATGCGCGAACGCCTCGGGCTCGAGATGGAGATCCACGACACCGGCCTCAATCTGTCCGACCTCAACAACATCGCCTCTCCGGCACAGGAAATACGTGCCATCCTGGACCTCATGCCCACCTCCACCGCCGTGGAGTGGGGCCACATCGCGGGGCGCCTGCACAACATTCCCGATGCCCTGGCAGGCTATGCCTCCTCGCTCCGGGAGGGCAGGAACCGCGGCCTCGTGGCGGC
>NZ_KI914778.1:101286-128036 GCF_000520535.1 Arthrobacter sp. H41
GGCAGGAACCGCGGCCTCGTGGCGGCGAGCCGCCAGCTCCGCGCCGTGATCGAGCAGGCCGGGAAGTACGCGGAGGACGGCGGGTTCTTCGACACGTTCGCTTCCACGGCGAAAGCCGACGACGGCGACCTCCCGGAGGCGCTCCGTTCCGAACTGACGAGCGGAGCCGACGCCGCACGCCGGGCTTACAGCTCCTTCGCGGCGTTCCTCCGGGACGACCTCCTGCCCTCGGCCCCGGAGAAGGACGCGGTGGGCCGGGAGCATTACGCGCTGATGTCGCGGCGCTTCCTCGGCTCCACAGTGGACCTCGAGGAAACCTACGCCTGGGGCGTCGAGGAGCTGGACCGCATCATCGCGGAGCAGGAGGCCGTGGCCGGCGAGATGCGCGAGGGCGCCACGATCGAGGAGGCCATGCGGATCCTCGACGAGGATCCTGCGCGCAACCTGCAGGGCACCGACGCGCTGCAGACCTGGATGCAGCAGCTGTCCGACAGCGCGGTGGAGGCACTTGCGGGAACCCATTTCGACATTCCGGACATCATGAGAACCATCGAATGCAGGATTGCGCCCACCAATGAGGGCGGTATCTACTACACGGAACCCAGCGATGACTTCTCACGGCCGGGCCGCATGTGGTGGTCGGTCCCCGAGGGCGAGGATTCCTTCGCCACCTGGAAGGAAACCACCACCGTCTACCACGAGGGGGTTCCCGGCCACCATCTCCAGATCGCCACTGCCATCTACCAGCGCCGACTCCTCAACTCCTGGCGGCGCAACGCCATCTGGGTGTCCGGCCAGGGCGAGGGCTGGGCGCTGTACGCCGAACGCCTCATGGAGGACCTCGGGTTCCTGAGCGATCCCGGGGACCGCCTGGGCATGCTCGACGCGCAGCGCATGCGGGCTGCACGGGTGGTCTTCGACATCGGCGTCCACCTCGAACTCCAGATGCCCGCGCGCTGGGGGAAGGGCACCTGGACCCCCGAGCAGGGCTACGGCTTCCTCAAAACGAACATCGCGATCAGCGAGGGCCAGTTGGACTTCGAGTTCATCCGCTACCTCGGCTGGCCGGGGCAGGCGCCGTCGTACAAGATCGGCCAGCGCCTGTGGGAACAGATCCGGGATGAGGTGAGGACACGCGAAGGCGAGGCGTTCGACCTCCGCGCCTTCCACACGCGCGCGCTCAATCTCGGCTCGGTGGGCCTGGACACGCTGCGGCGGGCACTGCTTCCTGCGTAGGCTGGAAGCATGACTCCGCGCCTCGTCCTCGCCTCCGCGTCCCCTGCCCGTACCAAACTCCTGACCGCGGCAGGCATCCGGCACAGCGTCCTCGCCTCCGACGTCGACGAGGCGGCCGCCGCAGCCCGGTACGGCGAGCTCGATTCCCATGACACCTCGCTCCTGCTCGCCCGTGTGAAGGCCGAGGCGGTCGCCTCCCTCGATGATGCCTACGACGCCCTCGTGATCGGTTGCGACTCCATCTTCGAGTTCGAAGGCGAAGCACATGGCAAACCGTACGAGCCCGCGACAGCGCGGGAACGGATCCGGCGGATGCGGGGCTCCTTCGGCGTCCTGCATACGGGCCACTGGCTGGTGGACAACCGGAACGACGGCTCCGGCGCAACCATCGGCGCGGTCAGCTCGGCGACGGTCCACTTCACCGCCATGTCCGACGGCGAGGTGGACCGCTACGTGGCCAGCGGCGAGCCTCTCCAGTGCGCGGGCTCCTTCACGCTCGACGGACTGGGGGGCGCCTTCATCGAGCGCGTCGAGGGCGACCCCCATGCCGTGATCGGCATCGGCATCTCGACGCTGCGTCAACTGCTTGCCGCCGCAGGAGTGGGCCTCACCGAGTTCTGGGAACAGAGATAGCGCCTTGTAGCATTCCTACAAGAAATGTGAACCCAACACTCCCTAACGGCACGATCCATAGGCGATAGCTCCAAGAAACGGTTAGGCTCCGAACAAATACGAAGGAGCGACACCCCCTATGAGCGAGCCCACATCCGGCGCTGCCCAATTCGCCGCAGACACCCGTCCGACCGGCCTCCAGGGCCATTCCGGTCCGGTCACGAAGGTACTGATCGCAAACCGCGGCGAGATTGCGGTTCGGGTCATCCGTGCGGCCAGGGACGAGGGAATCGCCTCGGTAGCCGTCTACGCCGATCCTGACCGCGACGCCCTTCATGTCCGCCTCGCCGACGAGGCCTTCGCGCTGGGGGGAGAAACGGCAGCGGAGTCCTACCTCCTCATGGACCGTATCCTTGAGGCGGCCGGACGCAGCGGAGCCGACGCCATCCACCCCGGCTACGGCTTCCTCTCCGAGAATGCCGAATTCGCACAGCGCGTGATCGACGCCGGCATCACCTGGATAGGTCCCTCACCCTCCTCGATCACCCAGCTCGGCGATAAGGTGCAGGCACGCCACATTGCCCAGCGGGTCGGAGCGCCCCTGGTGCCCGGGACGAAGGACCCCGTCGCATCAGTGGAGGAAGTGCTCGGATTCGCCGACGAGTTCGGCCTGCCCCTGGCCATCAAGGCCGCCTTCGGCGGTGGCGGGCGTGGCATCAAGGTAGTCCGCAGCAGGGACGAGATCGCCGAGGCGTACGAGTCGGCAGTCCGTGAAGCGACGGCGGCGTTCGGCCGCGGCGAGTGCTTCGTCGAGCGTTTCCTCGACGCCCCGCGACACGTGGAAACCCAGTGCCTCGCCGACGCGTACGGCGACGTCGTCGTGGTGTCGACCCGGGACTGTTCGCTGCAGCGCCGTAACCAGAAACTCGTGGAAGAGGCACCCGCACCGTTCCTCAGCGAAGAGCAGAACGAACGCCTGTATGCGGCATCGAAGGCGATTCTCAAGGAAGCCGGGTACCAGGGCGCCGGCACGTGCGAGTTCCTCGTCGGGCAGGACGGCACCATCTCCTTCCTCGAGGTCAACACGCGCCTGCAGGTGGAGCACCCGGTCTCCGAAGAGGTCACCGGGCTTGATCTTGTCCGCGAGCAGTTCCGCCTCGCGCGCGGCGAGGCGCTCGGCTACGGCGACCCTGAAGTGCGCGGGCATTCGTTCGAGTTCCGCATCAACGGTGAGGATGCCGGCCGCGGGTTCCTGCCGGCCCCAGGATCGGTGCAGACACTGAAACTTCCCACCGGTCCGGGGGTCCGGGTGGATTCGGGAGTGGAAGCGGGCGAAGTGATCGGCGGCAACTTCGATTCCATGCTCGCGAAGCTGATCATCACCGGTGCCTCTCGTCCGCAGGCGTTGCAGCGCGCGCGGCGTGCCCTTGCCGAAATGCGGATCGAGGGGATGCCGACAGTGCTTCCCTTCCACGCGGCAGTGGTCTCCGACCCCGCATTCGCTCCGGAGGAGGGGGCCTTCAGCGTCCACACCCGATGGATCGAGACCGAATTCGACAATCGGATCGAGCCGTGGCGTGCCGGAAGCGCGGACGCTGGCCCCGAGGAGGACCCGCGCCAGCGCGTGACCGTCGAGGTGGGCGGGCGCCGACTCGAGGTGGTGCTTCCCGCAGGTCTCGGAGCGGGTAACGGAAAGTCCTCTCCCTCCGGCAAACCCAAGAAGTCCCTGCGCCCGCGCGCGGGCACGGCGGCATCGAGCGGCGACGAACTCACTTCACCCATGCAGGGGACGATCGTCAAGGTGGCCGTGACCGACGGCGCCGAAGTGACCGAGGGAGACCTCATCGTGGTACTTGAAGCCATGAAGATGGAACAACCGCTCACCGCGCACAAGTCAGGAAAACTGTCCGGACTGGCAGCGGCGCCCGGCGACACGGTGTCGGCGGGATCGGTGATCGCCAAAATCCAGGGCTAGTTTCTCCTGACCGGCTGCGCACCGGGGTATCGCAGGACGGCAGCGCCGCCCAGTACCCCGGTGGGCACCGGCGAAGCTGCGGATCCGCGCTACCTGCCGTTGCCGTTGCCGTTGCCGCCGTTGCTGTTATTGCCGTTGCTGTTATTGCTGCTATTACCGTTGCCGTTACTACTGCCGTTACCGTTGTTGCCGTTGTTGCCGTTACCACCGTTGTTTTCCTCCGGCGGGTTCTCCCGCGCATCGTCCGCCGCCTCATCCTGCGCGTCATCCACAGCATCCTGCGCCTCCTCGCTGGCGTCCTCAGCGGCACCACCGGGCGCTTCCGGTTGTTCGAGCTGCCCCGGAGCGGGCTCGGGAACCGGCACAGGTATTGGGGCCGGCGCTGGGGCGGGAGCCGGATCGGGCGCCTGCTCGGCCGGGGCTACGGTCGGTTCGTCCGCCGGAATCTCCTCCGTCGGAACGGCTTCGGGTTCGGCTTCGGGTTCGGGTACTCGCCCCACTTCTTCCTCAAGCGCTGCGATCACGGCGTCGATCCGCAGCGAGATCAGGTCCTGGCGCTCTCTCGTCAACTCCCCCGCGCCCTGCGCTGCAAACACTTCCGCCCGGAGTTCACCTGCCCGCGCTATGGCGGAAGCGCTCTCGCCCGACGCCGCGAGCTGGGCGATTGCGCGTACCTCCGACTGGAATCGCTCGCTTACGGCGGAGTCGATCGACGCGCCACACCCGGTGAGGATGAGCGTGCAGGCGAGGACGCCCGCGGCCAGAACCCCCCGTGGCGAACTCCGCCGTACGGACTGTCCGCCGTGCGCGGCAGCGCAGGTGCTCATGGCTGCACGCTTTCGTAGAGTTCCTCGAGCTTCTCGCCGGTGATTCCAGGAACCTCCGGCAACGGATCAGGGGCAGAGCCGAACCCGGACCCACTGATCAGGCCGGCCAGCAGGAGCCCTGCGAGTACCACCAGGGAAACGAGCACCACGATCGCGGCCACCACGCCGAGGCGCCACCTGCGGCGTGGCGTGGAGGACGCGGAAACGGCACCCGACGGAGCTGCATCTGCTGATGACGGGAAAGCCTCGGTGGCTTCCTCGGCACGCCGGGGCACCGGCGTCGTACCGGAGGTCGCCACGACGGCGGTGTCCCCGACAGCGTGCGCGACATCGTGCACGGCATCGTCGTCGACGATTTGCGCGGGGGCGGTATGCGCGGCAGCAGCGTGCTCCCCCGCAGGGTCGTCGACAGCGGCAGGGGGTTGCGATGCGCCGGCCGGATCACGGGTGCCGCCATTCCCGCTCAGCGCAGCGACCACCGCGCGGGCGGTGGGACGGTCAGCCGGGTCATCGAGGGTCATTGCAGCGAGCAGGTGCAGAAGCTCGGTTCCGGCGGAACGCGGAATCGACGGACTCCGGTGCAACCGTGCGAGCGCACTCTCCACTCCTGTTCCGGGGAAGGCCCGCTTTCCCGAGAGCGCCTCGATCAGCACGAGTCCCAGGGAGTAGATATCGGTAGGGAAACTCACGTCGTCGCCCCGTGCCTGTTCCGGGCTGAAGTAGGCGGCACTGCCGATCACCTGGTTGGTCGCCGTCATGCGACCTCCGTCGAAGAACCGGGCGATGCCGAAGTCCGTCAGCAGGTAGGTGAACAGGCCGCTGTCAAGCTCGACATCGCGGGTCAGGATGTTCGAAGGCTTGAGGTCCCGGTGCATCACCCCCCGCCCGTGGATATAGGAAAGGGTCCGGGCCAGGTCCAGCGCCAGGTGCCGGACCTCCTCACGGTCCAACGCACCGTTCCGCAGCTGCCGGCTGAGGTCGGGGCCGGCCACATACTCCATGACGAGGTAGGCGCTGTCGCCCGCTGAATGTCCTGTGTCCATGTCGAGGACGCGCACCAGGCCTGGATGGTCGAGGCCCGCGAGGAGCCGGGCTTCGGCCGATCCACGCTCAAGGCCGTCGGCCGTTCCGGGACGGAACACCTTGACCGCGACGTCGCGTTCCAGCCTGGTATCCCTGGCGACGAAGACCTCGGCCATTCCACCGGAACCGACGCGTTCGCGGAGGTCGTAACGACCGCCCGCAAGAGTCTGCACGCTCATTCTGCCCTTTCCGTCCGCTCCCGTCCGCATGAATGGTAAGCACGCTTTGCTTGTCCCAGTCTACGGGCATCCCCCGGCCGCGCGCACGGGTCCGACGGGGTGAAGGCGATGTCCCAATGGCGACGGCGCGGACCCCTGGCCTCGATCGACCGTGGTTCCGCGCCGTCGTCAGCCGGTGCTGTGCCCGTGCCGGTCCATCCCGGCTGGTTCCGGGTACTAGGCGGTGTTGTTCTCGTAGTCGTTGTCGCGGGTCTCTCGGGACAGCCATAGCGCCACGAAGGTCAGCGCGGCGGCCACGGACAGGTACAGACCCACGAGGACCGTGCTGCCGTCCGCCAACTGCCAGAGGGCAACGGCCACGAAGGACGCCGGGGCCGCGCCGATCATGCTCGACACGTTGTACGCGACGGCGGATCCGGTGTACCGGACGTTGGCAGGGAAGAGCTCGGGGAGCACGGCGGCCATCGGGCCGAAGGTAAGCCCCATGAGCGTGAACCCGACAATCAGCAGCACCATGGCGCCGACGGTACCCGCCCCGAACAGCGGAGCCCACACCAGGCCGAAGACGGCGATGCCCACGGTGGTGCCGAGGAGCATCTTGCGCCGCCCGAAGCGCTCGGCAAGTGGCCCCGACACGAGGGTGAAGATTCCGAAGAACACCACGCCGATGATGAGCATCCACAGGAAATCGGTGCGGGCCATGCCGAGGCCGGGTACGAAGGCCGCGGCCTGCGCCTCGGTGAACTCCCTACCCGCAGCTTCGGCCCGGGCCTGCGCCTGCTCGATGCTTGACGGAGAGGTTCCGTAGGTCAGGGTGAACGCGGTCATGAAGTAGAACAGCACGTAGGTGGCGAACATGATGAAGGTGCCGAGGATCAGTGCGCGCCAGTGGGAGCGGAACGTGGTGCCGAGCGGAAGCTTCACCACCTTGCCCTCGGTCTGGACCTTCTGGAAGGACGCGCTCTCGATCAGCTTGAGCCGCACGTAGAGGCCGATGATGACCATGACCGCACTCAGCAGGAACGGCACGCGCCAGCCCCACGCGAGGAACTCCTCCGGGGTCAGTGTGGTGCTCAGCAGGACGAACAGCAGGTTGGCCAGGATGAAGCCGATCGGCGCTCCGAGCTGTGGGAAGGTGCCATAGATGGCGCGCTTCCCCTCGGGAGCGTTTTCCGTGGCCAGCAGGGCAGCGCCGCTCCACTCGCCTCCCAGGGCAAGACCCTGGAGGAAGCGCAGCACCACGAGCAGCAGGGGCGCGAGGAAGACCCAGCCCGGATTGGTTGCCGCCGGGAGCAGACCGATCAGGAAGGTCGCGATCCCCATGGTCAGCAGCGAGGCCACCAGCGTGGCCTTGCGCCCGATCTTGTCCCCGAAGTGACCGAAGACGATCGATCCGAGCGGCCGCGCGACGAAAGCTACGCCAAACACTGCGAACGAACTCAGAAGCTGGTTCGCGGAGGTCTGGTTCGGGAAGAACAGGGCGGGGAACACGAGCACTGCCGCAGTGGCATAGATATAGAAGTCGTAGAACTCGATGGTGGTGCCGATGAGGCTTGCGAACACCACCTTTCCCCGTGAGTTCAGGGGCTTGGTGGTCCCGCTGGATACAGCGGGTGTGGAGGATGACATGGCTACGGCTTTCTCGCGCGCGGCACGCGGTCCGATGCAGCTGCCTCGGCCGGCGTGCGGAAACTTCAGTTGAACCCAAGTATTCGATCACCTGTGTCCACCTGGTGGATAAGCATGTCCAGATGATGGACGTGCGGAACGGATCGATCATACCGCCTGTCCCGCCCGCGAGGGCCGTGGGCGGAGCTGCTAGAGGTGGACGTGCAGGCGCCGGGCCGCCTCCGAGATGGAACCGGTCAGCGACGGGTACACGGTGAAGGTGTTGGCGACGTCGTCGACGTGGAGCTTTCTGGTGACCGCGAGCGCGAGCGGGAAGATGAGCTCGGAGGCGCGGGGGCCCACCACCACTCCGCCGATCACGGTTCCGGAGCCCTTCCGTGAGATGACCTTCACGAAGCCGTCCTTGACGCCCAGCATCTTCGCGCGGGCGTTGGTGTGGAGGGAGAGCTTGACGATGTCCCCCTGGTAGCGCCCGGACTCGACGTCGGCCTCGGAGACGCCCACCGTTGCAATCTCGGGCGAGGTGAAGATGTTCGATGCCACCTGCTTGAGCTTGAGGGGCGTGACCGTGTCACCCAGCAGGTGGGCCATGGCGATGCGCCCCTGCATCGCTGCCACCGAGGCGAGGGCGAGGACGCCGGTGCAGTCGCCTGCGGCATAGACATTGGGTGCGGTGGTCCGGGAGACGCCGTCCACAGTGATGTGGCCGGACTTGTTCACCGCGACACCCGCATTCTCAAGACCGATTCCCTCGGTGTTCGGGATTGCGCCGACTGCGACGAGGCAGTGTGTCCCCTCGACGGTGCGGCCGTCGGCGAGGCGAACCATCACCCCGGTCTCGGTGCGTTCGACGGCGCTGGCCCGGGCCTCCGACAGTACCGTCATCCCACGGTCGCGGAACACGCCCTCCAGTACCTCGGCGGCGTCGGCGTCCTCACCCGGGAGCACACGGTCACGGCTCGAGACGAGGGTGACCTTCGACCCCAGGCCGTTGTAGGCGGAGGCGAATTCGGCGCCCGTGACGCCGGATCCCACCACGATGAGGTGCTGCGGGATCTCCGTGAGGTTGTAGAGCTGCGTCCAGTTGAAGATGCGTTCGCCGTCGGGCATGGCATCGGGCAGTTCGCGGGGATGCGAGCCGAGGGCGAGCAGCAGGGCGTCGGCTTCGACGACCGTCGTCTCCCCGCCGTCGCCCGGCACCACCTCGATGCGGTGGTTGTCGAGGAGCTTGCCGGTGCCGATGATCACGCGGACGCCGAGACGCTCGAGGGTCTGGCGGATGTCCGAGGACTGCTCGAGGGCCAGCTTGAGCAGCCGCTGGTTGACGCGGTGGAGGTTTGCGCTCACCGCTGTCTCGTCGGCGAACTCGACGCCGAGATCGTGGGCGTCGAGAAAGCGGGTCATGGTGTCGGCCGTGGCGATCAGGGTCTTCGACGGCACGACGTCGGTGAGCACGGCCGAGCCACCGAGGCCCTTCCGTTCGATGATCGTGACGTCCGCACCGAGGGAGGACGCCACCATGGCCGCCTCGTACCCGCCGGGCCCTCCGCCCAGGATCGCCAGGCGCAGGGAACTGAAATCTAGTTGGTTGGTCACAAGAATCGATTCTCCCCCATCTGCGGCGGGCGCTCAAAACCCGGCGGGAGGGTAAGTTATACCGGTGACCCAAGATCCTTTCGACCTGGCCCGCAGCGCCGCCGACCATATTGCCCGCACCACCGGCGTGGACACCCACGACATCGCCCTGGTGCTCGGGTCCGGCTGGGGTGAGGCCGCCGGACTCATCGGTGAAACGACCGCCAGCCTCGACGCCGCGGACATTCCAGGGTTTTCCGCCCCCGCCGTCGCCGGCCATGTGGGGACCATCCGATCGGTGCTCACGGCCGACGGCAAGCGGGCCCTCGTGCTCGGCGCCCGCACGCACTTCTACGAGGGCAAGGGCGTCCGGGCGGTGGTCCATGGGGTGCGTACCGCAGCGGCCGCCGGCGCGAGAACGATGATCTTGACCAACGGGTGCGGCGGATTGAAGGAACACTGGCAGCCCGGCACTCCGGTGCTGATCAGCGACCACCTCAACCTGACGGCGTCGTCGCCCCTTGAGGGTGCAACCTTCGTGGACCTCACCGACCTCTACTCGGAGCGCCTGCGCCGGCTGGCCCTCGAGGTGGATCCGACGCTGGAGCAGGGCGTTTACGCACAGTTCCCCGGCCCCCACTATGAGACACCGGCAGAGGTCCAGTACGCGAAACGGATCGGCGCGGACCTCGTCGGCATGTCCACGGCGCTCGAGGCCATTGCGGCACGCCATGCCGGCATGGAGGTCTTCGGCATCTCCCTTGTCACCAACCTGGCCGCCGGCATCAGTCCGGTACCCCTCAGCCATGCCGAGGTTCTCGAGGCCGGCCAGGCAGCGGGCCCCCGCATCTCCCGATTGCTGGCGGACATCGTCGCAAAGCTTTGACGTCGCCAGACTCTGACGTCGCCAGACTCTGACGTCCCAGGTTCTGACGTCGCCAGGTTCTGCCGGAGCCGCCTTTTCAGCCCCCCACCTCCGCACTCCTTAAGGTTCCCCATGGCCCACCCCGAGCTTGATTCCCTGCTGGCCGCAGCCGAGGCGTGGGCAGCAACAGACCCCGATCCTGCCACCGCCGGCGAGCTCACCGCACTCGTTGCCCGTGTCCGGTCGGCCGGCCGGCCCGGCGCGGAGGCCGAGCAGGATCTCCGGGACCGTTTCTCCGGCCCGCTGGCGTTCGGTACCGCGGGCCTCCGCGCTGCCCTCGGCGCCGGCCCCAACCGCATGAACCGCGTGGTCGTGCGCCGAGCCGCCGCAGGTGTGGCGGAGCATGCGCTTCGACTTGCGAACGACGGCGGCACCGCCTACGTGCCGCGCGCCGTGGTCGGCTATGACGCCCGGTACAACTCGAAGATCTTCGCCCAGGAGACCGCGGCGATCTTCACGGCGGCCGGGCTCGAGACGTTCCTCCTGCCGTCGGAGCTTCCCACCCCGGTGCTCGCCTACGCGGTGCGCGTACTGCGGTGCGAGGTCGGCATCATGGTGACTGCCAGCCATAATCCTCCCCAGGACAACGGCTACAAGGTGTACCTGGGCGGACGGGCTGTCGGGGAGGACGCACGCGGTGTGCAGATCGTGGCTCCGCACGACGCCGACATCGCCGCCTCTATCGCCGGCGTCGGAGGAATCGACACGGTGGAACTGGCACCGGATGGCTGGACGGTGCTCCCCGAATCCCTTGAGGAGGATTACGTCTCCGCGGTCGCGGCCCTGGCCGATCCCGCGTTCTCCGCCCGGGACCTGCGGATCATCCTGACCCCGCTGCACGGTGTGGGCGGGCGCACTGCCCGGGCGGTGCTTGCGGCTGCCGGCTTCGACGACGTGACCATGGTGACGCAGCAGGCCGACCCCGACCCCGACTTCCCCACCGTCGCCTTCCCGAACCCCGAGGAGCCCGGCGCCCTGGACCTCGCCCTCGAGGCGGCGGCCGCTGCCGACGCGGACCTCGTCGTTGCCAACGACCCCGACGCCGACCGCGTCGCCCTGGCGGCCAAGGACCCTTCCACCGGGTCGTGGCGGATGCTCCGGGGTGACGAGGTGGGCACGCTCCTCGGCCTCCACCTCACGGCACGGGCACCGATCGCTCCGGGGGAACGGCAGGTCTTCGCCAACTCGATCGTGTCATCACGGCTTCTGGGCAAGATCGCCGCGGCGGCCGGCACCGAGCACGTCCAGACCCTGACCGGATTCAAATGGATCGCCCGCGTGCGGAACCTCGGCTACGGCTACGAGGAGGCGCTCGGGTACTGCGTGGCGCCCGGCGTCGTCCGTGACAAGGACGGCATCTCCGCCGCCCTGCTCCTCGCGGAACTCGCGGCGGCGATGAAAGCCGGGGGCCGGACGCTCTTCGATCTGCTCGACGACGCGTTCCTTGCCCACGGCCTCCACGCAGCGGATCAGGTGTCGGTACGCGTGGACAGCCTCGGGGTGCTCGACGTCCTGATGGAACGACTGCGCCACAACCCGCCGCAGTCCTTCGCCGGCTCCCCCGTGGACCTGCTGGAGGACCTCGCACAGGGCTCGGCCGCGCTGCCGCCCACCGACGGCCTGCTGTACCTGACGCGGGATTCCACGCGGGTGATCATCCGGCCCAGCGGGACCGAGCCGAAGCTCAAGTGCTATCTCGAAGTGGTGGAGCCGGTTCACTCGGCCGCCGGCCTCGACGACGCCAAGGCAGCGGCCCGGGCACGCCTCGATGCCGTGAAGCTCGACGTCGGAGCGGCGCTGGGTCTTTGAGTCGTTTCAGATCCGGTCCTCGGGCCTCCGGCGTCTCCGTCCTCCGGTCAGAGCCCTTCGATAACTTCCAAAGGTGATCGTTATTGTTGCCGGCACGGACCCTGGTAGCTCGAAGCAGGTCGGTGTCGATCGCAAAAGGTGCATGCAACGCATGCATTGCATGCACTCTGCGTTCATGCCCTCCCGCGCCCTGGCTCCCTACCTCTTGAGAAGTTGACAACACCGACAGTTTCAAGGGATCGGTCCGCGGCCATTCGGTGCGGCCCCCAGTGAGCTGAGCTAGCTCAGGCCCGAACCCGCATCACTTGATCGGTCGACTCGGTTCATCTGGTTGCCGCCGCTGCTACCACTGGCCGAAGTACTTGCGCGCCTCGATGCCGTGGAAAGATGGACCCATGCCTAGTGAGACCTCCCTCGCGTCCTACATCGACCACACCCTCCTGAAACCCGAAGCGAGCCGTCAGCAGATCCTGACGGTTTGTGCAGAGGCCGTGGAGTACGGGTTCAAATCGGTCTGCGTGAACCCGCTTTGGGTGGGCACCGTCCACTCCGCCGTCAAGGACAGCGACGTGCTGACCTGCTCGGTGATCGGTTTCCCGCTGGGAGCCACGTCCACGGAAGTGAAGGTGGTGGAGGCCCGGGGAGCGGTGGCCGACGGCGCCGACGAGATCGACATGGTCATCAACATCGCAGCAGCGCGGGCCCAGGACGCCGAGACGCTCACCTCGGACATCCGCGCGGTGGCCGAGACCGTCCACGAGGGCGGTGCGATACTCAAAGTCATCATCGAGACCTCGCTGCTCACCGACGAGCAGAAAGTGCTCGCCTGCCGTGCCGCCGTGGCCGCCGGAGCCGACTTCGTGAAGACGTCCACCGGCTTCAACGGCGGAGGCGCAACCGTCGCCGACATCGCGTTGATGCGGAAAACCGTGGGACCTGACCTCGGGGTCAAGGCGTCAGGCGGCGTCCGGTCGCTCGATGACGCACGGGCCCTGATCGACGCCGGAGCAACCCGGATCGGCGCGAGCTCCGGAGTCGCTATCGTTAAGGGTGAACAGGGCGCCGCAGGCTACTGACGGAACAGCAGTCTTTCCAACTTCTAGGAGTTTTTGACAATGTCACACGAAGTGAACAACCAGAGCCCTACCGATGCGGGACGGGGGCACCTGCTCAGCAACATCCTGGTGTTCGCAGTGCTGTTCGGGATGTTCCTCCTCAGCATCTACGTCCTCAGCTGGTCCGACGGCACGAACGTCTGGCCGTTCGGCGTCTGCCTCGGCCTGGCCTTCCTGGCGTTCTTCATCCCGCAGGGCATCATCGGCCGCGCTGACACCGGTTACAATCTGGCCGAGGGCAACCGCACCGACACGAAGGAAACTTCAGCCAAGGTCGGCTCCTAGCTTTCCCCTGCTCTTACGGGCACTCCTGCAACGGGCTCCGCGCAAGCGCGTGGAGCCCGTTGCAGTTTCAGGGAGTTTCAGGGAGTGAAGATGGACTCCAGGATGTTCTGCGTCCACTGCAGGATCTCGGCATCCACGAGGTCCCGGCCGCCGATGCGTGCGGTCTTCGGCTTCGGAATGAGCACGGCGTTGAGCGCGGGCTTGACCGTGGCCCCCGGGTACATGCGGGTCAGGCGCATCTGCTTCGACTCCGGCAGGTCCGCCGGCGCGAACTTGATGAAATTCCCCTGCAGCGCCACGTCGGTGAGTCCCACCGCACGCGCTGCAACCCGGAAACGCGCAACGGCGATCAGATTGCCGACCGCGGCGGGCGGCTCCCCGTACCGGTCCTCCAACTCCGCGACGACGCCGTCGATCGCCTCGTGCGTGAGCGCTGACGCAATCTTGCGGTAGGCCTCGAGGCGCAGCCGCTCCCCCGGTACATAGTCGTGCGGCAGGTGCGCGTTGACCGGCAGCTCGATCTTCATCTCGGCGGCCTTCTCCTCGGCCTCGCCCCGGAAGCTCGCCACGGCTTCGCCCACCAGCCGGATGTAGAGGTCGAAGCCGACGCCCTGGATATGGCCAGACTGCTCCCCGCCGAGCATGTTGCCGGCACCGCGGATCTCGAGGTCCTTCAACGCCAGCTGCATACCCGCGCCGAGTTCGTTGTGCGAAGCCACGGCCTTCAGCCGCTCGAGTGCGATCTCGCCGAGGGGCTTCTCCGACGGGTAGAGGAAGTACGCGTACGCCCGTTCGCGCCCCCGCCCCACCCGGCCTCGCAACTGATGCAGCTGCGAGAGTCCGTAGGAATCGGCGCGGTCCACGATCAGCGTGTTGGCGTTGGAGATGTCGAGGCCGGTCTCGATGATGGTGGTGCACACCAGGACGTCGAAGCGTTTCTCCCAGAAGTCGACGATGATCTGCTCCAGCCGCGACTCGGTCATCTGGCCATGCGCCACGGCTACGCGTGCCTCGGGAACCAGCTCCTTCAGGTGCGCCGCGGTGCGGTCGATGGAGGAGACCCGGTTGTGGACGAAGAAGACCTGTCCCTCCCGCATGAGCTCGCGCCGGATGGCCGCGGAGGCCTGCTTGTCCGTGTACGGGCCCACATAGGTGAGGACCGGGTGCCTTTCCTCCGGCGGCGTCGCAAGGGTGGAAGTCTCTCGGATACCCGTCAACGACATCTCGAGTGTCCGCGGAATGGGAGTGGCGCTCATCGCCAGCACATCCACGTTGGTGCGCATCTTCTTCAGCGCTTCCTTGTGCTCCACGCCGAACCGCTGTTCCTCGTCCACGATCACGAGCCCCAGGTCCTTGAACTTCATCTCCTTCGACAGCAGCCGGTGGGTACCGATGACGACGTCGACCGCGCCCGAGGCCAGTCCCTCAGCCGTTTCACGCGACTCCTTGGCGCTCTGGAAGCGTGACATCGGCCGCACCCGCACGGGGAAGCCGGAGAAGCGCTCGGAGAACGTCTCGAAGTGCTGCTGTACCAGCAGCGTGGTGGGCACCAGGACCGCCACCTGCTTGCCGTCCTGCACCGCCTTGAAGGCCGCCCGGACCGCGATCTCGGTCTTGCCGTACCCGACGTCGCCGGACACCAGGCGGTCCATGGGAACCTCCCGCTCCATGTCGGCCTTGACCTCGTTGATCGTGGTCAGCTGATCGGGGGTTTCTACATAGGGAAAAGCTTCCTCGAGTTCGCGCTGCCATGGTGTGTCCGGAGCGAAGGCATGCCCCCGCGAGGCCATCCGCGCCGAATACAGCCGGATCAGCTCGCCGGCAATCTCCTTGACGGCCTTGCGTGCCTGGTTCTTGGTCTTGCTCCAGTCGGAGCCGCCCATCTTGCTCAGCGCCGGCGCGTCGCCGCCCACGTACCGCGTGACCTGGTCCAGCTGGTCGGTGGGCACGAACAGGCGGTCGCCCGGGGCTCCCCGTTTGGACGGCGCGTACTCGAGGACGAGGTATTCGCGGGTGGTCCTGGTGGGCCCTGCTCCGGTGGAGCGCTGCATCAGCTCGACGAACCTCGCGACGCCGTGCTGCTCATGCACCACGAAGTCGCCGTCCTTGAGCTGCAGCGGGTCGACGGCGTTGCGGCGCCGCGAGGGCATCTTCCGCATGTCCCGTGTGCCGGCGGCACTGGTGCGGCCCAGAAGATCGGCCTCGGTCAGCAGCCCGATCTTGAGGCCGTCCACCACGAACCCGCGCCCGGCACACGCCGTCGTGATTTCGATGATGCCCGGCTGCGGCGCCGCCTCGAGTGACTCGACACGGCTGGTCGGGATGTCGTTGTCGTGGAACAGCTCCGCGAGGCGCTGCGCGGGCCCCGGACCTTCAGTCGCCACCACCACGCGCCACTGATCGCGGACCCGCCCGCCGATGAACTCCATCATCTCGGCGACGTCACCCTGGTACCCGCGCGGTTCGCGCGCGTGAAGGGTGAAGGTGTCGACGTCGGTGAGCTCCTCATCCGCACCGAAGGACGTGACGGCCCACCAGGCGACGTCGTTGGCCAGCGCCGTGGTGCGCGTCTCCGTCAGGGACCGGAAGCTCGCGGCCTGCAGGTCCATGCCCAGCTCACCGGTGAGGTCGAGCGGAGCGGCACCTCCCTCGGACGCCGTGGACCATGCCGCCGCAAGGAACTCCTCATTGGTCGCCGTGAGGTCATGGGCACGAGCGCGCACCTTCTCGGGTTCGATCACGACGGCGATGGATCCGGCGGGCAGCTCTGCCACGAACGGCACCATCGAGTCGACCAGCACGGGCGCGAGGGACTCCATGCCCTCGACCGCGATTCCACCAGCGATTTTTTCGAGCATGGCGGCTGCGGCGGGGAGCTGCGGCCCAAGCTTGGCCGCTCGCGACATCACCGACGGCGTGATCAGGATTTCGCGGCACGGCGGCGCGTACAACGCCGTCGGGGGTTCCCCCGAAGTGAGCGAGCGCTGGTCGGCGACGGCGAACCACCGCATCTGATCCACCTCGTCGCCGAAGAAGTCGATGCGGAGCGGATGGTCCTCGGTGGGCGGGAAGACATCGATGATGCCGCCGCGGACCGCGAACTCCCCGCGGTGCGTCACCATGTCCACCCGTGCGTAGGCGGCATCGGCGAGCGCCCTGACCACTTCGGTGAACTCGACGTTGTCCCCCACCTTCAACGACACCGGCTCGAGGTCCCCGAGGCCAGCGACGAGGGGCTGGACGACAGCACGGATGGGCGCGATGATGACGCGAACGGGTGAGCCGCCGGGATGGGCAAGACGGCGAAGCACCGATAGACGGCGTCCCACGGTGTCGGACCTCGGCGAGAGACGCTCGTGCGGCAGGGTTTCCCAGCTGGGGAACTCCTCGATCTCGGATTCGGGCAGGTAACTGCGCAATGCGCCCGCGAGGTCCTCGGTCTCCCGGCCCGTTGCGGTGACCGCCACCACGACGGGAGGCACACTTCCCGGGTCGGTGGGGCCGGCGGCGTCGCGCAATCCGTCCACCATCTCCGCGAGGAGCGGTGCCCTCAACCCTGCCGGAGCACCGATCTGCAGATCGGTGCTCCGCTGGTCGACGGACCGCGAGGCATTGGAACGGACACGCGCGTAGGAGGCGTCCTCAGTCAGCGCTGTGCGCAATCCGTTCAGGCTCATGTCTCCGGCTCCTCGTTTCAGGGCGTGGTGGCGACACCACAAAAGCCCGGAATTCAGCGAATTCCGGGGATGCTTCAAGCCTACCGCGCGCCCCTGTCAGTTCGGTCGGGCGGGCCCAGCGCAGCGGTGAGGGGCCGGCTCCACAAAATAGCGCCTGCCACGGCACCCGCCCTGTTGCCGTGTCGCGAGGTGTCCTGCGTCATACTAGGATTGCCATGCCCTTCCCGAAGACCTTCCGAAGTTCTCCCGAACGTGCCGCTGGGGCTGTGCGGAAAGTAGGACCCATCTACTCCCTGACTCCCATGCCGTCCATGCCGTCCGTGCCGGTACCGTTGACGACGCCGTCAACGCAGTCGACCAGGCTGAGATGCCGGGGTCCGGTCGTGGCCATGATGCTCACGCTGCTCCTGTCCGGCTGCACAACCACCACCGACGATCCATCGTCGGGCTCGTCGTCCGGAGCCGAGTCCGCACCGAGAACGGTTGTGCTGAGCCCGCATCCGGAGTCCCCGACCCTCATCGGTGCCGGTGGGGAAAGTTCATCGATTGCCGCAAGCAGGACATTCTTTGCGTCGAGCCCCGTCGCCGTGGTTCTCGCCGCACCCGGGAGCGCCGGGTCTCCGGGCACGCCACCGGCCGCGATGGGGCCCGCCGCGACGGCTGCTGCCGGACTCGGCGTTCCGCTGCTGGTGGTTGGATCCGCCGCGGACGCAGTGGAGGTAAGGACAGAACTCGATCGGCTCGGCACCGAGTCGGTGATCCTCTTCGGAACCCCCACGGCGGGCTGGGAGCCGATCGTCGGTGGGCTGGAACAGATTCCGGGTCCCGACGACGTCGAGGGCTTCCGCGAAGACCTCCACCTGGTGGTCGAGCCGTCCGGCATCGAGGCGAGCGAGCTCATCGACTCGATCGCTGCCCTGCAACCGGGCGAAAGCCTGCCGCTGCCGGTGCTGCCATCGCCGGCTCCGCCCTCTCCCGCTTCGCCGGACGATCCGGCAACCGGGACGGAACCAGCGACGACGGCCCGTTCAGCGACCCCCTCCGCATCCGGAAGTGGTGCTGCCGGAACCCCCGCTGCTTCCGCAGAAGCCTCGGCAGCCGGAAGGGATGAAGCTCCCGGAGGCGTCTCTGCCGGGCTGCCACCCTTCCAACGGGCCCAGGAAGCAGCGGACGCCGTCGTGCTGGCAACTTCGGACCCTGCATCCGCCGCGGCAGTAGCCACTGCGCGTGCCGCCGGAGCTTTGGTCAGGGTCGTCGCTGAACCTGACCCACGGGCGGACACGGAGACCATCGCTTTCCTGCGCGAGCACCGGGACGGCGCACTGTTCGGCGTGGGGGACGCCTTCGGTGACCCGGAAACCTTCGCGGAGCACTCCGCCGTCGCCCTCGACGCACCGGAATTGCCGGGCGGTGGGCAGACGGTCTTTCCCGGCCGGAGGATGATCGCCCTGTACGGCCACCCGAGTGGGGGAAGCCTCGGCGTTCTCGGTGAACAGGGAATCGACGCTTCCATCCAGCGGGCCAAGGACACCGCGGCGCTCTACGTTCCCTACAGCGTGGAACCCGTGATCCCCGCCTTCGAGATCATCACCACCGTCGCGAGTGCCGAGGCAGGGCCGGACGGCGATTATTCCACCGAGTCCCGCATCGAGGATCTCGAACCATGGGTCGATGCCGCAGGGAAGGCCGGCGTCTACGTGGTCCTGGACCTGCAGTCGGGTGGAAGCAGCTTCCTCGACCAGGCGAAGCTGTACGAGGACCTGCTGAAACGGCCGCATGTGGGGCTCGCACTCGATGCCGAATGGCGGCTGGCACCGGGCCAGCGGCCGCTCGAGCAGATCGGGACCGTAGATGCGGCGGAGATCAATGAGACCTCACAGTGGCTGGCGGATCTCACCCGGAACAATACGCTGCCGCAGAAGCTGCTGATCCTGCACCAGTTCAACCTCGGCATGATCAGCGACCGGGATGCCATCGACGTCAGCCACAGCGAACTGGCAATCAGCCTCCACGCCGACGGACACGGAACACCGGGAGAGAAGCTGGACACCTGGAACGTCCTCCGCAAGGGCCTGCAACCGCAGATCTGGATGGGCTGGAAGAACTTCTACGACGAGGACTCCCCTACCTTCACCCCGGAACAGACGTTCACGAACGTCGAGCCGACCCCGTGGTTCGTGTCCTACCAATAGTCCCTCCCGCACCGGACGCCCACCGGACGCCGAACCACGACGAGGGACAGCAAGGCCGTAGGATTGCTGAAAGAAACTGTCCGCACCACCCCGGAGGAACCATGGCCCTGAGCGCCTCGACCACCCTGCCCTACGACGTCGCCGCAGTGATCGACGTGTTCACCGACAAGGGCTTCCTCCAGCACATGAGCCAGCAGGTGGGCGGCTCCCTGGAGTCCTCGGCGCTCGACGGCGACACCTCCGGCGCCTTCACGCTCGTTGCAGTGCGCACCATGCCCACCGCCCGCCTTCCGGAGATGGCACGCAAGTTCGTCGGTGAAACGCTGACAGTCACCCAGACCGAGCACTGGGCGGCACCCGACGCCGATGGTTCCCGTGAGGCACAGGTCGAGATGACCGTCGCAGGAGTGCCGCTCAACGTGGCCGCGGTACAGAGGCTGATCGCCGAGGGTGGCTCCACGCGGGTGGACCTCCAGGGGTCCGTCACCTCGTCGATCCCTTTCCTGGGCGGCAAGATCGCCGGCGCAGCCGAGCCGATGATCGGCAAGGCCCTCAACGTGCAGGCTGCGGAAGCGCAGCGCTGGCTCGAAAGCCGCTGAGAACGCCCACCCACCGATCCCACCTCTGCCGGGAGAGCCGACCGTGTCACTGCCTACCCCACTTGCCCTCGTCCTGATCCTTGCCGGAGTCTGGACGCTGATCGTGTGGCCGCCATTCCTCCGTCGTATCTTCAAGGATCCCCGGGCCCGCGATGAAAAGGGAGCACCCACCCGCTTTCTGACGGTGCACCTCATGCTCATCTCGACGTCGATGATCCTTGGTCTCGCTACAGCGATCATCGGGGTCCGCGCACTTGCGGGTTGAGCCAGCCGGGCCCTGCCGGGACACCAGCACAGAAAGAGGAGCTACTCATGAGTAACGGATCGCCGGCTGACTCTCCCGCCCCGGGAAGTCCGCAAGGGGCAAAACGCGTCGTTCTCCAGCGGGGCAGCTATCCCGAGTACCTCCGCATCAACGAGATCCTCCGCAAGGAGACCGTGGGCGGGATCCTGCTCCTGATCGCCACGGTCCTGGCCTTGATCTGGGCGAATTCACCGTTCTCGGACTCCTACTTCGCCATCCGGGACTTCGAGTTCGGCTACGAGCCGTGGCACCTCAGTCTGTCCGTGGGCAAGTGGGCTTCAGATGGCCTGCTTGCCATATTCTTCTTTCTGATAGGCCTTGAACTCAAGCGTGAATTTGTCGCGGGCGATCTCCGCAAGGTCAGCCGCGCCATCGTTCCCGTCGCGGCAGCTGCCGGCGGAGTGCTCGTTCCGGCCCTGATCTACACCGCCGTGAACCTGTCCTCCCCCGACACCCTGCGTGGCTGGGCGATCCCCACCGCGACGGATATCGCCTTCGCCCTTGCGGTTCTGGCAGTGATCAGCTCCCACCTGCCGGCCGCCCTGCGGATCTTCCTGCTGACCCTCGCGGTAGTGGACGACCTCATCGCCATCGCCATCATCGCCTTCTTCTATTCGGAGGATGTGCAACTGAACTTCCTCCTGTGGATGCTGGTCCCGCTGGGGCTTTTCGGTCTGCTGGCGCAGACAAAAGCCAAGTTCTTCGGCTCGAGCACCGGCCCGGCCTGGCTCATCCTCCTCCCGCTGGGAATCGCCACGTGGGCACTGATGCATGCCTCGGGCGTCCATGCCACAGTGGCGGGCGTGCTGCTCGGTTTCCTGGTTCCCGTGCTGCGGAAAAAACACGGCAGAGTTGCACTGCCCCGGCCCAACAAACCCGGCCTTGCCGAGATTCTCGAACATCGCTTCCGGCCCCTGTCCACGGGGATCGCCGTACCGCTGTTCGCCTTCTTCTCGGCCGGGGTCACCATCGGCGGTGTGGACGGTTTCGTCTCCGCGCTGGACGATCCCGTTTTGGTCGGGATCGTCCTGGGCCTCGTCGTGGGTAAGCCCGTCGGCATCCTCCTCACCACCTGGACCGTCACCAAGACCACCCGTGCAAGCCTGGATCCGGGGCTCAGCTGGTGGGACATCCTCGGCGTCGGTGTCCTGGCCGGGGTTGGTTTCACGGTGTCCCTGCTGGTCAACGATCTCAGTTTCGGTGCCGGCACCGAGCACCAGGACAACGCCAAGGTCGCCATCCTCACGGCGTCGCTGATGTCGGCACTGCTGGCCACGGTAGTATTGCGGATCCGCAACAAGCACTACTCACGAATCAACGATGCGGATACCGTCGACGCCGATTCGGATGGCGTGCCCGACGCCTTTGAGGACCGGGACCGCTGAAAGGCTTGATGGCTGATCCTGCGCAGCTTCCCGAGAACCCGGGCGGGCCCGGGCGCCATGCAGGCCGTCGCCGGAAGATCGTGCTCAGCGAATCTGCCCTCACCGTCACCCTTTTCCTGACGGTGGCGCTGGGGCTCCTGCAGGATCCACGCCTCCTCGAGAGCGGATCCATTCTCACCGGACTGCTTCTGCACCTCGTGGTGCTGGCGGCGTGCGTGGCCATTCCCTGGTCGGGCGTTCCGGTTCGCGCCGCCCTCATCATTCCGCTGCTCGACTTCGCCGTAATCGGTTTCATCCGTTCCGGAGCCGGAGAGAGCCTGAGCGGTGTCGGCCTGCTCGCGGCATTCCCGGTGGTCTGGCTAGCAGCCTCACAAGTATCCATGGCCGTCGCCGTCGGAGTTTCTTTCGTGGGTTCGGTATCGCTCGTCTGGGTACCGTTGCTCCTCTCCGGCGATGACCTGGTACTCCGCGACTTCCTCCAGCCGTTCCTCCTGCCGGTCATGCTCACCGGCCTGGCAGTGTTCGTCTCCGCCCTGACCAGGGATCGCCGCAATCAGCAGGAGGCCCTGCGCGCCTCGAAGGCGGCGCTGCGGGCAAGCAGCGAGGCGGGCCGCAGGCGTGAGCAGCTCCTCGGCACGGTCCTCGACACCGTCGACGTCGGGGTGCTCGCGGTGGACGCGGACGGCCACGACATCCTGATGAATGCCCGGCAGCGGGCCGTCCACGCGGCAGCTGCGCCCGCCGGCAATGACGACCCGAACGAGGCGCAACTCCTTGTCTACGGTCCCGACCGGGAAACCCTTCTTCCCCCGGAGGAGCGCCCCGTGCGGAGGGCAGTGCTGGGCGAGGACCTCACGGCCGAGCAGGTCTGGCTTGGCGAAGGCCGGAGCCAGCGGTCCCTCTCAATTTCCTCCCGGTCCATGGTCGACGAGGACGGCGCGTTCGTGGGCACGGTGGTCTCCTTCATGGACGTCACCGACCTCGCCCTTGCCCTTCATGCGAAGGACGATTTCCTCTCCAATGTCTCCCATGAGTTCCGTACCCCCCTGACTTCGATACTCGGTTACCTCGAGCTCACCATGGAAGCCATAGAAACCACGGAAAGTTTCCCGCCCGCTGTGCAGGGGTACATGGAAGTGGCCCGGCGAAACGCGCTGCGGCTCGAACAACTCGTCGAGGACCTGTTGGCGATCAACGCCGGCACCTTCCAGGTGCGGCGGGAGGAATGCGATGTAGGCCGCATCCTCTCCGAGGCCGCGAGTTCGGTGCGGGTGAAGGCGGCGCGCGCCGGCGTGGAGGTAGTGAATGCCACGCCGCCGGGCCTGGTCGCCGTGGCTGACCCGGTCCGCCTCGCCCAGGCAGTGGACAACCTGATCTCGAATGCAGTGAAGTACAACCGCCGCGGCGGAACCATTACGCTCCAGGCCGGGATCGACGACAATTGCCTGCGCGTCGAGGTGATCGACACCGGAATAGGGATCGACGCCGTCGATCTCAGCCATGTCTTCGACCGGTTCTTCCGGTCCCCCTCCGTCCGCACCTCAACGGTTCCCGGGGTGGGACTGGGACTCCTGATTACGAAGACCATCGTGATCGAGCACGGAGGCACCATCTCGGTGACCAGCGAACCGGGCGTCGGCAGCACTTTCACGATGCGGTTGCCGCAGGACGGCGCTACCGCAGGGGCGCTGTAGGAGCAGCTGCGGCAAGCCTGTAGCATCGCTTCTCGAATACCCGTCGGCTGACCGATCCCCATAGCTGCTAGTGGTTGGCAGCGAGCAGCGATTCCTCGAGGGCAACCCATGCAAGCATGGCGCACTTGACGCGCGCCGGATACCGCGAGACCCCCGAAAAAGCAGCGGCGTCTCCCAGCACCTCCTCGTCGGCCTCGAGCCTGCCCCGGGAGCGCATCACGTCCCGGAAATTATCCACGAGCTCGATGACCTCGTCGCGCGGCAGTCCCACCGAGAGGTCCGTCAGTACGGATGCCGAGGCCATGGAAATGGCGCAGCCGGCGCCCTCCCAGCTGACCGAGTGGACGCCGCCGTTCCTCACCACCGCGCGCAGCGTGATCTCGTCGCCGCACACTGGATTGAGTTGATGCGACTCACCCACCACGCCCTCGCCCCGGTGCTCCTGCAAACCTGCACCGTGGCGCGCCCTCGCGTGGTCGAGGATGATCTGTTGGTAGAGCTGTTCAAGGCTGTTGGTCACGACGTCGCTCCGAAAAAGCTGCGGACGCCGGAAACGGCTTCGAGGAAAAAGTCCACTTCGTCCGTGGTGTTGTAGAGGTAGGTGCTTGCGCGTGTTGTCGCGACGAGGCCGAGACGACGGTGCAGCGGCTGCGCGCAGTGATGACCGACGCGCGCGGCGATCCCGCGGTCGTCGAGGAACTGCCCGACGTCGTGGGCGTGGACACCGTCGACGTCGAACGCGGCCAGGCCGATGCGTCCGGCTCCGGCGGCGGGCCCCAGCACGCGGATGCCCTCGATGCGGGAGAGTCCATCGACGAGACGAGCGCCAAGCGAAGCTTCCCATGCCTCGATGCGGGGCATTCCCGTCTCTGTAAGATAGTTCGCCGCAGCTCCCAGCGCGATGGCCTGCGAGATCCGCTGGGTGCCGGCTTCGAAGCGGTTCGGTGACGGCAGGTATTCCGCGCGTTCCATCGAAACTGTGGTGATCATCGACCCCCCGGTGAGAAAGGGAGGCATGGCATCGAGCAACCCGGCCCGCCCGTACAACGCCCCGATTCCTGTGGGCCCCAGCATCTTGTGCCCGGAAAAAACGAGGAAGTCCACGTCGAGCGCCTTGACGTCGACCGGCAGGTGCGGCACCGACTGGCAGGCATCGAGCACGGTGAGCGCACCCACCTCGCGGGCGAGGCGCACGAGTTCACTCACGGGGTTGATGGTTCCGAGGACGTTCGAGGCATGCGTGAACGCCAGCACCCTGGTGGACGGCGTCAGCAGCGCCTCGGCTTCGTCGAGCCGCAGGGCGCCGTCGTCATCCACCGGAATGAAGCGCAGTTCCGCTCCCGTGCGGGCAGCCAACTCCTGCCATGGGATCAGGTTGGCATGGTGCTCCATTTCGGTCACCACGATGCGGTCCCCCGGGGCCAGCGCGAAACGCTGTGCAGCCGTCCCGCCGCGCCCGAGGGAGGCGTTGGACATCGAATAGGCGAGCAGGTTGATGGCCTCGGTGGCGTTCGAGGTCCAGACCAGCTCGTTCGACGAGGCGCCGATGAAACGGGCCACTGCCGCACGGGCTTCCTCGTAGGCGTCCGTCGCTTCGACGGCGAGGGAGTGCGACCCACGGTGCACCGCCGCATTGCGCTGTTCGTAGAACTCCTGCTCGGCTTCCATCACACTCAGGGGATTCTGCGAGGTGGCGCCGGAATCGAGATAGACCAACGGCCTGCCGTTGACCCGGGTATCCAGGATGGGAAAGTCATTGCGGATGCGCCGCACTTCGGCATCGGTCAGGACACCCTCGGTGCCCGGCGAAGAGGCGGGGGTGAAAGTGAGGGTCACTGCAGAACTCCTTGGTCGGCCGGAGGGCCGGATATCCGTGCGGGACACGTGTGGCTCCCCGCCCGATACGGCATTACGGCACGCCGCCGTTCCCTAATTATCTCACGAGCGCACTCTGCGTTGCGTGCCTCCCGACCGGTTCCCCCCGGAGCGCCCCGCCTGCCACGCCAATGGCAGGAACTCGATCAGACAGCCCGCTGAGCGCGGCGGAGAAATGAATCGAGGATCTTCTCAGCCCCCTCGAAGTTGAGGCCGCCGCCCGGCCTCCCTGAGGGAAGTGCATTGCCACGCAACCGCTGACCGAGGCAGATGAGCGCCTCAAGCGCCTCGGACAAGTCCCCTTCCGCTTCGGCCGTCTGGCGGAGAAGCCGGACGTAGAGAGCCTGCAGGGCTGATCCGGGAGTACAGGCCAGCTCCCGGTGGAATGTCCGTCGGCATCGGTCGTAGGCCGTCAGTCCCTCGGCGTAGAGCCCTGCGAGCTCGTATGCGGTGACGAGGGCGGTCCACGCCCTTTCATTCAACCCGTCGGCATCGAGCGCTGCCTGTGCCCACGAAATGGCCTCGAGGGGAAGATTCAGCGCACTTGCCGTTTCAGCCGCCCGGATCTGCAGCTCAAGACGCTGTGAGGCGATGCGGAGCCTTGCTTCGTTCGCCCATTCCGGAACCACCTCGTTGCCGAGCAACGGCACCGCCGACATGTCGATCGCACGCCGCAACAGCGGATAAGCGGCCGCCGGCAGTGCCGATTCCGCCTCGTGGACCAGGCGGTGGAACCTGTCGAGATCGGAGTCGACCAGTCTGGTATCAAGGACGTAACCGCCGTTCGCCGTCCGCAGGGGACCGGTTCTGGTCCGGCCGGGCTGGACCAGCCGCCGCAGGCAGCAGACGTAGCTTTCAAGCGTGGCTACTGCGCCATCAGGAGCGTGGCTTCCCCAGAGGACTTCGATCAGTCGGTCCTTCGACATTGCGGAACCGAAGTTCAGCAGCAGTATCTCGAGGATGTGCCGGGGTTTACACCCGCCCATATCGGCTGATGTCAAGACGATATTGTCTCGCCGCAGTTCGAAGTTGCCGAACAGTTGTACAGATACGATGGGTGAAACCTCAGGGGTTATCTCCATGACGTGCTCCACTATCAGATCGAGCGTCGCAAATGAACGCTTAAGAGTGGGGAATCAACCGCCCGATGACGCTCCCCCTGCTTCTCCGCTCACTGTGGCACGCACTGATGGGGCGGACAATAAGCTCTGGTACTCGACTTCTACAAGCCTACGAATATAAGTGCGCCGCGGTTTCCTCGGAAGTAATACCGAGTACTTAGCAGGTAATAACCAAGTAGCCAGGAGAGTGGTATTCCGTTGCCCGGGCAATAGTCACACGCCTTACTACTGCAACAGAACAGGCCCCGCGCGTGCGGGGCCTGTTCTGTTGATCGATCCCCCTGTGCCCTAGCTCAGGAACGTACCCCTGCTGAGGGAGAAGTTGATCGTGCCTCCCTGGAACCGCTGGGAACATCCTCCGTCCGGAAGGCCACAGGTCTCGCCCGTGAGCGGGTACCCGAAGGCGCCGTTCTCGGCTCCCATGCTCCGCCACCGGGCACCGATGGCACCGTACGTCGGATGAGCACCCGTAGTCGGTGACCAGAGAATGTCACCGCCCTGGAACTTCTGGTAACACCCACCATCCTTCAACCCACAGATCTCGCCCGTGACTGGATACCCGAGAACCCCGTTCTCGAAGCCCATGCTCCGCCACCGGGCACCGATACCGCCATACGTCGGATGAGCACCCGTAGCCGGCGACCAGAGAATGT
>NZ_KI914779.1:0-7027 GCF_000520535.1 Arthrobacter sp. H41
CTATCCCCCCACCGACGCGCCCACCCCAGCCACACCCCCACACACTCTCAATTACGAAGAGCCGCTTTCCCTTCGGGACCACTATTCCCCGTCGTTGGGCATCCTCGAGGACCATCTCAGCGTAAACGATTCGGAGTTTGTCGTTTCCAAGGGCCGCGAATATTTTTCGCCAATTATTCACGGCTTCATCCTGTTCTTCAGTGGCAACTTTTTCAGTAGTCCGCTCATGCTCAAGGGTAACTATCCGGAAATCCCGGATAGTTCTGAAAGAGCGCAAGCGAGGTGGCGCACGGCGCGGAGCGGCACAACTACGACGTCATTGTCCCAGTCGCTGGTGGTGCGTTCAGCACGCGGGGTGTAGACCCGCTGTCCACTACGGTGCCGGCCATGCGGCCACGCGGCCGCTTTGTTACCCGGGTTTACTCAGCACACTGCCTTCCGAGCGATAGTTGCCTAAGCTACTCGAATGACCGAACCCACAGTTCCGGATCCCGCGTACCTCGATCAGATCGACTCCGAGACACGAAAACTGCTCGCTGCCGCCGCGGTTCAGAAGTCTCCCTTCACCGGAGCGCCTGCGGAACTCGTGAAGGAGGTCGAGCGGGCGGTCAACGGGCTGACACACACTTTGAATGACGTTGTTCACACCCTGCACGCCCATCCGGAGACGGCGTTTCAGGAACGCTCCAGTGCGGCCCTCCTCCACCAGACCCTCACGGACCGAGGGATCGAGGCTCAACTGGGCGTCCATGGTGTGGAAACCGCAGTCCGGGCAGAGGTGGGGGACAGCTCGCGCGGAAGGACCATTGCCGTGCTCGCCGAATACGACGCCCTACCGGGAATCGGCCACGCCTGCGGCCACAACGTCATCGCGGCGGCAGGCGTGGGAGCGTTCCTTGCCCTCGCGGCGGTGGCCAACCGGCTGCCCGGACGGGTGGTCTTCCTCGGAACTCCTGCTGAGGAGGGCCACTCAGGCAAGGAAATCATGGCGCGCAACTGCGCGTTCGACGGCATCGACGCCGCCATCATGGTGCACCCCTACGGTTACGACCTCGCGGACCAGGTATGGCTCGGACGCCGGCTGCTCACCATCACCTTCAGCGGCGTGGAGGCGCACGCCTCGGCGCAGCCGTTCATGGGGCGGAACGCGCTCGACGCCGCCAACCTCATGTACCAGGGCATCGGGCTGCTGCGCCAGCAGTTGCCGCCGTCGGACCGGGTGCACAGCAACATCACCGAGGGCGGCCAGAGTCCCAACATCATTCCGGGACGCGCGGTGATGAAGCTCTACGCCCGCTCCAAGTACCCCGAGACCCTGAAGGATCTCAGCGCACGCCTCGAGGACGTGGCCCGGGGCGCCGCCCTGATGACGGGCACCGGCGTCGAACTGCTGTGGGACGAGCATCCGCCGTCGCTGCCCATCCGCACCAACAATGCACTGACCGGCCGCTGGGTCGCCGCCCAGCAGCGGCGTGGGCGTTCCCCGCTGCCCCTGGGCGTCGTCTCCGAGACGCTCGCCGCCTCCACCGACTTCGGCAACGTCAGCTACCGCGTTCCGGGCATCCACCCCCTGATTCGGATCGCGGATCCCGGTACCGTGCTCCACACCGAAGGCTTCGCCCGGGCAGCGAACACCGAGGCAGCGGAAATGGGCGCGTCCGACGGCGCTGCAGGCCTCGCGCTGACGGCCCTCGACTATCTGTGCGACGAGGACCTGCAGCGCTCGGTGCACGAGGAGTTCGCTGCCCAGGGCGGCGCCATCGACGTCCCCTCCTATTTCAACTGACCCGCGATCTGCGAGGAGCACATTCCAGTGGCATCAACTGCAGAAACCCGAAGCAGCGCGACCGACCGCTTCCTGACCGGGGTGGAGAGGGTGGGCAACAAGCTTCCCGACCCCTTCATGCTGTTCCTGATCCTCTTCAGTATCACCGCCGTGTTGACCACTGCCATGGCGTGGGCCAACGTGACGGTACAGATCCCCGGAGCGGAGGAGGTCACCGCGATCAAGGGCCTCTTCACCGCGGAGGGACTCACCTGGCTGACCCAGAACCTCGGCGCGAACTACCTCGGCTTCCCACCGCTGGCCACCGTGCTGCCGATCCTCCTGGCCGTCGGAGTGGCCGAGAAATCGGGCCTGCTGGCAGCGCTGATCCGCAAGGCCTTCGGTTCCGCACCCCGCTGGGCGCTGCCCTACGCGGTCGGCGCCGTGGGCGTGACGGGATCCATCATGTCCGACGCCGCCTTCGTGGTGATCCCACCCCTGGCCGCCCTCGTCTTCAAGGCTGCGGGACGGCACCCCGTGGCCGGTCTGCTGGGTGGATTCGCGGCGGCCGGTGCCGGCTACTCGACCAACATCCTCGTCACGAGCCTCGACGCCCTCTTCGCAGGGATCACGACGGCGGTCACCGAGACGCTGCCCAATGCCGGAGCGCCGGTCACTCCGGTGTCGAACTACTACTTCAATGTGGTGTCCTCGATCGTCCTGATGCTGATTGCGGGCTTCATCATCGACAAGGTGCTCGAGCCACGGCTGTCCAGGCAGGGCGTGCCGGTCGATGAGGTGCACGACGACGACGCGGACCATCCGGGGACGGTGGCCGGCGGGACGCCCGTTGCGACTCCCGGCGTGAAGTCTGCCGGCGCGTCCAGGCCCGCCGCCCTGAAATCGGAACTCGAACCCGACGAAGCGCGTGGCCTGAAGTGGGCCCTGATCGTCGGAGCCGCCGTCGCCGTCGTCATTGTTCTCGCAGTTGTTGTTCCCGGTTCGCCCTGGCGCAACGAGGAGGGCGGATTCCTCCCGAGGTCGCCGCTGCTGAGCTCGATCGTCTTCATCGTCTTCACCCTCTTCACCGTGCCGGGACTCGTCTACGGCAAGGTGGTGGGCACCATCACCACGGGCAGGGACGTGCCGCGTGTCATGGGTGAGGCCATCAAGGACATGGCCGGCTTCCTCGTGCTGGCGTTCATCCTCGGCCAGTTCATCGCCCTGTTCAACTGGTCAGGAATCGGCCAGTGGATCGCCGTTGCCGGTGCCGGCGGACTGCAGGCCATCGGGCTCACCGGGTATCCGGCGATCCTCGCGTTCATCCTGCTGGCGTCGCTCCTCAACCTCTTCATCATCTCCGGCTCCGCGATGTGGACTTTGATGGCCGCCGTGTTCGTCCCGCTGTTCGTCCTCCTCGGGTACGAACCGGCCTTCATCCAGGCGGCGTTCCGCGTGGGGGACTCCGCAACGCAGGTCATCACTCCGCTGAACCCCTACATGATCGTGCTGCTGACCATGCTGCGGAAATACGAACCGCAGGCCGGGCTCGGGACCCTCATGGCGCGCATGCTGCCGTTCGTAGTGCCGTTCTGGCTTGCGTGGGTAGCGATCCTCAGCGTGTTCTTCGTCCTGGACCTTCCGTTGGGGCCGGGGAACGGCATCTTCATCGGTGGCTGAGCCGGAATAGGCGCCCGGCACACCGGGTTGTCGGTAAAGATACTCATTGCGCTGTTAGTTATCGCCGTTTTTCGACCGGGAGGAACCCCGTGACCACTGTCTACGCCCTGCACGAGAACCCCGAATGGTTCCCGCCGTTCGCCCGAGCCTTCGAGCAGGAGGGGGTCGACGTCGTCGAATGGCTCCTCACCGACGGTGTGCTGGACCTTGACGCCGCGCCTCCCGAGGGGATCTTCTGGTCCCGCATCAGTGCTTCGGCGCACACCCGGGAGCACCATCTGTCGAAGGATTACGCACGCTCCGTGCTGTCCTGGCTGGAGGCCCACGGGCGTCGGACGGTCAACGGGCGGCGCGTGCTCGAGCTCGAGATGAGCAAGGTGGACCAGCTGACGGCGCTGCGTGCAGCCGGTATCGATACTCCCCGTACGGTGGCCGCCATCGGCCGCGAGCGCATCGTCGAGGCAGCGAAGGACTTCCGGGCACCGTTCATCATCAAGCACAATCAGGGCGGCAAGGGCCTCGGGGTGCGGAAGTTCGAATCGCACGATGAGCTCACCACGTATGTCTCCTCGGAGGATTTCGAAGAGCCGCAGGACGGTATCACCCTCGTGCAGGAGTTCATTCACGCCGCCGAACCGTTCATCACGCGTGCCGAAATTGTGGGCGGGAAGTTCTTGTACGCGATCAAGGCGGACACTGCGCGCGGTGGGTTCCAGCTCTGCCCGGCGGACGCCTGCGCCATCGATCCGGTGAGCGGCAAGCCGATCATGCCGCCCGGAGCAACGATCGCGCCCGAGCCGGACCAACAGCTCTTCAGCCTCCGGGAGGACTTCGACCACCCGATCCTTGCCCGGTACGAGGAATTCGCTCGACGGAACAACCTTGAGGTGTGCGGGATCGAGTTCATCGAAACGGCGGATGGCCGGGTGCTCACGTACGACGTCAACACGAACACCAACTACAACGCGGCCGTTGAAGCCGCCGCGCCGCGGTCGGCTCCCCGGGAACTGGCGAAGTACCTGAAGGCTCTCGGGTAACCCCCGCAGTCGGCCTGAAGGAGAAACCCCACGCGTAAGCTAGCTATCCGCCCTGGAGCTTTGCCCTGGACTGTCATCGGAATAGTTCTTGTGGCGCTCAGCATGCGCGGGCCGATCGTTGCACCGGCCCCGGTCATCACGGACATCCAGGCGGAGGTCGGCCTCTCGGCGGCGGGGGCGGGGCTGCTCACCAGCCTGCCCGTGCTGCTATTCGCTCTCGCCACTCCTTTGGCGTCCCGTGTGATCCGCCGCGCGGGTCCGGAGGCTGCCGTTCTTCTTTGTCTTCTGGGCGTCCTGGTGGGGTCCGGAATTCGATCGGTCGGTCCGGCTCCGGTGGTGTTATTGGGCACGATCGTCATCGGCGCTGCGATCGCCGTCGGCAATATCGTTGTCCCGGTGCTCATCCGCCGCGACGTGCCCTGGCAGCGGGTTTCCGGTGTGACGGCCGCCTACACCTCGGCGCTCAACGTCGGATCAATGATCACCTCGCTGGGCACCGCGCCACTGGCCGCAGTGGTGGGATGGCGCTGGGCCCTGGCCGGCTGGAGTGTCCTGGCCCTCGCCGGATTAATCTTTTGGCTGGTCGTTTCGCGCCGACGTGCCCGCACGCCGTCGGCCGCTTCCGTCAATCCGTCCCCGCCGCGGGGTTCCGGCCGGGTAGGTCGGATCGGGTGGTTGTTGACCCTGGCATTCTCCGGGCAGGCATTCGCCTATTACGCCGTGACCGCGTGGCTGCCCACGCTGCTGTTCGAGACCCGTGGGCTCAGCCTGGCCGCTTCCGGTGCAACAGCATCACTCTTCCAGATCGCCGCCATAGCGGGCGCACTCGGGGCGGCCGTGCTGGTGACACGCTCGCAACCATGGGTTCCTGTGGCGGTGATCGGCCTTTTATGGGTCAGCCTTCCGCTGGGCCTCCTGCTCGCACCGGAAGGGTACATCGTGTGGGCAATTGCCGGCGGGATCGCCCAAGGTGGCGGCTTCACCACGATTTTCTCCATCGTCGCCCGGGCCACCCGGTCGGATGGCGAGACCGCGGTGATGTCCGCCAAGGTCCAGGCCTGGGGCTACCTCGCCGCTGCCGCCGGTCCGCCCCTGGCCGGTGCGATCAACTCCGCGACCGGAAGCTGGACCGCTCCGCTGCTGCTCGTACTGGTCGCGACCTTCGCATTCTGTGTCGGCGGAATCCTGGTTGCCCTGGAAACACGACGCCGGGGCAGCAGTTGAGGCCGCCGCCGCGTATGAAACTGCCCGGCTTTCAGCGCTCGAGCCGCTGATAACCGGCGTGTCGCAGGGCGACACGCCCTTCGGTCGCTGGAAACCGGGCTACATCCCACGTCTGACTGGCAAGCCCGGCTCGGGGCATACCATCGAAGAACAAAAAACGCCGATCGACAGGAGGCCCCCGCAGTGGGACGGTTCACGAATAAGGGCGAAGTCAACGAGGACGAGTTGCCCAGTACGCTGCAGCGCTCCGATGAAAAGGCCAAGAAAACCTACGCCGCGACGCTCGAGTCAGCCGAGGAACAGTACGGCGACGGCGAGCGTGCGCACCGCACCGCCTATGCGGCGCTCAAACACAGCCACGAGAAGGTCGGGGACCACTGGGAGCCGAAGGAGGAGAACGGCCCATCCGACAGCCAGGCGGCAGGTGGGGCGGACACTGCCCGAGAAACCGCCGGCGGAGTGGATGCCAATGCTTCGAAGGACCACCTGTACCACCTGGCGCAAGAGCTCGACGTTCCGGGCAGATCCTCGATGTCCAAAGCGGAACTGGTGGACGCACTGCAGAAGGCGAACGACAGGGAGACCCGGAATGCCCGGAAAAAAGACTCCTGATTGCATTACGCCACAAAACTATTTCGTAATTATTCCGGCTTAGGTTAGCCTTACTTCTACCCCGTCCGGATGGTCCCCAGAGGCCACAGAAGTCAAGGAGCCCCATGGCCCCCGCACGTATGCGCGGTCTTTTCGCCGCAGCCACGATTGCAGTCCTCTCCCTTTCCGCTTGCTCCACCGGTCCCACCGACGGCGGATCAGCCGGGACGGGTGGCAATGACGACGGCGCGGCCGAGGCTTTCCCCGTCACCATCGAGCATGCCTTCGGCGAGACGACGATCGAAGAAAAGCCCGAGCGCGTGGCGACCGTCTCCTGGGTCAACGCCGACGTGTCCCTGGCGCTCGGCGTCGTTCCCGTGGGTATGCCCATCGACGCCTACGGTGGAAACGAGAACGGGTCGACGCCGTGGAAGGACGCCAAACTCGAGGAGCTGGACGCTGCAATCGGCAGCGAAAACGCGCCTGCGCAGTACTCCGAGGCTGACGGCATCCCCTTCGATGAAATTGCAGCGACGAATCCTGACGTGATCCTCGGTGTCTACTCGGGCCTCTCTCAGGAGGACTACGACACCCTTTCCGAGATCGCCCCGGTCGTTGCCTACCCCGAGATCGCCTACGGCACGGCGTGGCAGGATTCCACCCGCATCATCGGCGAGGCGCTCGGACTCTCGGACCAGGCCGGCGAACTCATCGCCGACACCGAGGAGAC
>NZ_KI914779.1:7127-14594 GCF_000520535.1 Arthrobacter sp. H41
CCGACACCGAGGAGACGATCGCCGCCGCCGCTGCCGAGTACCCACAGCTCGAGGGGAAGACGTTCATCTACGGAAACCTCGAACCTGCCGGCGCCGACGGCGTCAACATCTACACTGCCAACGACAACCGCCCCCGCTTCCTGACGGAGCTAGGGATGATCCAGGCCGACGTCGTGACCGAGAACACGCAGGACAGCACGGAGTTCTTCATCCCCTGGTCCGCGGAGCGCGCCAATGAGCTCGAGTCCGACGTCTTCGTGACCTGGGTACCGGACGCAGCGACCAAGGAAGCAATCAGCAGCGACCCGCTGCTCAGCCAGATCCCCGCGGTGGAGACCGGCGCACTCGTTGCCGACAGTGACAACACCCTGACACTGTCCGTCTCGGCAGCCAATCCGCTCAGCCTGCCCTACGCACTGGAGAAGTTCCTCCCACTCCTGGGCGAGGCTGCGGATAAGGCCTAGTTCCTGCCGGCGTTGCCCTTGCGGCCCATCTGGGCTGGAATGGTAGACGAACTGCGGGCCGTCTGACGAGAGGAAGCATCATGGAGAAGCTTGGGATCAATGAACTGCAGGCGGCAACCGCCTGGGACAGCGAAGGCATGAAACTTGGAGAGGTGAACCAGGTCCACCTTGAAAAGACGTCGGGCCTTCCAGGCTGGATCACGCTGTCTTTCGGCCTGCTCAACACCCGCAAGCACTACGTGCCCCTTGAGGGTGCTCACTTCAAAGGGGCGGATCTCCACCTCAAGTGGACCAAGAAGGAGATCAGTGACTCGCCGGACACCGACAGCGATCTGGAACTGTCCCCCGAAGAAGAGCGGGAGCTGAGCGAGTACTACTCCCTCTGACAGCGATGCAATGGCGAAAGCCGCCGACCAGTCCAGGGACTGGTCGGCGGCTTTCGCCATTCCGGGGCGGCGCTAGAAGAAGGGGATGATATTGCCGATGATCAGAATGAACACCAGGATCACCATCACCCCGATCACTCCCAGCCACACGGCGGAGAAACCCTTCTTGGGTCCATGTTCCTCGTGGCCCTGGGGGGCTCCGACGCTGGACTCGCCCGGCGGGGTCTCTCCCGGGGGCACGCCGCCGCCCGGTTCGAGCCCGGTTATCTTGTCTTCCTCCGGATCGGGGTTCTGTGCAGACATGGGATCCTCCCAGTGATGTCGGTTGACGAGTTGCCTCCACATTACCGCGGTAATGGTAAGTCTGCTTACTTCCGCGGCTTTTAGATGGCCGCAGTGGATTCCGCGTCAGGTGCTGACCTCGTACCGCAGGTGCACCACGCCGTTCACGAACCTGTGCTCGTCGATCAGAGAAAGGCGTAACCGGAGGCCCTGGGCAGGAACGATTTTCCGCCGCCCACCACCGGCGTTCCAGGTGAAACCTTGCACGGGATCAGCCGTGAATCATCAGGCCGACGTGTCGTCCGGGGATACGGCGGGCAGCGCCTTCTGCTCGCGGGGCGTCCACGAGATGGTGATGTTGACGCCGTCCTCGGTGTCTTCCACGAAGAGGTGCAGGTCCTCGCCCAGCAGGGCTTCATGTTCGAATTCATCGCCCGCTTCCCGTGCCATGTCAGCGAGCCGGCTGATGGCGACGGCCATCGCGCGCCCCCAGTCGTGCGGATGCTTGCTGCTGGATTCCTCGGTGGCGGTAAATTTCTTGTCCATGATCGCCATTCTTCTCCCTGCGCTGTTGCTGCGAAACGAAGCACCCTTGTCTTTGCTGTGTGGCACAAACCCTAGCAGTCGGACCTAGCGCGGGGCACGTGATGAGCCACCAACCATGGCCCGGCCGCACAACCCTTGATGCGGCTACTTCCGCAGTGCGGCCCTCGCCGCATGTCCGATGACCGCACTGTAGGTGGGGTACGCGAATTTCACGCGGGCCAGCGTTGCCAGGTCCGTTCCGGCCGCCATGGCGGATGCCACGGCCTGAATCACCTCCACCGCATTCTCCCCCACGGCGTGAGCTCCCAGGATCAATTCTCGGTGGCGGTCCGTCACCAGTTTCAGGAAGCCCTGCTCACGGTCGTCGATGATGGGCCGCTCCACGGCGGCATACGGGACGACGACGGCGTGGCACTCCGAATCCCGTTCCCGCGCCTGCGCCTCGGTGAGTCCCACCCCCGAGTAGTCCGGGTCGGTGAACCCACCCTCGGGCAGCAGGTGATGCGGAGTGGTCCGGTTGGCACCCAGGACGGCGTTCTCGGCGGCGGTCTCACCCTCGAACACCGCTGCCTGCACGAGCATGCTGCTGCCGTTGGCGTCACCCGCAACGAAGATGTGCGGCACATTCGAGCGCAGATAGTCATCCACCGGAATGAAGGACCGGGCCGTTTCGACTCCGGCTGCCTCCAATCCGAGGCCCGCCAGGTTCGCGGGCCAGCCGGCGGCCATGACGACGGCGCTGACGTCCTGTGACACGGGGTCGCCGTCGCGCTTCCAGGTGATGGTCAGCGTTCCGTCGGTCCCCTGCGTGATGCCGTCGATGCCGTCGATCCCGGTTTCGACCCGGATGCCCTTCGAGGCGAAGCTCGCGGTGACGGACGCCGAGACGTCGTGGTCCTCGGTGGTCAGGATCCGTGGAGCAAGATCCAGCAGCAGGACCTCCGAACCGAGGGCGTTGAAGATGGTGGTCAGCTGCACACACGTGTGGCCGCCGCCGATGATCGCAACGACGGCGGGAAGCTCCTTGAGCGAGAGGACCTCGTACGGGAGGATGGACAGTCCGGCACCCTCGATCGGAAGTCTCCGGGCGTCGCCGCCGACACACAGGATGATGGAACGCGCGCTGACCTCTGCGCCATCGACGGAGACCGAGCGCTCACCGGTGAGAACGGCCTGGCCGCGGAGTAGGTCGATCCCGAGGCGCTCCATCGTCGCCTGGTATCCTTTCGCGTCGAGCACCCGATCGACCGTTGCGTGCACGCGCTGTACTGTCTTCTCCCAGTCGACGGTGGGTTCGGCCACCACGATGCCGTAGTCGTAGGCGGTGCGTACTTCCCGGAAGAGCCGTGCGGTCTTCGCGAGGACCCTCGTGGGTACGCATCCGGAGTTGACGCAGGTTCCCCCCAGTGCGGAGCGCTCCACCACGGCGGTCCGCGCGCCCAGTTCGGCAGCGCGGGTTGCGGCGGCCATGCCTCCCGGGCCGCCGCCGATCACCAGTACGTCATAGGTGTACTCCAAGGGGGCTCCTTTGGAAGGGGTTCGAGCAGGGCAGTGCCTTCTTCCATCCTCCACTGGAAACCTGGCCGGGAACAACGACGAAAGGGACCGAATCGCAGCGGGGGACGCGCCGCACCGGGAGTAGGCTCTGGTGCATGTCCAAAACCGCAGCAGCGCCACCGGCTGTGCGGCATGCCACGCTGAACGTTATCCCGGCGGGGATGACAGCGGCTGCCGGCTTCCTGCTGTTCGGTCTCGACCTGCGGTGGCAGGGCTGGGTCCTCCTCGCCGCCGCACTCGGAGTGGCCGCCGCCCTGAACCGGAGTCTCTTCCGGGACCTCGGCCTGATTGCCCTCGGGATCCTGATCATGGACGCCGTCCCCATCACCACTGACATCAGCGTGGGCCACATGGCACTCATGGGAAGCGCGATGATTGCCGCCGTCGCCCTGCCCTACCTCATCTCGCGGTTCCTCTACCGCGAGCATGCCATCCGGTTTCCCGTCCTCACCGGGCAGAAGTGGTCACGCCTCGAGCGCTGGTACCTTCCCGCCGTCGTCGTCATCGGTTACCTGCTGCTGCCCGTCTATCTCATCCCCAGCGGCGTCTATGAGAACTGGCCTGCGGCGAACGACGCCGGGAGCGTGGCGCGACTCTTCGTCGGGACCAACGTCCTGGGAATCTGGGACGAGCTGTTCTTCATCTGCACGGTGTTCACACTCCTGCGCCGTCATGTTGCGGAATGGCAGGCAAATATCCTGCAGGCGGTGGTCTTCACGTCCTTCCTGTGGGAGCTCGGCTTCCACGCGTGGGGGCCCTTCCTCATCTACCCGTTCGCGCTGGTGCAGGGCTGGATCTTCGCGCGGACCAAGTCACTCACCTATGTGGTCAGCGTCCATCTCCTCTTCGACTTCGTCCTGTTCCTGGTACTGCTGCACGCCCACAACCGGGACCTGTTCCCGATCTTCCTGTACTGAAGCCCTACCGCGGATACAGATTCGGTGAGCCCTCCAGTCCGTCCCCGCTGCGGAGGCCATCGATTACCGCGGCCAGGGCGTCCCTCGACGAATGCTCCGCAGACCAGCCGAGCACTGTCCTCGCACGGCTGGTGTCCATGACCGGTGCGAGCGCCGCCATGTCGATCCAACCGGGATCGGTCCGCTGCAGGCCGGCACCCCAGCTGAGGGCCACCAGTGCGCGGAGCACGCCGACGGGGATATTGAGGACGCGGCGGGCGCCGAGCACCTCGGCCACACGGGCCGGGGTGATTTCCGGCTCGGCAGCAATATTGAAGGCCCCCGGCGCCCGCTGCTCGACCACCCGCCAGTAGGCATCGGCGACGTCGTCGGCGTGCACCGCCTGGAAGATGAGCCGTGCGGGGATGGGGATCAGCGGCAGCGGGATCCGGCCGAGCACCACCTTGGGAATGAGCGGGCCCAGGAAGTACCGCCCGATCTCGCTGCCGGCGTCGGGCTGGAAAATGAGACCGGGACGCAGACGGGTGACAAGACGGTCGGGGTGATCGGCCTCGAACCGGTCCAGCAACCCTTCCTGCTCAGCCTTGTGGCGGCTGTAGTGGGATGTGGGGATACCCCCGGTAGGCCAGGATTCGTCCCTGCGGAATTCCTTGTCGGCAGCAGAGTAGGCGCCCACCGACGACGCGCAGACAATGTGCTGGACGCCGGCGTCGGCGGCCGCATGGAGCACGTTTGCCGTGCCGGTCACGTTGGTGCGGTACATCGCGGCCTCGTCGCGGTTCGGCTGGATGGCCCAGGCGAGATGGACGACGGCGTCGGAACCTTCCAGCGCCGCGGTGAGCTTAGTGCGCCCACTGTCCGTACCGACGTCGAGCCCGTGCCAGTGCACGCCCCGGTAGGGTTCTGCGGCAGTATCGGGAGTGCGGCGGGCGATTCCTGTGAGGGAGAGAGGCCCGAAACCGGCGTTCTCCCGCTCCCCGGCGGCGCGGTGCAGCCTGCGCAGCACTGCCGTACCGACGTTTCCCGTGGCACCGACAACGGCAATTCGCATGGGGGGCTCCTCTTCTTCGTTCGCTGCGGCAGGGACGCCTGCGGCAGGACTGGACTAGTAAGCACGCTTATGGTGCAGTTATAGGAGAGACGATATCGGATTCGACGCCCGGCCGGGATGGGCGTGATGTGGAGGAAACTGTGAGCAGTAAGAGTCAGTCGGCAAGCGCCGGGAACAACCAGACGTCCCAAAAGGCCCGTAATGCGCCGGATCCGGATGATCCGAGGAAGCCTGACGATCCGAAAGACATGGCCAAGCCGGCCTGGGGATATGTAGCCAAGCGCTCACTCGGTGAATTCGGCAAGGATCAGTGCACCGACCTCGCCGCGGCGCTGACGTATTACGCCGTCCTCTCGCTTTTCCCCGGCATCCTCGCGCTGGTGTCGCTGCTGGGCCTCTTCGGGCAGGCGGAGGCAACCACGAACCAGATCATGGGCATCATCAGCCAATTCGCCCCGGGTGGAGCCACTGACACGATCGAGCCGATCGTCCAGCAACTCGCCTCGAACCAGGCCGCGGGGCTGACGTTCATCATCGGCCTGCTCGGCGCCATCTGGTCGGCATCGGGCTATGTCACGGCCTTCTCGCGGGCCATGAACCGGATCTACGAGGTCGAGGAGGGCCGCCCCTTCTTCAAGCTTCGCCCGCAGATGCTCCTCATCACCGTTGTGGTCCTGGTGCTCATCGTCATCATGGCCCTGCTCCTGGTGCTGTCCGGTCCGGTAGCCGAAGCCGTCGGGAACACGATCGGCCTCGGCCCCGCCGCCGTCACGGTGTGGAGCATTGCGAAGTGGCCGGTCATGGTTGCCTTCGCCGTCATGATGATCGCTGTCCTCTACTACGGCACCCCCAACGTGCAGCAGCCCAAGTTCCGCTGGATGAGCATCGGCTCGCTCATCGCGCTCGTCGTCCTGGCCATCACCACCACGGCGTTCTCGTTCTACGTTGCCAACTTCGGCAGCTATGAGGCCACCTACGGAGCGATCGCCGGCGTCATCATCTTCCTCCTGTGGCTCTGGCTCGCCAACCTTTCCCTCCTCTTCGGCGCTGAATTCGATGCCGAAATGGAGCGTGGACGTCAGCTGCAGGCCGGCATCGAGGCTGAGGAAACCATCCAGCTCCCGCCGCGGGACACGAAGGCCGCGGAAAAGAAGAATGAGAAAGAGCTCAAGACCGTCAACACGGGGCGTGAACTCCGTGAAAAGTACGAGCGCGAATCCAACCACAGCTAGCGGATCGAGACTTACCAGATGCCCGGACCAGAGCAGGAAAAAGGCCACACGGACAGCAGCACGGATTCCAGCACTGGTCACAGCACCAGAGGTGCTTATGTCACTTCCGGCGAGGAGTTCACCCGTGACACCGCCTACATCGAAACACGGATCACGCGGGATGCGGTGGACGGTTTCCCGGCGGAACCGGGCAGATACCGCCTGATCGCCGCGCGCGCCTGCCCCTGGGCGAATCGGGCGATCATCGTCCGCAGGCTGCTGGGGCTTGAGGAGGCCATCTCCCTCGGGACCCCCGGACCCACGCACGACAGCCGGTCCTGGACCTTCGACCTCGACCCGGACGGGAAGGACCCGGTTCTCGGCATCGAGCGGCTCCAGGAAGCGTTTTTCAAGCGCGACCCGAACTATCCGCGCGGGATCACCGTTCCGGCGATCGTCGACATCACCACGGGTGCCGTTGTCACGAACAACTTCCCTCAGATCACCCTGGATTTTTCCTCGGAGTGGTCGGAGTTCCACCGGCAGGGCGCGCCCGAGCTGTATCCGGAGCTGTTGCGTGAGGAAATCGACCGCGTCAACAAGCGCATTTTCACTGAGGTGAACAACGGCGTCTACCGCTGCGGCTTCGCAGGGTCACAGGCGGCCTATGAAGCAGCCTATGATCGGCTCTTCACTGCGCTGGACTGGCTGGAGGAGAGATTGACCCATCAGCGTTTCCTGGTGGGGGACACCATCACCGAAGCGGATGTCCGGCTGTTCACGACGCTCGTTCGGTTCGACCCGGTGTACCACGGCCACTTCAAGTGCAACCGGAACAAGCTCACCGAGATGCCCGCGCTGTGGGGTTATGCGAGGGACCTGTTCCAGACACCCGGGTTCGGGGACACCATCGATTTCCAGCAGATCAAGGATCACTACTACATCGTCCACGAAGACATCAACCCGACGGGGATCGTGCCCAAGGGACCGGATCTGGCGAACTGGCATTCGGCCCACGGGCGTGAACGGCTCGGCGGGCGGCCCTTCGGGAAC
>NZ_KI914779.1:14694-19855 GCF_000520535.1 Arthrobacter sp. H41
GGGAACGGTACGCCGCCTACCGCATCCTAGGGGCCGCGGACGGAGCCAACGGGGAGTTCAAGAGAGTGCCCTGAACCCAGGAAGGCGCCTGCCACGGCGCTGGGGCGCCCCGTCGCCAAGCCTCGACAATAGGTCCTCGACCATAGGTCAAGGCTCGGCCCGGAAGTTGCCATTTCGCCTCTCCTCATATTCCTGAGCCAAGATCATCAGTAGACTGATCATCTATAGGATCCACACGGCAGTTGCTTACATCAACGTGGGCGCCCTGGTCGAAGACCTGCTCGACGGATAAGGCAGAGCACCACGCCGCATCTGGCATCGCGGATCAGGGGCTGGAACCACTGGAAAGGAAAAGGCATGGCATCGGATAACACTTCAGGAGCAAGTACTCCCAAGGGGCGGCGCAATGATGTCGTAGCGGCGGAGAAGGAGCAGTTCGGCGGCATCAAATTCGGGTCAGCGTTCTTCGGTTGGTTGACCGCGATCGGCCTGACTGTCATCCTGGGCGCGATCGCCACGGCCATCGGCGTCGGCGTCGGTGCAGCGAACATCAGCAGCGCGAACGAGGCAGCCAACCAGGCCACCGGGAACGCGGAAACCATCGGAATCGTCAGCGGCATCATCCTCGCTGTCATCCTGTTCATCTCCTACTACTGCGGTGGATACGTGGCCGGCCGCATGGCCCGCTTCGACGGTGTCAAGCAGGGCATCGCCGTCTGGCTCTGGGGCATCATCATCGCCATCATCCTCGCCATTCTCGCCGCCGTGGCAGGCGACCAGTTCAATGTCCTGTCCAGCATCGGTGGAGCCCCGAGCATCCCGGTCGACGGCAGCCTGTTGACCGCCAGTGGCCTGATCGCCCTCGCGATCGCCGTCCTGGTGCCCCTGATCGGCGCGATCCTCGGCGGCAAGGCGGGCATGCACTTCCACCGCAAGGTCGACCAGGTCGGCGTCGACCACCAGTCGGGCCGCACCACGTAGCACAGGCGGATCTTCACGCTGCCTCTGCTCCAATTAGCACACAGTCCCGTTTCCTAATTGGAGCAAAGGTAGGTTAGCCTTACTTCAGATCCGAAATCCGGCTGGGGAGGTGCTCGATGGCAGTGCAGCCTGCTGAGGCAAGCACCCGGCCAGTCGGACGCCGGGCCAGCGAGACGGCTCTCCACCGACCCTCCGGGCGTCGGCGCCGCACCCTCCAGTTCTTCGCCTCCGGCATGCTGCTCCTCCTGATCTGCGCGGCGTCGCTCATCATCGGGGCCCGTGCCATCGGTCCCTCCACGCTGGTGGACGTTCTCCTCTCCTACAACCCGGGCAACGGGGACCACGCGGTGGTCCTTTCCCGCATCCCCCGAACGGTGACCGGGCTACTGGCAGGCGCGGCCCTCGGTGTGGCAGGGGCAGCAATCCAGGGTATGGCCCGCAATCCGCTGGGTGATCCCGGCATCCTCGGCCTCAATGCCGGCGCGTCCCTCGCCGTCGTCGTCGCCATCTATCTCTTCGGGGTCAGCACGGCCTCGGGATACATCTGGTTCGCCTTCGCCGGGGCAGCCTTCGCCGCCCTCGTCGTCTACGGTGTCGCAAGCCTGGGACGCGAAGGCGCGACGCCGGTCAAGCTGGCCCTGGCGGGCGCAGCGCTCGCGGCCGGTCTCGGAAGCCTCACTACTTCGGTGTTGGTCTCCAGCCAGGAAACCCTTGACCGGTTCCGGTTCTGGCAGGTCGGCACCCTTTCGGGCCGCGGTTGGGATGTGATCCTCACCGTCCTCCCCTTCATCGTGGGAGGCCTCGTGCTGACCATGGCCATGGGCAAGGCGCTCAACAGCCTGGTCCTGGGCGACGACGTGGCACGGGGGCTCGGCCAGCATGTCGGCCGTACCCGGGGTTTCGCGGCGGTCGGCATCGTGGTTCTCTGCGGTGCCGCCACTGCGGCGGCGGGTCCCATCGCCTTCGTCGGGCTGGTCATCCCGCACATGGTGCGCCTGGTCAGCGGACCGGACTACCGGTGGATCCTTCCCTTCTCGGCGCTGCTCGGCCCCGTGCTGCTCATCACGGCGGACATCCTGGGCCGCGTGATCCTTCCTCCCGCTGAAGTGCAGGTGGGCATCATGACCGCACTCGTGGGCGCCCCCGTGTTCATCTGGCTGGTCCGGCGGCGCAGGATGGCCCAGCTGTGAGCAGCACCGTGGACCGGAAGGTCTCCCCGGAGCAGCGAGGGCCGCGCCCAGGGAAACCAGGCCAAGCTTCCAGCGCCCGCCGCCCCTCGGTGCGCGCCATCCGCCGTCGCTCGACGCGCCGGCGGTGTGCGCTCGCTGCTGGTCTGGTCGCAGCCCTGTTCGCCGTCAGTGTGCTGCTCGGCACCTACACCGTGACGGTGCCCGACTTCTTCCGCATTCTGGGTGGCGCGGAGATTCCGGGGGCCACGTTCATCGTCCTCGAGAACAAGCTGCCGCGCGCCGTCATCGGAGTGCTGGTGGGCGCCGCCTTCGGAGTGGCAGGCGCCGTTTTCCAGACCATGCTCCGCAACCCGCTCGCCAGCCCGGACATCATCGGCATCAGCTACGGTGCCAGTGCGGCCGCAGTCACCGCGATCGTGGTCTTCGGCGCGTCAGGCGCCGGCGTCTCTGCCGCCGCGCTGACCGGGGCGCTCGCAGTGGCAATAGCGATCTACGTGATCGCCCGGCGGGGAGGCGTCGCCGGCTACCGGCTCATCCTCGTGGGCATCGGGTTCGCCGCGATGCTACACGCACTCGTGAACTTCCTCATCACCCGCACCGACATCCGCACGGCCGCCGACGCCGTCGTCTGGCTGAGCGGGTCACTCAACTCAAGCAACTGGGACCGCGCGACGGTGCTCTGCTGGGGGCTCCTGGTGCTGTTCCCTGCGGCAGCAGTGTTCTCCCGGAGCCTCCGCGGGCTCGAGCTCGGCGATGAAGCGGCCGCCGGGCTCGGCATCCGGGTCGAGGCCTCCCGGCTGGCGCTGCTGGTCACCGGGGTGTCGCTCGCTGCGCTGGCCACAGCCGCCGCCGGCCCCATTGCCGCAGTCGCTTTCCTCTCCGGGCCCATCGCCCGCCGACTGCTGAGGGGAGCGCCGTCGCTGATCATGGCTGCCCTGGTCGGTGCCGTGATCGTGCTGACTGCGGATTTCGTCGCCGCGAACCTCATTCCCGGGGTGTCGCTGCCCGTCGGCGTGATCACCGGCGCGTTGGGCGCGCCTTTCCTGCTGTGGCTCCTTGTTACGGCGAACCGAACCGGCCAGGGAGGCTGACATGCCTGATGTGATCACCGCGGAAACTTCACACAGCCTCGAGGCGCGGTCGGTGACCCTTGCCTACAACGAACGCACTGTGGTGGACGGACTCTCGGTGACCTTGCCCGCGGGGAGGATCACCGTCATCGTCGGAGCCAACGCTTCAGGGAAATCGACTCTGCTGCGGGGGCTGGCCCGACTCCTGAAACCCACGCAGGGGACGGTGTTGCTGGACGGGGAGGACATCCACTCCCTCTCCACGCGCTCGGTCGCACGGACGCTCGGACTCCTCCCGCAGACACCCGTGGCGCCCGACGGCATCAGCGTCACCGACCTCGTGGGACGCGGACGGTACCCTCACCAGGGGTGGTTCCGGCAGTGGAAACCCGGCGACGACGACGCCGTGGCCTCAGCGCTGGAGGCCACGGACACGCTGGAGCTCGCGGAGCGGAACGTCGACGAGCTCTCCGGCGGCCAGCGTCAACGCGTGTGGATCGCCATGGCCCTGGCCCAGCAGACGGACATCCTCCTCCTCGACGAGCCCACCACCTTCCTCGACGTCACCCACCAGATCGAAGTGCTCGACCTCATCACCGATCTGAACCACCGGGCCGGAACCACAGTGGTCATCGTCCTGCACGACCTCAACCTCGCGGCGCGGTACGCGGACCACCTCATCGCCATGAAGGACGGCGGAATCGTGGCGGAGGGCACGCCCGCCGAGGTGGTCACCCGCGAGACGGTGGGCGGCGTCTTCAACCTCGAGTGCAGGGTCATTCCGGACCCCGTCAGCGGCACACCCATGGTGGTCCCCCTCGGGCGACACCACAGTGCAGCGCCGGGGGATGAACCAGGTATTCAGCCGCAAATGACTCCGGCACGGCGCGGCTTCCTCTCCAACCCGCAGGACACCATTCCAGCTCGAGCAAAGGCGGCATCATGACGGACGTTTCCCAGCAGGCAGTGCGGCGGACGTCCTCGGTGCCCGCAGTATCGGCGTTCGACGTCGTCGTGGCCCGGGTGGAGCGTGTGGGGGCGAACTTCCAGCGGATCACCTTCTCAGGAGCATGCCTCTCCGGCTTCGGGGTGGCCAGGCCCCTGCTGGACCTGCGGATCAAGGTCATCATCCCCGCCGAAGGGCGGCCGTGCCCGGAAATCGGGGCCCTGATGCAGGGCGAAGGGGGCGGCGCCGGCTGGTACCAGCAGTGGCTCGGCCTGGATCCGGGCGAGCGCGGCTCGATGCGCACCTACACGGTGCGGAACTTCAGGGGTCACCTGGCCGAGCCCGAGATCGACGTCGACTTCGTGATGCATTTCGACGCCGACGGCAGGGGAGGCCCCGCGTCGCAATGGGCGGCCAAAGCCGCACCGGGGGATCGGGTATGCCTGATCGGACCGAATGCCGCCGCTGCCCAGTGCACCACCGCTGGTTCCTATGGCGGCATCGAGTGGAGTCCGGGACTGGCCCAACACGTCCTGCTTGCCGGGGATGAGACGGCGGTTCCCGCTGTGTGCGCCATCCTCGAGTCACTGCCGGCGCATGTGGGCGGGGACGCTTTTCTCGAGGTGCCCGATCCTGCGGACTTCCAGGAGGTCAGCACGGCGTCCTCGGTCCGGATCACGTGGCTTGCACGCGGCTCCCGGGAACACGGTGAGCTCCTGGATCAGGCGGTCCGTACGGCGGTGCGCGTTCCGGGCTGGGTGTCCCTGTCCAGGTACTTCGTTCCCGGCGCACCGAACGTCGAGGCGCCGGGACTGAAGGCGCCGGGACTGAAGGCACCGGACCGTACGCAGATCGCCGCAGCACTGGCGGGCCCCGAGCCCGAAGAGGTGGACATCGACAGGACCATCCTGTGGGAGACGCCGCAGCGGCTGGAAGCCTCGGTCCTGAAGTCCACGCCGAATCCCGACCGGCTG
>NZ_KI914779.1:19955-34956 GCF_000520535.1 Arthrobacter sp. H41
GGGGCTGCGCCGCTACCTGGTCCGCGACGTCGGGATCGACCGCAAGCAGGTCGCGTTCATGGGGTACTGGCGGCAGGGGCGCTCCGAGCTTTCGTGATGCGACGGCATAGCTGAAAGCCCGAACACGAGCACAGGCGCGTCAGCGCTAGGGGAGTGGATTGCTGAGGATCGCTGGATCCTTCTTGCCGTGGGGCATCCGCAGCCTCAACGAATCGGGCTTCACCTCGAAGACCATGTGGGTGGCCTTGCCGAGCGGGTCGCCGTCGAGCTGGACCTCCAACGGCTCGTGGAGCTGCACCTCGGCACGGCTGCACTGGAAGTATTCGAGTGACGGGTCCTTGCCCTTCCCCCTGGCGAAGAGTTTCCCGGCGACGGCGAGCCAGCCGAACCTGCCGCGCGGGGCCACGGTCATGATGTCCATCAGGCCGTCGTCGAGTTTTGCGCCCGGGAAGATCTCGAGGCGGCAGCCAGCCGTTCTATGCATGGATAGCGGGTGAGGCGGCGCTCGTCCGGGGGCTGCGCCGCTACCTGGTCCGCGACGTCGGGATCGACCGCAAGCAGGTCGCGTTCATGGGGTACTGGCGGCAGGGGCGCTCCGAGCTTTCGTGATGCGACGGCATAGCTGAAAGCCCGAACACGAGCACAGGCGCGTCAGCGCTAGGGGAGTGGATTGCTGAGGATCGCTGGATCCTTCTTGCCGTGGGGCATCCGCAGCCTCAACGAATCGGGCTTCACCTCGAAGACCATGTGGGTGGCCTTGCCGAGCGGGTCGCCGTCGAGCTGGACCTCCAACGGCTCGTGGAGCTGCACCTCGGCACGGCTGCACTGGAAGTATTCGAGTGACGGGTCCTTGCCCTTCCCCCTGGCGAAGAGTTTCCCGGCGACGGCGAGCCAGCCGAACCTGCCGCGCGGGGCCACGGTCATGATGTCCATCAGGCCGTCGTCGAGTTTTGCGCCCGGGAAGATCTCGAGGCCACCCATGATCTTCCCGCAGTTGCCGCCCATCACGCTGCGCAACCTCCGCTCGAAGGGCTTGCCGCCGTCGATGGTGATCGTCGTCCGGGCCGGCTTGCCCGGAAGGTTGCGCAGTCCGGCGTCGACGTAGGCAAGCCAGCCCACCTTGTCCTTGAGGTCGTCCCTGGTGTCGGACATGATCGCGGCATCGAACCCGAGACCGGCCATCACCAGGAACACCTGGGCGTCCTGGGCGCGGTCCACCGTCACATGGACCACGTCGATTCGCCGCTCGGTACCCCCGAATGCCGTCTCCACCGCCCCCTCCGGATCGTCCACGGGTATCTCGAGATTCCGGGCCAGCAGGTTCCCCGTTCCGAGGGGCACCAGGGCCATCACCGTTTCGGTGCCTGCCAGCTCCTCCGCCACGCAGCGCACCGTGCCGTCGCCGCCGGCGGCGATCACGACGTCGACCCCCGCGTCGAGCGCTTCCCGCGCCTGCCCGTGGCCCGGGTCCTCAGCCGTGGTCTCGATGACGAGGGGTTCCTTCCACCCGTTATCGAGGGACATTCTCGTCACGATCCCGCGTACGTCCTGACCCGTGTCCTTGATGGGGTTCAGGATGAGTGCAGCGCGTTGGGCGGTGCCGCCGTCGTTGGTGTTCATGGGGTCCTTCGCGTCGAGTCCGGCCATCAGGGTACTAGCTCTGAGCTTATCCCCGGTCCGCTGCGGCCGCATGAACAGCTCGATTCGGGAATTCAGGAGCGGGGACCGGTAATCTTGGGCGGGTGGAATTCACTCAGCGGTACGTGGCACTCGGCGATTCGTTCACGGAAGGTGTGGGCGACCGCGATCCGGGCAGTCCCAACGGTGTCCGGGGCTGGGCCGACCGCGTTGCGCAGCAGCTCATCCTCGCCGACCCGGCCTGGGGGTATGCCAACCTCGCCATCCGGGGCAAGAAACTGCAGCAGGTCCTCGACGAGCAGATCGACGCCGCCCTGGAGCTGAAACCGACACTCGTCACGCTGTATGCCGGCGGCAATGACATCCTGCGGCCCCGCGTCAGCATCGACAGCCTGATGGCAGCCTACGACGACGGAGTGGCCCGGCTCACCGGTGCGGGCACGGTGGTGGTGCTGTTCACCGGCTTCGACTCCTCGGGCTCCGCAGTGTTCGGCAAGACGCGCGGGCGGACCGCCGTGTACAACGAGTTCGTGCGCGAAATAGCTGATCGCCACGGCGCGGAGATCGTCGACTACTGGCGGATGCGGGAGTTCCAGGACTGGGGCTACTGGGACACGGACCGTATGCATATGTCAGCGGCAGGTCACACCCTGATGGCGATGCGGGTGCTGGAGACGATTCTGGAATCGCACTCCATTGACACCCCCGAGCTCGAGGCAAGGCCGGCGCTGACCCGTGCTGCGCAGCTGCGGGCCGATGCGCAATGGGCCCGCGAATACCTCTCCCCGTGGGTGGGCAGGCGGCTGCGCGGTATCTCCTCGGGCGACTCCCTGCAAGCCAAATACCCTTCCCTCCTGCATCCGGACTGGATACGCGCAAACGTCTGACCCGAACTCCACGCCGACTGCGGACTGTAGGTCGCTTGTGCCAAGATGGGCAAATGACCACGGGCACCCAATGGCTCAACCGGGAAGAACGACGCGCCTGGCTCGCACTCTACGCTGTCTCCTCGCTGTTGCCCGGCGCCCTTGACGCACACCTTTTCAAGGAGGTGCGCATCACCCTCTTCGACTATCACGTGCTCGCCATGCTCTCGGAATCCGCTGATAGGACGCTTCCGATGAGCGACCTCGCGGCGCGCTCCAATGCCTCGCTCTCCCGGCTCAGCCACGTGGTGAAGAAGCTCGAACAGCGGGGCTGGGTGGTCCGGCGGCCCTCCAGGCTCGACGGGCGGGTGACGACGGCGGAGCTCACGCCCGAGGGCCTCGCCACCCTCACCGAGCTGGCCGTGTCCCATGTGGCGCAGGTCCGCGGAACCGTTTTCGATGCCCTCGACGATACCGATGTCGCGGATCTTGAACGCGTGGGAAGGAAAATTCTTGCGCGGCTTGATGCCGACCACTGGATCCTCAAGGAAGCCCTGGAGAGTGAGATTCCGTGAAACCTCCCAGAATCCTCGCCGTCGTGATGGCCGGAGGATCCGGAAACCGGATGGGGGCGCTGACCGAGCACCGGGCGAAGCCGGCGCTTCCCTTCGCCGGGGCCTACCGGCTCATCGATGTTCCGCTGTCCAACCTGCACCACAGCGGGATCTCCGACGTCTGGATCATGGAGCAGTACCAGCCGAAGACGATCAATGACCATCTGTCCAACGGAAGGCCCTGGGACCTGGACCGGACGCACGGCGGGCTCCGGGTGCTTCCGCCCTTCAGCGGCCCGCCGGGCGAGGGATTCGCGGAGGGCAACGCCGACGGATTGGTGAGGCAGTCGGCGTTGATCGACCAGTTCGCGCCGGACCTGCTGCTCGTGCTCAGCGCGGACCACCTGTACCGGCTCGATTACCGCGATCTGGTGCAGACCCACCAGGAGGCGGACGCGGTGCTGACCATGGCCACCGCGCGAATGGACGGCGATGCCTCCAACCATGGCGTGGTCGAGACCGACGAATCGGGCCGGATCACCGGCTTCGAGTACAAGCCGGAGGAGCCGAAGACGAAGGTTGTCGTCGCTGAAGTGTTCCTCTACGACTGGCCGAAGCTGCGGGACATCCTGGACCTTCTGGAGTCAAGGCATGACTCCCTGGAGGACTACGGTGACCACCTCGTCCCGCACCTCGTGAGGGAAGGCATGGCGGTGGAGCACCGGATCGAGGGCTACTGGCGTGACCTCGGCACCCCTGCCACCTATCACCAGGCACACATGGATCTCCTCGACGGGAAGGCACTGGATCTCGGCCATACGGAATGGCCGATGCTCACCGACGCACCCCACCTCCTTCCGGCGTTCATCGGGAAGGGGGCGGAGATCACCGATTCCCTGGTTGCGCCGGGCGCCCGGATCCATGGCCGCGTGGTCCACAGCGTCATCGGGTCCGGTGCCGTCGTCGAGCAGGGAGCCGTGGTGGAGGACTCGGTGATCCTCGAGCGCGTGAAGGTGGGCGCGGGTGCGCATGTCCGGTATGCCATCGTGGATTCCGAAGCGGACCTGGGTGGCGATCGGTCGATCCGGGGGTCCGACCTTCCCGCAGTAGTGGGCTCCGATGGAGAAATCGACACCTAGCCGGTTTGGAGCATGGGCGGTGCGCCCGTAGTATGGTATGGCGTTTGGTTGGGTCTTTCCTGTTGCGGTTTTGCCGCCCCGGGGAATGTTCGACCGCCCGTGACTACCTGGAATTTAAGGCTGTGCCGGACCTTTGGTCCGTGTCGAGCCTAATCTTCACCGTCTTCCCTCGCGGCGAGGCACTTCGGCAGGCTCTCACCCTGCCAGGTCAACCTCCGGAAAGCTGCAGTAATAACGGTGTCATTACTGGTGGCGGGACGCCCTACAAGTGACCCCGTCACGTTCATCTAATCTGGAGGAGAGTTATGGCAGCCCACTGCCAAGTGACCGGAGCCGAGCCCGGCTTTGGACACAGCATTTCGCACTCGCACCGCCGCAACAAGCGCCGGTTCGACCCAAACATTCAGAAAAAGCGCTACTGGGTTCCGTCCCTGCGCCGTAATGTCACGCTGCAGGTTTCTGCACGCGGCATCAAGACCATCGACGTGCGGGGTATCGACGCCGTCGTGGCAGCGATCCTCGCGAGGGGAGTGAAGCTCTAATGGCAAAGGACAAGGACGTACGTCCCATCATCAAGCTGAAGTCCACTGCGGGAACGGGCTACACCTACGTAACCCGCAAGAACCGTCGTAACGATCCTGACCGCATGGTCCTGATGAAGTACGACCCCAAGATCCGCAAGCACGTCGAATTTCGAGAGGAGCGCTAAACATGGCCAAGAAGTCAAAGATTGCTCGTAACGAGCAGCGCAAGGTCATTGTCGAGCGCTACGCGGCCAAGCGCCTCGAGCTCAAGAAGACCCTCGTCGACGCCAACGCAACCGACGAGGCCCGCGAAGCGGCACGTCTGGGCCTGCAGAAGCTTCCCCGGAACGCTTCGCCGGTCCGCCTGCGCAACCGTGACCAGATCGACGGACGCCCCCGCGGCACGCTCCAGAAGTTCGGCATCTCGCGTGTCCGCTTCCGTGACATGGCACACCGTGGCGAGCTACCCGGTGTGACGAAGTCCAGCTGGTAATACCTGCATCATCCGAAGGAGCCGGCAGCCTAGGGGTTGTCGGCTTCTTTGTGCAAAAAGTGCCGCGGATAATCAGGAAAACCCCTGAAAGCCGGGCTTCTCCCGGTCAAGCTGGTAGGTTTTCGCACAGAGGCTTTTCGAATACCCCGAAAGCTCAAGGGAATACAGACGTCCAGGAGGACCTAAATTGGCTAAAAACCGTAGTGAACTTGTTGCCGAGGTAGCCGCCAAGGCTGACACCAGCCAGGCTGCCGTGAACAGCGTGCTCGATGCCCTGTTCGATGTCTTCGCCGAGTCCGTTGCCAAGGACGAGAAAATCACCATCCCCGGCTGGCTCGCAGTGGAGCGCACAAGCCGCGCAGCCCGCACCGGCCGCAACCCGCAGACCGGCGAGACCATCCAGATCGCCGCCGGCCACAGTGTCAAGCTGACCGCCGGTTCGAAGCTGAAGGCGTCCGCCAAGTAGGTTTCGTTTTCAGGAAAGGACCGCTCCGCTTTCGCGGAGTGGTCCTTTCTTCTTTAAGCCCGGAACGCCTCGGGAAGTTGGCCCTTGTTCTACTGCGGGTAGAGAATAGTGGATGTGTCTACAACAGCCAGGGAACCGCAGCACAGGCCGAGCCCATTGCTGCCGGACAGCAGGACCCGGCCGGCCCTGCTCGGCGGGGCCGTCGTCGTCGTGCTCGGGGCGCTTGTCCTCGCCCTGCTGTTCTCGGGCGCCGCTGCCGCACGCCAACTGGGCGATCCCGGTGCGCTGACGCGCTGGGGTCTGCCCGTGGCGAAGGCCCTCAACAACGTGGGAGCCGCAGGGACCATCGGCGCGCTGGTCTTCGCGGTGGGAATCCTTCCGCGCCGGCGGGACTCCGGCGACGGCCGTCGTCCGGCGGAGAGGACGCCCGAGCATCCCGCGTTCACGCGAACACTGCTGGTGGCCTCCGTTGCGGCGGTGATGTGGACCCTCGGCGCCCTCGGCGGGATGGTTTTTACCTACTCGGACGCCGCAGGCCTGCCGCTGAGCGCTGACCCCGCGTACACCGAGGGCCTCGCCGCCTTCCTCACCGACTTCGATACCGGCCGTGCCTGGCTGATCACGGCGATGATCGCGGCAGTGGTGGCCACGCTGACGTTCGGGGCCCGGTCCCTGACGGGACTTGCCCTGACTGCCGTCCTCGCCCTCGGCGGGCTGCTGCCGACCGCCCTCGTAGGCCACTCCGCCAGCGGCGACGACCACAACGCCGCCGTGAATTCGATCGCGCTCCACCTCGTGGGAGTGTGCCTCTGGATGGGCGGAATTATTGTCCTGGCCGCCGTCGGAGGGAAGCTGGGCAGCTCGGTGCTGCCCGTCCTGAAGCGCTTCTCGGCCCTGGCCGGGTTCGCCTTCGCCCTGGTGTTCGCCTCGGGCATCGTCAATGCGAGCCTGCGCATCGACAACCTGTCACAGTTGAGTTCCTCGTGGGGGCTCCTCGTCACCTTCAAGGCCGTCGCCACGATCCTCCTCGGCGGGATCGGCTGGATGCACCGGCAGTGGATCATCCCCCAGCTCGGCGACGCGAACCACCCCACCGGTGCGCAGCTTTCGGCGCAGCGCGTGCTGTGGCAGCTGATCGCCGTGGAACTGCTCATCATGGGCGCCGTCTCCGGTGTTGCCGTGGCTCTCGGACGGACCGCCCCGCCCCGGAGCGAGGAGCTTGCGCCGGATGCCACCCCGGCCCGGATCCTTACCAACTACGAGCTCCCGCCGGAGTTGACCCCTGCGCGCTGGTTCACCGAGTGGCGGCCCGACTGGTTGTGGATCGCCTTCGCACTGACCGTGGGAGTGGCCTACGTCCTCGGCGTGGCCAAGCTGCAGCGACGCGGTGACCCGTGGTCGAAGCTGAAGCTCGCGTGCTGGCTGATCGGGCTCGTGCTGCTCACCTACTTCACGTCGGGCGCCCCGGCAATCTACGGAATGATCCTGTTCAGCGCGCACATGGTGGACCATATGGCCCTGACCATGGTGGTCCCCCTGTTCCTGGTCCTGGGCGCACCGGTCACCCTCGCCCTGAAGGCACTCTCGCCCCGCGGCGACGGCACGCGTGGGATCCGTGAGTGGATCCTCGTCGTCGTGCATTCCCGGCCGTCGAAGCTGGTGACGCACCCCCTGTTCGCCGCAGCGAATTTCGCCGGCTCCATCGTGATCTTCTACTACTCGCCACTGTTCGGTTTTGCGCTGCGCGAGCACGTGGGACACGAACTGATGATCGCCCACTTCCTCATCACCGGTTACATCTTCGTCCTCTCGATGATCGGCACCGACCCGGTACCCCTGCGGGCCCCCTTCCCGCTCCGCATCCTGCTGCTGTTCGCCACGATGGCCTTCCACGCGTTCTTCGGTGTGACACTCATGGGATCGCCGTCACTGCTGCAGGCGTCCTGGTTCGGCAGCATGGGCCGGGACTGGGGATTGTCGGCCATCGAGGACCAGCAGCTGGGCGGTGCCGTGACCTGGGGAATCGGTGAAGTGCCCACGCTCCTGCTGGCAATCGGCGTCGCCATTCTGTGGTCGCGGACCGACGCGCGGGAAACGAAGCGCACCGACCGCGCCGCCGACAGGAATAACGACGCCGATCTCACGGCTTACAACACTATGTTCGCCGATCTGGCGGCCCGGGACGCGCGACAGCAGGCCCCGGTGCCCCGGGTCACCGCCAATCCAGGAGACCAAGAATGACCGACACGACTCTGCGCACGGACTACCGTGTGCGCGCTTCCGAGCTCACGGGCCGCAACTGGCTCAACACGGGCGGGAAGCAACTGCAGCTCGATGACCTCCGCGGCAAGATCGTGATCCTCGATTTCTGGACGTTCTGCTGCATCAACTGCCTCCACGTGCTCGACGAGCTGCGGCCGCTCGAAGAGAAGTTCTCGGATGTGCTGGTGACGGTCGGCGTCCATTCGCCCAAATTCGAGCACGAGGCGGACCCGGTGGCACTCGCGGCCGCCGTGGAGCGGTACGACATCCACCACCCGGTGCTCGATGACCCCGACCTGACCACCTGGCAGGCCTACACGGCGCGTGCGTGGCCCACGCTCGTCGTCGTCGATCCGGAGGGCTACATCGTGGCCCACCTGTCCGGCGAAGGGCACGCTGCGGGCCTTGATTCGCTCGTGGCCGAACTGGTCGAGGAGCATTCGGCCAAGGGGACGCTGCACCGCGGGAACGGTCCCTACGTTCCTGCGGCAAGCACGGCCGGCGACCTCAAGTTCCCCGGCAAGCTCCTTGCGCTGCCGACCACCGGCACCTTCCTCGCGGGCGACACGGGCCACCACCGGCTCGTGGAGCTCGAGGCCGATCTGACGACGGTGCGCCGTGTGATCGGCGCGGGCCGGAAGGGATCCGCCGACGGCGGCCCCGCGGACGCTGAGTTCAACGAGCCCCAGGGACTCGCGCTGCTGCCGGCCGACGTCGCCGGAGAAGTGGGGTACGACGTCGTCGTCGCGGACACCGTCAACCACCGGTTGCGCGGGGTCTCACTCGAGACCGGTGCGGTGCGGACCCTCGCCGGCAACGGCATCCAGCGATTGCTCGACGCCGGCAACTACACGAAGGCCGACCTGCAGGAGAATGCGCACGAGATCGATGCCGTGAGCGAAACCCCGCGTCTTGTGGACAGCCACCTGGGCACCGATGCGCTCAACGTGTCACTCTCCTCGCCGTGGGACGTGCTCTATTCGACCGTCCTGAAGCGTGTGGTCATCGCGATGGCCGGCACGCACCAGATCTTCACGTACGACCCCATGTCGCACGCCGTGGAGGTGCTCGCCGGTACCGGTCTCGAGGGCCTGCTCGACGGCGACGCCGGGGCCGCATGGTTCGCGCAGTCGTCCGGGCTCGCCGAGGACGCCAACGGTTCCATCTGGATTGCCGACTCCGAGACCTCCGCGCTGCGCGTCCTCACCTTCGACGAGCTGGACGGACAGCGGAATGTCCAGGTGGGGACCGCCGTCGGCACCGGGCTGTTCGATTTCGGGTTCCGCGACGGCGACGCCGAATCGGCGCGCCTCCAGCACCCGCTCGGTGTGACGGCGCTGCCGGACGGGTCGGTGGCGATCGCCGACACCTACAATGGGGCCGTGCGCCGCTACGACCCCTCGACCCGACGGGTCTCCACCCTGGTGCGGGGGCTCTCGGAGCCATCCGACGTACTCATCGACCACAGCCCCGTCGCCGATGGAGGGGAGCCGCTGCTGATCGTCGTCGAGACGAACAAGCACCAGCTCGTCCGTGTCCCGATCCCGCGGGAAGCGCTGGCCGTGGATGAGGGAGCGTCGCAGACCCAGCGACCGGCCACTGCTGTCACCAGCGGTCCGCTTGCCCTGACCATTCGGTTCTCCGCGCCGACGGGCCAGAAGCTCGATGACCGGTGGGGTGACCCGACGCAGCTGAAGATTTCCGCGTCGCCGGAGTCGCTGCTGGTCTCGGGCGGCGGAACCTCCGTGGGGCTGACGCGTGAGCTGCGGCTCTCGGAGGAGGCGGGTGGAGGAGTGCTGCACATCACGGCGCGCGCCGCGGCCTGCGACGGCGAGCCCGGTGGTGAAATCCCCGATCACGCAGCATGCCACCTGTACCAGCAGGACTGGGGCATTCCCGTGACCGTGGGATCCGAGGGGAACGCGGAACTGGTGCTCGATCTCCGCGGCCTGGACTGACCCTACCGGTCGTTCCAAAAGCGCGTGGGCACAGCGGTGCGGCCGTCGATCAGGGCGGACGGCTCTCAGAATTCGATGACCGGTGTGACGGTGACCGAGGAGTTCGTCACCGTCAGGCGTGCCGTGAACTCGAAGTCGCGGGTGGCCGAGATGTCCTCGATGGCGCCCGTGAACAGGTCCTGGAGCTGCGTATCGAGCTGGGCGGAACCGGCCAGCGGTGCCAGGGCCCACCCTCCGCCGTCCGGCTCGATACGGATTTCGGGATAACGCTGGATGGACCACCTGATGTCACCTGCGACCCGCTGGTCGGTCTGGAAGTTGAACGGGCAGTTGGCAGGCTGGAAAACGGCGCGGGCGGCGCAGTCGTCGAGGAACCTGCGGATCTCCCCGTCCACCGCCTCGACCAGGGCCGGCGTGGGCGCGGGCTCCAGCGGGAGCGCGTTGTCCCCGGGGTTGCTGCTGGTGACAGGAAGTGCGCGGGACGGCGCAGCGAAATACTCGCTCGTGTAGTGTGCAACAAGTTCCACCGGGTAGAACGTTGGGAGGGCGGTCCTGCCCTCCGGCGTCGCTATCCGTAAGCCGTTCACCGTCGACTCGGCCATGTCGCCTACCGAGATCTCGACCGTGGGCAGCGCCGAGGGAACGAACTCCCAGGTGGAGAAGAACAGCCACTCGGATCCCGTTCGCTCCAGGGGGAACGAGGTGGTGTAGTCCGTTTCGCCGATTCGATAACTGACGGGTACGTCGACGCGATCCTCGCCTGCTGCTGCGGGCTCCTGGACCTCGACGTCCTGCACAGCGGAGGCCCCCCGTTGGAGGGCAGCGTCGTCGAGGACCGCCGCGGAACCTTCCGGGACCGATGCGTTGAGCAGGCCGAGCGCACGCTCACCGTTACCACTCCTCAAGGCCTCGAAGTATTCCTCGACCTGATACCCGGGGCTGTACAGAGTGCTGTTGAGCACGGTGACGGTGCCGATGAATCCCGCTACCACCAGGACCAGGCCCAGCAGCCACGCTGCCACTACTTTCATCCCGGAAGCGCCCTGCATAGCCCTACGCTACCCGCCGGGCAACGGAAGCACGCTTCCTGGCCATCCACTGCGCAGCAATTACCGCGTTCACCGCGAAAAACCGTTACTACTGCGCACTGGATACCCGGCACTGCTTTGGACGCAACCGGCGACGCATGCGCGGCGACTGTCAAGTCAGCCAGCAGTGTGTTTCCCGCCGCCGGCAGCGGTTGCTCCGCCGGCCGATCCTGCATCTGCTGATCCGGCCGATCGGGGTGCTTCCGCCGAATCCGGTGATTCCGAAGCGCTGCCTTGCCTCGAGCGATCGCTGTCCTGCGGCGAGTGGCCCTGGGCATTCGCGATCTCCTCGGCGCGCTCCTCGTTCGCTTCCTCCGTGAGGGCGGCACCGGCCGCAGCATCGCGCGTCAGGTTCTCTCCGGTTTCCGGATCGAACAGGTGCAGCTTCCGGGTATCGAGCCAGATTTCCGCTTCACGCCCGCCGCGGATACGGCTCGCGGCGTCGAGGGTGACCACGATCTGGGGACGCAGCTCGTCGGCATCCATGTCGCGGGCGAGATTGTTTAGGAGCTCACGCACTTCGGGGGCGGGGTCGAAAGTGATATATCCGTACTGCTCGTTGCCCAGCCATTCGGTATGCGTGAGGCTTGCCGTGAATGTCGAGCCGTGGCCGCGCTTCGAATCCTCGACCAACTTGGCGTCCTCGAAGAATTCGGGCCGGACTCCTACCAGCACCACCCTCTTGCCGGCCGCCTTCGCTGCCTTCTCAGGAGTGATGGCTAGGTCCCCCAACACGGTCTTCAGGGTATTGCCCTCGACCGTGGCAGGCAGGAAGTTCATCGAGGGTGAGCCGATGAAACCGGCGACGAACAGGTTGATGGGCTGCTCGTAAAGTTCACGGGGTGAGGCGATCTGTTGAAGTTCGCCCTTCTTGAGGACTGCTACGCGGTCGCCCAGGGTCATCGCCTCGGTCTGGTCGTGGGTCACGTACACCGAGGTGACGCCCAGGCGGCGCTGCATCTGGGAGATCTCCGACCTCATCTGCCCGCGCAGCTTGGCGTCGAGGTTGGAGAGCGGCTCGTCGAAGAGGAAGGCATCAGCCTGCCGCACGATGGCCCGTCCCATCGCGACACGTTGGCGCTGGCCACCCGAGAGGTTGGCCGGCTTGCGCTGCAGGTGGTCCGTCAGTTCGAGCGTCGAGGCCGCCTCGGTGACGAGTTTGTCGACCTGTTCCTCCGAGTGCTTGCCCTTGGCCAGGCGCAATGGGAACGCGATGTTCTCGTACACGGTGAGGTGCGGGTACAGCGCGTAGTTCTGAAACACCATCGCAAGATTGCGCTCGCGGGGTGCCTTGTCATTGACCCGCTTGCCGTCGATCAGGAGATCACCGTCGGTGATGTCTTCCAAGCCTACGATCATGCGCAGCAGCGTGGATTTGCCGCAGCCCGACGGGCCCACCAGGATGATGAACTCGCCGTCCGCGATGTCGATACTGATGTCGTTGACAGCGGGGAAGCCGTCGCCGTACTTCTTGACCAGGTTGTTGAGGGTAATTGAAGCCATGGTGCGAATCCTTTTCTTGAGCCGGAGGGCGTCAGCCCTTGACGGCGCCCGAGGTCAGGCCTGAGACAATTTGGCGTTGGAAGAGTAGAACCAGCAGGACAATCGGAATGGTGACGATGATCGCCGCGGCCGAGATTGCACCCGTCGGCGCCTCGAACTGGGAGGCGCCGGTGAAAAACGCCAGTGCAGCGGGGACGGGTCTCGCCGCTTCGGTGGACGTGAGCGAGATCCCGTAGACGAAGTCGTTCCACGCGATGAAGAACGCGATGATCGCCGTCGTGAAGACGCCCGGTGCGGCGAGCGGCACGATCGCCTTGCGGAAGGCTTGCCAGGTCGTGGCGCCGTCCACCTGCGCGGCCTGCTCCAGCTCCCAGGGAATCTGGCGGAAGAACGCCGCGAGGGTCCAGATGGAAATGGGGAGGGTCAGCGACAGGTAGGGGATGATCAGGCCGAGCCAGGTGTCGTACAGGCCGATGGTCCGCCATAGGTTGAAAAGCGGTGTCACGATCGAGATGACGGGGAAGATCGAAACCGCCAACGCCGTGGTGAGAATGAGTTTCTTCCCGGGGAAATCGAGGCGCGCAATCGCGTACGCGCACAGTGTCGCCAGGACGACGGCGATGAAGGTGGCGATGAGTGAGATGCCGATCGAGTTGCGCAGTGCGGAGAGGAACAGGTCCTGGGCGTTGCCAACGAGGATCTGCTCGTAGTTGGACGTCGTCGCCGTCCCAGAGGAGGGAAGGAACTTCCCGCTGGTGAGGTCGCTCGGCGACTTGAAGGATGTCGCGAGGATCGATACAACCGGGAAGAGCGCGTAAATCAGCACCAGCACCGTTACGACGGTCCAGAGGACCTTGTTTTTCGTGCTGTTGTCGGTCATTACTTACCCCCTTGTGAGCCGGCAAGATCTACTTTGAAGAGCTTGATGGCGATGAAACAGATGAGAAGGACACAGAGGAACAGAAGGACGGAGACGGCCGACCCGAGGCCGATCTCCAACCGGCTGATCGATTGTCGGTAGGCAAGGAGCGAGAGCACCTCGGTACCGTAGGCGCCGTTGGTCATAATGAACACGTTGTCGAAAATGCGGAAGGCATCAAGCGCCCGGAACAGCACGGCCACCATGATGGCGGCTTTCATGTTGGGAATGATGACCTTGCGCATCCGCTCCCACCACGTTGCCCCGTCCACTTTCGCGGCTTCGCTCAACTCGTCCGGCACCTGGGCCAATCCTGCCAGGAGCAGGAGCGAGATGAACGGTGTGGTCTTCCAGATCTCGGAGGCCATGATCACGAAAAGGGCGGTACCGGTCTGTGCGAACCAGTTGGTGTTTTCATCGATGCCGGGAAGCCAGGCGAACCAGCTGTTGATGTAACCGGAGTTGATGTCGAAGGCGTAGAACCAGGCAAATGCGGAGACCACCGTGATGATGCCGTACGGCACGAGGATGGCGGTGCGAAGCAGTCCTCGCACCGATTTCAGCGCCTTGTGCATCACGAGTGCGAGGGCAAAGCCGAGGACGAGTTCCACCGCGACCGTGACTACAGTGATGAAGAGGGTGGTTCCGAGGTCGCGCCACCACACGGGGTCAGTGAGGATCACCGCGTAATTTCCCAGGCCGATGAATTCCCGTTCGTCCGGCGCAGTCAATCTGAACTGGAACAGCGACTCGTAGGTGGCCTGCAGGATGGGGTAGAGGGTCACGAGGAGCATGATCACGAAGGCAGGTCCGGCGAGCATCCAGCCGAGCTTGCGCTCCGCCTTCACCCGGTCGCTGTACTGCTTCTTAGCCCTTTTATCCGGTGTGGACCGCGTTTCGACGCCGGGCTTGTTGTCCGGGGAATTCGTCGGATTCGCTGATCGTGCAGGTATGGCGGAGGTCATAGCAGCCTCTCTCCTCGTAGGACCGCGGTGATGAATTCGGAGGATATCTCAGGTGTGGTCTCGGGATCCACGCTCGATGGCGGGGTCCAGGTCTGTTGAATCCCCGTCGATACCTCGTTGTAGAACGGTGTTTGCGGACGCGGCGCCGCTTGCTGCAGCGAATCCCGGATGACCGGCGCCATGGGGAATGCCTCTTCGATCGCCGCGTCCTCATAGGCCTCGGTGTTCGCGGGAGGGTTACCGTTGGTGACGAAGTACTCCGCCTGGTTCTCGACCGAGACGATGCATTCGATCGCCTCATAGGCAAGAGCCGGGTTATCGCTTTCCGCACCTACTCCGAGGTTGATGCCACCCAGGGGAGGAGCGGCTTCCTGATCTTCATAGACGCGTGGGTAGATGGCCCAGCCGATATCTTCGAGGACTGCCTCGTCGAGGGTTCCGGCTTCGACAGCGCCGACCGTTGCCGGCCAGACGAAGGGATAGTTGACCATGAACGATCCTGCGTCACTCTGGAAGAGATCCAGCGAGGCATTCTCGTTCTGCGTTGCGAGGCCGGGTCCGCCGAGGCCCTCTTCGCCGATGGTCGAGACGATTCGCGCGGCTTCCCGCCCGGCCTCGGAGACGAG
>NZ_KI914779.1:35056-36459 GCF_000520535.1 Arthrobacter sp. H41
ACGAGCCCCAGCTCCAGCTCATCGGCGGGAGCCTCCGGATTGGTGACAATGGATCCGCCCGCTGACTCGATGAGAGCATTTACCCATACCGTCATCGACTCGGCCTGCGCTCCCTGGACACCCAGTTCCTTGTCCTGTGCTGCGGCAGCCTCGATCAGCTGATCCCAGGTCACAAGCTGGGTCATGTCCAGCCCCGCTGCCTCGGCTACCGACTCGCGGTACCAGAGAATCTGCGTGTTGGCCCAGAACGGCACGGTGACGAGCTCGCCCTTCCAGGTGGCACCATCCAGGGCGCCCTGCACGACGTTCTCGGTGGTCCGCTCAGCGACACCGTCGGGCACGGGTGCCAGGAATCCTGCAAGCTCCGGAACGAATGGAGGGTCGAGGCTCATGATGTCGAGCGATGCATCCCCTGCTGCGAGCCTCCGCGCGAGCTGCTCACGCTGGGAGGCTGCGTCACTGGGCAACAGCGACGTTTCGATGCGGTAAGCGCCGCCCGACTCCTGGGTACACCGTTCCGCGATCGCGGCCTGGCCTCCAGCATCGGGGTTGATATACCAGGTCAGGGTGTTGTCGCTTTCGGCCGGTCCACAGCCGCTGACCAGCAGGGTTCCCATCAGGACAGACGCGACGGCGGCCAGCTGCGGCCGCGGTCGGGCGGAAGTGCGATTTCTTTGACTGATCGGCATTCCTACCGGGCCTCCACATCTTTGTAGCCGGCTCGGCCGACACCCCGAAGCGGGACGCCGGCCTAAGCAACCTTCGTTTTTTGACCCTATGCCTAAGCAGCAGAATTCGCTAGGCAGTACCCTTACGAAGTGGCTGCGCACGTGCAGGACGGACGCTGGTGTACCGTTGCGGGCTCTATGGTCGCCATTCGACAGCTTGTGCTTCGACAACTGTGCCGAGCTGATGGGTCGCGCGGAGAAGCAGTGGAGATGCGTGGAGCGGGCGACGGGAATCGAACCCGCGTATCGAGCTTGGGAAGCTAGCGCTCTACCATTGAGCTACGCCCGCACGGCAGTTGAAACCGCTCCATAACCCTACAACAGGTTCAGGGTGCTGTGGGCCCCTCCTCCTCCCGGCGGGACGCGGCGGCCGACCCGGGGGCTTCCGCTTTGGCGCGGTCCAGCAGTTCCCTCAACGGCTCTCCGAAGCGGCTTTCGGGGAGGGTCGCCTCGTGGTACCCGATGACGATCCGGTAGACGAAGCGGTCCCGCGGGGTGTCGGGTGTCGCGGCGTCGTCGGAGTGATCCATCAGGTTCTCATCCCGATGGGCGGCTTCCTCCACCAGCGGCACCCAGCGCTCCTCCGCCTCGGTACGGCTCACCTCGATGCTCCAGGTCCGGGTGAGGCCCGCGAAGCCGCCGGAGCGGAAGATTTCAACCCTCACCGATCCACTC
>NZ_KI914779.1:36559-39752 GCF_000520535.1 Arthrobacter sp. H41
TTCCCACGCGCTGGTGACAGCGGCAGCCTCCTCCGAGTCCGGTCCGAATCGTGCGCGGGCAGCAGCCGCGGTGGCCTGCGCGAACTGGGCAAAAGTGCATTCGGCGGGCACGGCACCACCGGTGGCGGTGTCGAACCAGATGTGGCCGACACGTTCCCAGGCACGCCCGCCGAGCCTGCTGGCCACGAGGTAGAAGGCGTGGTTGGGGATGCCGGAGTTGATATGGACGCCGCCGTTGTCGGACTCGGTCTCCACGAAATCGGTCATCGTCGCCGGCTGGGGATCCTTGCCGAGGACGTCGTCATCATAGGCTGTTCCCGGCGCCCGCAACGAGCGCAGGGCGCTGCCCTGCACGCCGTCAGCAAAAATTCCTTCCCCCACGAGCCAGGACGCGTCGGCTGCCTCCTGACCGAGCTCACGCTGTTCCACCAGCACCCCGAAGACATCGGAGAGTGACTCGTTGAGTGCGCCGGACTGGCCCTGGTACTGCAAATTCGTGGAGTACTGGGTGAAGCCGTGGGTCAACTCGTGGCTGATGACGGTGAGTGAGGCCGTGAAGCGGCCGAAGATCTCGCCGTCGCCGTCCCCGAACACCATGCGCGTACCGTCCCAGAACGCGAGCGGAAGATTTCAACCCTCACCGATCCACTCCCACGGTTTCCCACGCGCTGGTGACAGCGGCAGCCTCCTCCGAGTCCGGTCCGAATCGTGCGCGGGCAGCAGCCGCGGTGGCCTGCGCGAACTGGGCAAAAGTGCATTCGGCGGGCACGGCACCACCGGTGGCGGTGTCGAACCAGATGTGGCCGACACGTTCCCAGGCACGCCCGCCGAGCCTGCTGGCCACGAGGTAGAAGGCGTGGTTGGGGATGCCGGAGTTGATATGGACGCCGCCGTTGTCGGACTCGGTCTCCACGAAATCGGTCATCGTCGCCGGCTGGGGATCCTTGCCGAGGACGTCGTCATCATAGGCTGTTCCCGGCGCCCGCAACGAGCGCAGGGCGCTGCCCTGCACGCCGTCAGCAAAAATTCCTTCCCCCACGAGCCAGGACGCGTCGGCTGCCTCCTGACCGAGCTCACGCTGTTCCACCAGCACCCCGAAGACATCGGAGAGTGACTCGTTGAGTGCGCCGGACTGGCCCTGGTACTGCAAATTCGTGGAGTACTGGGTGAAGCCGTGGGTCAACTCGTGGCTGATGACGGTGAGTGAGGCCGTGAAGCGGCCGAAGATCTCGCCGTCGCCGTCCCCGAACACCATGCGCGTACCGTCCCAGAACGCGTTGTCGTAGCGCTCGCCGTAATGGACGGTAGCGTCGAGGGGCATTCCNGAGGGGCATTCCCGCCCCGTCGATCGACGCGCGCCCGTATACATCGTTGAACAGCGCATAGGTGGCGCCGAGGCCGTCGTAGGCTTCGTCCGCTGCGGCGTCGCCGGTAGGTGGCTTGCCCTCGCCGCGCACGAGGGTTCCGGGCAGCGTTTCCTTTCCACCGGCGTCGGACACCCTGCGCTGCAGCTGCGGCGCCACAGCTGTTCCCCGGCGGACGGGAGCGGCGAGGGCGAGGGACCGCCCGGCAATCAGCGGAGGCAACTGGACCAGCGCCCGGCGGGCCGAATCCGCGGCGGCGGCGTGGCGTGGATCGGGGCTTTCGGCGATGGTCACCAGCAAATGGGGTGGAATGATGCTGCAGATGTGCATTGGGCCTCCTGGGTTGCACCTTAACCTAGCGCTCGCCTCTGTCACTTCCAACGAAGACACTTCCACCGAAAAACACCTCGACAGGAACCGGGGGGAGTGCGGCGCGCAGTGGCGCTCAATCGCTAGGCTGAAAGCCAGGAGCGTCGAAAAGAACACCCGCAGCCTCGAGGCCGGGATCGAGAGGGATCTGTCAGCGAAGATGAGCTACGGGTCGTACCTCTCCCTTGAAAAGCTCCTGGACGCGCAGAACCCGGTGAGTACCCCGGTGCACCACGACGAGATGCTGTTCATCATCCAGCACCAGACCTCGGAATTATGGCTCAAACTTGTCCTTCACGAGCTCCGGGCCGTGCGGATACACCTGCAGCACGACAATCTCCGCTCGGCGATGAAGGGCATCGCGCGGATCAAGCACATCCAGCGCTCCCTCACCGAGCAGTGGTCGGTCCTCGCGACGCTGACGCCGTCGGAGTACGCGGAATTCCGCGGTGATCTCGGAGCTGCGAGCGGATTCCAGTCCTACCAGTACCGCGCCGTCGAATTCCTGCTCGGCAACAAGAATGAGGAGATGCTGCAGGTCTTCGCAGCTGACCCGGCCGCCTTCGAACTGCTGGAGGGGCTCCTTGCGCAGTCGAGCATCTACGACGAGTTCATCGCGTTCCTCGCCTGGCGCGGGTACAGCGTGCCGGCGGCGCTTCTGGAACGCGATGTGACCCAGGCCCACGTATTCAGCGCGGAGCTGGTGCAGGTCTACCGGCACGTCTATGAGAACGCGGCGGAGCACTGGGGTGTCTATGAGGCCTGCGAGGAGCTCGTGGATCTCGTGGACAATTTCCAGCTGTGGCGTTTCCGGCACCTCAAGACCGTGGCCCGCACCATCGGCTTCCAGACGGGCACGGGAGGTTCCTCCGGCGTCGGATTCCTGCAGCGAGCACTTGAGCTCACCTTCTTTCCGGAGCTCTTCGCCGTCCGTACTGAGATAGGTGCATGACTGGTAACGTTGAACGGTGCTGATTTCCGACCGCGACATCCGAGCTGAAATTTCCGCAAACCGTATCGTGCTGGACCCGCACGACGCCGCGATGGTGCAGCCCTCGAGCGTAGATGTACGGATTGACCGCTATTTCCGGCTCTTCGACAATCACAAGTACGCGCACATCGATCCGGCGGAGGATCAGCCCGACCTCACCCGGCTCGTCGAGGTCGCCGCGGATGAGCCGTTCATCCTGCACCCCGGCGAGTTCGTGCTCGGTTCCACCTTCGAGATGGTGACCCTGCCGGATGACATCGCGGCGCGGCTCGAAGGGAAGTCGTCCCTTGGACGCCTCGGGCTGCTCACCCACTCGACGGCGGGCTTCATCGACCCGGGCTTTTCTGGGCATGTGACGCTTGAGCTCTCCAACATGGCAACCCTGCCCATCAAGCTGTGGCCCGGTTCCAAGATCGGCCAGTTGTGCTTCTTCAGGCTCACTTCGCCCGCCGAGCATCCCTATGGCTCC
>NZ_KI914779.1:39814-52000 GCF_000520535.1 Arthrobacter sp. H41
TGCGGCGAAGCCGCCATAGGTGCTTAATCAGTGGGGGGTCAGTCGGGGTCAGCGGCCGGGGTCAGGGGCTGGTTCAGGCACCCGGCACGACGGCGGCGGCAGCCCTTCCAGGCGGTTTGACCGGGAGCAGCACGAGCAGGCCCGCCAGCAGCACCACCAGAATCCCGGCGATGCCGTAGCGCTGTTCCCCGAAGATACCGATCGACAGGGCGAAGAGGGCGGGCGCCAGGAAACTCACCGCGCGCCCGGTGGTCGCGTAGAGACCGAACATCTCCCCTTCCTCGCCTGCGGGGGCAAGGCGGGCGAGGAAGGCCCGCGAGGATGACTGTGCGGGGCCCACGAACAGTGTGAGCATCAGGCCGAACGTCCAGAACGTCGTATCCCCCGTCCAGGTGTAGCCGAAGACCGTGTAGGTCTCGGCCCCGAGGACCAGAACGGCCGTGCCGGCGAACAACAGGCCTATGAGGGCGGCGATGATCACACGCTTCGGCCCTGCCCGGTCATCGAAGAAACCCCCGATCACCGAGCCGACGGCGGCGATGATGTTTCCCGCGATGGCGAAGAGGATGACCTCGCTGAAGGCGAAGTCGAAGGTGCCTGCGGCGATGATGCCGCCGAAGGTGAAGACTGCGGCGAGTCCATCACGGAAGATGGCGCTGGCGAGCAGGAAGAAGATGGTGTGGGGGCTCGTCCGGTAGATCGCCTTCACGCGGCGAACCAGCAGCCCGTACGAAGCAAGGAAACTGAGGTGCGCGGTTCTTGGCTGCCGAGGCACTTCGGGCACGGTGAACAGCACGGGAAGGGCGAAGGCCAGGAACCAGACCGCGGAAAAAATCGCCACGAGGCGGATGTTCAGGCCGTTCTCCGTCTGCGCTCCCGGCCAATCGACTACGGGTTGGATGAAGGCCACCAGCACGATGACGAGCGCCACGATGCCCCCCACATAGCCCATCGCCCAGCCGAAGCCGCTGACCTTGCCAACGGTGGCCGGGGTGGAGATCTGCACCAGCATCGCGTTGTAGTTGACGCCGGCGAACTCGAAGAAGATGTTCGCGGCGGCGATCAGCGCCACTCCCAGGATGAGCAGTTCGGGGCGCGGGAGAACGAAAAAGCACAGGGCCGTCAGGGACGCCACGATCAGGGTGTTGACGCCGAGCCAGAACCTTCGCCGGCCGCCGCTGTCGGAGCGCTGCCCCGTGACCGGTGCAAGCAGTGCGATCAGCACTCCCGCGGCGGCAAGTCCCCAGCCCAGGTACTGCGAGGCGAGCTCCTCACCACCGAACGGTTCCGAGGTGAGGTACACGGTGAAGACGAAGGTTGTCATGACCGCGTTGAAGGCTGCCGATCCCCAGTCCCAGGATGCCCAGGCGAGCACGGGCCTGCTGAGAATCCGCCCGGTCGGTGCGGGCGCCGTGGTCCCGGCCGAAAGACGGGCTTCCGGCCCGGGCAACTGCTGGTTGTGGCTCATACCGCACATGCTAGCTGTACGCCGAGCCCACAGGGCCCGCGAACACAGGAACCGGGACGTCCCAAAGTATTCCTCAGGTAGAATGGTTGTAAGCCTCCCCGACCGTCCTCTACAGGAAGATCAGGAAACCGACTTGCTCCCACTGCTGATCGTCCTGTTCGCAGTGGCACTGGTGGCGCCGGTGCTTTTCCAGCGGATGGGACGATCGGCTTTCTACGTGTTGGGCGCAGTCCCCGCGGCCGGTTTCGCATGGCTCCTGGCTACCTACCCCCAATACACCGGGAGCGATCAGACGGCGACGGCGTCCATGCCGAACGTGCCGCCGTCGGTGGTCTACCCCTGGGTCCCCGATCTTCAGCTCGAGTTGGCGTTCCGGATGGACGCGCTGGCCGCGGTGCTCTCCATCCTGATCCTCGGCGTCGGAGCGCTGGTCCTCTTCTACTGCGCCCGCTACTTCAAGAAGGACGATCCCGACGTCGGGGCCTTCGGCGCGCAGCTCCTGGCATTCGCGGGCGCGATGTTCGGCCTCGTCACCGCGGACGACCTCATTCTCCTGTTCATCTTCTGGGAACTGACCACCATCCTGTCCTACCTGCTGATCGGCTACTCACGGCACCGCCTCGCAGCGCGCAGGGCCGCACTCCAGGCGCTGATCGTGACGACCCTCGGTGGACTCACGATGCTGGTGGGGATCGTAATGCTCGGGCAGACAGCGGGAACCTACCGGCTTTCCGAGATCATGGGCCGTTCGGAGGAGCTCCTGGGTAACGGGGCCGTGGTCGACGTCGCCGTGGTGCTCCTGCTCGTCGGTGCCGTGACGAAATCGGCGCTCGTGCCGTTCCACTTCTGGCTTCCGGCGGCCATGGCGGCACCGACGCCGGTGAGCGCATATCTTCATGCAGCAGCGATGGTCAAGGCAGGGATTTACCTCGTGGCGCGCCTTGCGCCCGGCTTCTCAGAGTCCGCCTACTGGTTCGGCGTCCTGATGGTTCTTGGGCTCGCCACCATGCTGATCGGCGGATGGCGTGCGCTGCGCCAGTTCGACCTCAAGCTCATCCTCGCCTATGGGACGGTGAGCCAGCTCGGGTTCCTGACCATGGTGGTGGGGCTCGGCGGGCCGGAAGGCGCCCTGGCGGGGCTCGGGCTCCTGCTGGCCCACGGATTCTTCAAGGCGACGCTCTTCCTCGTGGTCGGCATCATCGACCACCAGTCCGGAACGAGGGACATCCGGAAGCTTTCCGGTATTGCACGCTCGGCCCCGGGACTCGCCGTTATCGCTGCAGTCGCCGCGGCGTCGATGGCGGGGGTCCCACCCCTGTTCGGCTTCGTGGCGAAGGAATCCGTCTACGAGGCCTTCGTTCACCTTGCGGAGGTCGAAGGGCTGCCGGGCGCCCTCCTCCTCACCGGGATCGTGACCGGCTCGGTCCTGACCTTCGCGTACAGCGCCCGCTTCCTGTGGGGTGGGTTCGCGCTGAAGAAGGAACAGGAGCCCACGTCCTTCAGGCGCGTGCGGAAGTCCTTCCTGTTCGCTCCAGCCGTCCTCACCCTTGCGACCGTCACCTTCGGCCTGTGGCCCGCACCGCTCGATGCCGCCGTCCAGCCCTACGTCTCGCTGTTCGACGCACCCGAGGAAGAGGTGTACCTCGCGCTGTGGCACGGGTGGACGCCGGCCCTGCTGCTGTCGGTGCTGACGCTGGGGGCGGGAATCCTGTTGTTCCTGCTCCGCGACTCCATCGAGCGGGCCCAGGACACGTTCCGGCCGGTGCTCGACGCCGAGCGCTCCTATCGGACGACGATCGGGGTGCTCGACGACGTCGCGGTCTGGGTGACCGGACGCACCCAGCGTGGTTCGCTGACCTTCTACCTCTTCGTCATCCTCACCACAGCGATCCTGACGCCGCTGTCAGCGCTGATCCTGTACGACGCACCCCTGCCCGCCAGTTGGCGATGGTTCGATTCCCCCGCGCAGGCTCTCGCCGGCGTCGTGATCATCGTCGGCGCGTTGGTCGCGGTTCGGGCCAACAAGCGGTTCATGGCCGTGCTGATGGTCGGGGTGAGCGGGTACGGCATGGCGCTGATCTTCGCGCTGCAGGGGGCGCCGGACCTCGCCCTCACCCAGACCCTCGTGGAAACGATCGTGCTGGTGGCCTTCGTCCTGGCCCTGCGCTCGCTCCCCGCGCGACTCTGGAACCGCGAGCGAAGCAGGCACCGCCTTCTTCGCGCCGGCCTCGGAATTGCTTTCGGAGGGATCATGGCAGTCATCGCGATGTCCTCGATGGCCTCGCGCACCGCCGCCCCGGTCTCCCTCGCGTATCCCGACCTGGCCTACAACGACGGCGGTGGAGAGAACGTCGTCAACGTCCTCCTGGTGGATATCCGGGCCTGGGACACCTTCGGGGAAGTGTCGGTCCTGGCGATCGCCGCGACCGGTATCGCCAGCCTGATCTTCGTCCGGGGCAGGGGGGACAAGCGGCGGCGCGCGGTGGGCGTCGAATCGGGCACGGTGGACCGCGGCCAGGAACCGCTCGCGCGGACGGGCCGGGAGGAAGCTGCGCTCGCCCTGGCCAAAAAATTCTCGACGGTGTCGCGGGATGCGTGGCTGGTGGCCGGCCGGACACTTGCCCCGGAGCGGCGGTCGATCATCTTCGAAGTCGTGACCCGGTTGCTGTTCCACTCGATCATCATGCTCTCGGTGTATCTGCTCCTGGCGGGCCATAATCTTCCGGGCGGTGGATTCGCGGGTGGGCTCACCGCTGGTCTTGCGCTGACGGTGCGGTACCTCGCGGGCGGTCGGTTCGAGCTCGCCGAGGCGAGTCCCGTGAGCGCAGGCCTGCTGCTGGGCGGAGGCCTTGCCACTGCCTCACTCACCGCCATCGCGCCCCTTGCTTTCGGTGGGGCGATCTTCCAGAGCTACATTTTCGAATTCGCGCTGCCGATTTTCGGGGACATCAAGTTCGTCACCTCGACGATCTTCGACATCGGCGTCTACCTGATCGTGGTGGGATTGGTGCTCGACGTCCTGCGCAGCCTCGGATCCGAAATCGACGAGCGCAGCGAGGGGCAGGCACGGGTCGAGGAGCAGGGCGCACTCAAGAACCGACACCAGGAGTCCACCGAGACCGGGGAGGGGATTGTCCAGTGAGCGTCAACATCACGCTGCTCGTGGTCATGGCGGTCCTCTTCGCGTCCGGCGTGTACCTGATCCTCGAGAGGAGCCTGACGCGGGTGCTGCTCGGCCTGATCCTTCTGACGAACGGCGCCAATATCCTGTTGCTCTCCACCGGTGGTCCCGCGGGCAGGGCGCCCCTCTACGTCGCGGGAACACCTGCCGAGGAGTACTCGGATCCGCTTCCCCAGGCGCTGATCCTCACGGCGATCGTCATCTCGTTCGCTGTCACGGCCTTCATGCTGGGAATCATCTACCGCTCCTGGGTGCTCGGTCGCCAGGATGACGTGCAGGACGACATCGAGGACCGCCGCGTGGCGGGCCAGGGCAGCTTCGACGCCGAGGATGACGCCGAGGTGCCCGTCGAGACCACCGAGTTCACCGACCAGGGCACCGATGCGGAGACCGTCCAGGAGGCGGAGGAGCGTCCCGGCTCCCAGCGTCCGGGCCCACTGAACAATTCGAGGGAGGCGCAGTGAACGTAGCCGACCTTGCGCCACTGGCCGTCATCCTCCCGTTCCTCGGAGCGGCCGTGGCGTTCATGCTCATCCGACATTCACGCACGCAGCGCACGGTCAGTATCTCGACCCTGACCGTCACACTGCTCATCGAAGTGCTCCTCCTGCTCAACTCGCCCAACGGCACGCACGCCGTCCGGGTGGGCGGCTGGGACGCGCCCTTCGGGATCACGCTGGTGGTGGACCAGTTCTCGGCGCTCATGCTCGTGGTGTCCTCGGCGGTGAGTCTCGCCGTCCTGATCTACGCGACGGGCCAGGGTACGACGGACGGCGATGAAGACGGCCCCGTGTCGATTTTCCACCCGACCTACCTCATCCTGGTGGCAGGGGTCTCGAGCGCTTTCCTTGCCGGTGACCTGTTCAACCTGTATGTGGGGTTCGAGATCCTGCTGACCGCGAGCTACGTGCTCATGACCCTCGGCGGAACGACGCCGCGTATCCGCGCCGGTGTGACCTATGTAGTGGTCAGCGTGGTGTCCTCGATGCTGTTCCTCATCGCGATCGCCATGATCTACGGCGCCACCGGCACTGTGAACATGGCGGACCTCTCGGTGAAACTCGAGGATGTCGACCCCGCCACGCAGTTGGTGCTTCACCTCATGCTCCTCGTGGCGTTCGGGATCAAGGCTGCGGTGTTCCCGCTGTCCTTCTGGCTCCCCGACTCCTACCCGACGGCTCCAGCTCCGGTGACCGCGGTGTTCGCCGGCCTGCTCACCAAGGTGGGCGTCTACGCGATGGTGCGGGTCGAAACGCTGTTGTTCCCCGGGGACCGTATCAACACCCTCCTGATGGTGGTGGCGCTCCTGACCATGCTGGTGGGGATCCTCGGCGCCCTGGCGCAGTCGGATATCAAGCGACTGCTGTCCTTCACCCTCGTCAGCCACATCGGCTACATGATCTTCGGCCTGGCGATCTCCACCCGGATCGGGCTCGGCGCCGCCGTCTACTACGTGGCACACCACATCACCGTGCAGACGAGCCTCTTCCTGGTCACCGGCCTGATCGAGCGGAGAGGAGGCACCGCCAACATGGACCGTCTCGGTGGACTCGCCAAACTCTCACCGATCCTCGGTGTGCTCTTCTTCCTGCCCGCCATGAACCTTGCAGGCATTCCGCCCTTCTCCGGATTCCTCGGAAAGCTGGGCCTGATCCAGGCCGGCGTGGAACTCGGAACTCCCCTGGCCTACGTGCTGGTTGCCGGCGGAATTCTGACGAGCCTGCTCACGCTGCTGGTCATGGCGCGGGTCTGGAACCGCGTGTTCTGGCGGCAGCCCTCGGACGCAACCCACCCCGACCCGATCCTGCTCGCCACGAAGGAGGACGGCTCCAGGCTGCGCACCTCACGCCACGTGGTGGGGAAGTCATCGGGCCGGTTCGCCGGCCGCAGCCCGGTTCAGCTCCTGCCGAAAACCATGGTGGGGCCCACCGCCGGCCTCGTGGGTCTGGGCCTGGCACTCACGCTGCTGGCAGGCCCGCTGTTCACCCTCAGTGACAGTGCTGCGCAGGAGATGCTCGACCGCACCCCGTACATCGACGCGGTGCTGGGAACAGGGGTTGCGCGGTGATTCGGCAGAGGATTCCGCTGATCACCGAACTGCCGCTGGTGATCTGGCTCGTGATCGTGTGGGGTGCGCTGTGGCAGGATTTCAGTCCGGGCAATCTCCTTTTCGGAGCGATCATCGCCTATGTAGTGGCGAACGTGTTCTACCTTCCGCCCGTGGAACTCAGCGGCAGGTTCAATGTGCTGTGGGCTGTGCCCTTCACTGTCCGGTTCCTGTTCAAACTGGTGACAGCAAGCGCCGAAGTGTTCTGGCTCGGGCTGTCAAAGGGGCCACGGCTCCGCAATGCCGTGGTCGCCGTCCAGTTGCGCAGCTCGTCGGACTTCCTCGTCACGGCGACCGGTCACGCGCTCTCGCTGATTCCCGGGTCCCTGGTCCTTGAAGTGGACCGCTCGACGTCGACCCTCTACCTCCACTGCCTGAACATCAATTCCGACGACGACGCCGACACCATCCGCCGCGACGTGCGGGCGACGGAGGCCTGGCTCATCCGCATTCTGGGGACGAAAGAGGACTTGGCGCTGCTGCGGGCAGAGGACCGCTTCGCGCGGGAAAGGGAGGCCCGGTCATGACCGTCGTGGCGTATGTCGTGGGTGCGATCCTCGCGGTGGCCGCGGCCTGTGCGCTGTACCGGGCCGCTCGCGGGCCGTCGATCCTTGACCGTGTCCTCGCGCTCGACGTCGTGCTGGCCATCATCGGGGCAGCGCTTGCCACCCGGATGGTGGTGACCGGGAATCTCGACAACCTGGTGTTCCTGGTGGTGGCGTCGGTGGTCGGCTTCATCGGTTCGGTCACGGTGGCCCGCTTTGTTACGGACAGGAAATGATCGTGGAAAATTCCCAGTCGGTGCTCGACGTCGTCGTCGCCGTCCTGCTGATCAGTGGAGCGCTGATGTCCCTGGCCGCGGGTGTCGGCCTGGTCCGGTTTCCGGATCTGTTGTCGCGGATGCATGCGGCCACCAAGCCGCAGGTGCTGGGGCTGCTGCTGTTCCTGCTTGCCCTTGCGGTGGAGTTCCGCAGCTGGGCGCTGATCCCCGTGCTGCTGGTCTGCTGGATCTTCCAGCTCCTGACCAGTCCCGTTTCCGCCCATATGGTGGGCCGGGCCGGCTACCGGACGCGGCATATGCGCCGTGACCTCCTGACCATCGACGAGCTCGACGACGTGGTGGAGAAGGCGGCTCGGCAGCGGAAGGACGACCGAAGAAAAAAGGGCGCCCAGCCGGATCCCGGCTGAACACCCTTTCGGCCTTCTTCGGCGGCTCAGGTGAGTCCGCGGGTCCTTGCAAAACGCTCAATGGCCTGCTGCGTGGTGCGGTTGGTGAGAACCTGGATAGTGGTGCTGACAGCCCCCGAGATGATCGCGAAGATCAGTGCCGCGCGAAGGGTGTTCTCCAGTCCGTCCTTGCTCTTGGGTGGGGCCTCACCTGTGGCTTTGTGCCAGATGACGTCCACGAGCTTGGTGCCGATGAAACCGGCGCCCACGCTCAGACCGGCTCCGAGGATCTTGAAAAGAATCTGCATGGCGGTGTCTCCTTTTGTCTGCGTTCTTCTTCGCCCAGCCTAGCCTTGCGGCCATTGTGACGGGTAATAACCGTCCAGCTCGGACGAATACTTTATGCTCTTCTCGGGGGCTTATTGAGACTGCGCAGTATCGGCTTGCCGGGCCCCCTGGTTGTTGTTCCTCCTTCGATACTCGGTACTACTACGGAAGGCTTGGCAAGCCATGAACAGAGACGATTTCCACCGGATCCAGGTGGCGGCGGCGGACAAGGAAGCCGCGGCCTTCGAGTTCGACCATGCTGCACTGAACCTCGAGGAGGCAGTGGCCGCGGCGCTGCGCCACGGTGAGGATGCCATGGTCATCGCCGAGGCTGCGGATCTTCCAGGATCCGAGGTGCTTCAATTGAGGGGCGCGTTGGACGGCGAGCCTGAGGTCTGATGAAGAGGGAAGTTGTCGTGGATGCAAACAGGCAGCACTGGTTCACCGTTGAAGCCGCGTCCCGGCCCGGCGTCGACCATGATGACGTGTGGACGAACTACACGAGCATGGGTGGAACCTGCGGCGACGTCGAAGTAGCGGCCTACCTGAACGGGCTGTTGCTCCTGGATCGGATGCAGCGGGACCTCATAGCCCATGCGGTCAATGAACTGCTCGACGACATTGCCTCGTCCGACTGCCGTGCGCACTACAGTTCCGAAGCCGTGGCCCTGGCCTCGGGTTATGCAGCGGATAGCTTCGGAGACGACGCCTGCCCGGATCTGGCTTCGGTGCGGTCCGCTCCGGAAGAGGCAGAGACCCGACGACTGGACTCCCTTCGGAAAACGGGCCTGCTGCATACTCCGGCGGAGGAACGCTTCGATCGAATCACGCGACGCGCAAGAGACCATTTCGGGGTGAGTTCGGCGTCGATCGCCCTGATCGGTGAGGAGGATCAGTTCATCAAGTCCGTCTCCGGGCCCATCGGCCAGAACGTGCCGCGCGAAATTTCCTTCTGCAATGAAACCATTCGCTTCGCCCGCACCATGATCGTCGACGACGCCCTGCTCGATCAGCGGTTCACGGCGAACCCCCTGGTCACTGAGGCTCCGCATATCCGTTTCTACGCCGGACACCCCCTGACGGGGCCAGGCGGTTGGAGGATCGGGACGCTGTGCGTCATCGACGACAAGCCCCGGGAATTCAGCAGGGAAGACGAAGAGGAGCTGCGCTCGCTGGCCGGACTGGTTCAGGTCGAGTTGAGTTCCTGAGCGTCGACGATGTAACAACTTCGCACCCCGCTGTTACGGGTGTGACTGGTGTTGTAACGTTGCGCCAGGGGCGGTTTTTGTCGTGTACTCCTCACCTGTTGGGAAAGGTCGGTCCTATGTTCCAGCCCAGCAGCCAGCGCCGCGATGCGGATACAACAGTGCAGACACTCGCCGGATTGGTGAGCCAGGTGGGGAATGGCGACGAAGCGGCTTTCGAAGCGCTATACGAGCGGACCTCGCGGCGGGTGTACGGACTTGCCCTGAGGGTCATCCAGAACCCCGCCATGGCGGCAGAGGTGGTCCAGGAGGTGTACCTCCAGGTGTGGACGGCAGCCGGGACATACGATCCATCCCGAGGCTCCCCCCAGAGCTGGCTCTTCACACTCACTCATCGCCGGGCGGTCGATCGCGTGCGCAGCGAGCAGAGCTCACGGGAGCGGGGGGCCCGGCACACGCAGGAGGCGTCTGCAGTCAAGGTCGATTCAGTGGACGAAACCGTCCACCACACGATCATGACCGAAACGCTGCGGTCGTGCCTGTCGTCCCTCACTGTCCGCCAGGCCGAAGCAGTCACTCTCGCCTACTATGACGGCCTCACTTATGCCCAGGTGGCCGACCGGCTCGGACTGAAACTGCCGACAGCGAAGTCGCGCATCCATGGCGGCCTGGCCCGGTTGCGGGCGGCAATGGAGCAACAGGGCTACAACGCACAGTCCCGCTAACTGCACTGGCCGTTAGTACCTTCTCACTCCACCGGGTACTGCTTCTCCCGCAGCATCCGTGCAAGGTGGACGGCGTTGCGGGCAAGGCCTGCGTTGGTGGACGCCACCGGTTTCGGGACCTGGTCCAGATCCTTGAAATCCACGGTCTGCATCGCTTCTCCGACCCAGTACGTACCGCCCTGGGCAGGAAGGGTGAACCCGACGTCGTTCAGCCCCTGCATCATGTCGGCAATGGTTTTGTGGGCGCCGTCCTCGTTACCCACGACGGCGACCGCCGCCACCTTGCCGTACATGATCGGTCGGCCCTGCTCGTCGGTCTCGGACAGTTCCGCATCGAGGCGTTCCATGACCTGCTGGGCGACGCTCGAGGGGTGGCCCAGCCAGATGGGGGTGGAAAGAATGAGGATGTCGGCAGCAAGGATCTTCTCGCGCAGCGCCGGCCATTCGTCACCATCACCCATGTCAGTCAGAACCCCGCGCTTGACGTTGTGATCGACCACCCGCACCAGGGACGACTGCACACCGTAGGCTTTCAGCTCATCGAGGATGTGGTGTGCCATGAGCTCGCTGCTGGAAGGCTCCGGTGACGGGGTCAATGTACAGACGAGGGCGATTGCCGAGAGATCGGTCAAGGGAGTTCCTTCCGTTGCGGCGCAACGCGCCTGGCAGTGTCGAATTTCCGGTGCTGGGCTTATCCCCCAGTTGAACACGGGATGCGGGCAGGTGACCATGCATTCCGGCCGGGAACCCGCCCTTCAGGGTGATCGGGCTAGACAGCCAACTTCGCATAGACGACATAGTTGTCATCGAATTGGCCGGTGTCCGGATTGTAGCCGTCGCAGGTGATGAGGCGCAGTTCGGACCCGGCGGTGTTGCCGTAGACCGTCTGGGTGGGGAACTCGTCCTTGGGGTACTGCTCCCCGCGGTCGAAGATGAAGGTGGCAGTAGTACCGTCTTCACGGGCAACCTCGATGGTGTCGCCGGCCTCGAGGCTGCGGAGGTCTGCGAAGACTCCTGGGCCGCCGTCGGTGGCGTTGACGTGCCCGAGCAGGACGGCCGGGCCGCGCTCTCCCGGCGTGGGGGAGTCGTTGTACCAACTCGCCGGGGCGCCGGGTCCGTCCGGCGGGACCTCGAGTGAGCCGTTCTCACGCAGGCCGAGACTGAGCAGCTCGGATCCCGCATCGATGGCGGGAATGGTGAACGAGACCGGTGCCGATGCCGGCAGGACCGGCAGTTGGTTGGATGCTGGTGCCGGCGTCACGGGCGCGGTCGGTGGCGAGGGTGCCGGCGTCGTGGGCGTGGCCGTGACGGTCGACGACGGCGTAGCTGCCGTCGCTGCCGTTCCTTGGGGGTCGGCCGGAGCGTTCGTCGCGCAGCCGGTGAGCAGTAGGAGAGCGACCGCCGCGGAGGCCAGGGAGTATCTGCGGCGGTCGCTGCGTGGGCTGATCATGGGAGATTCCTTCACTGGTGAGTGCACATTCACCTCGATGTGCCTGCCTGCTTTGTCTTCGAAGCGGAGGGGCTTCCAGATGGGTTACCCGCAGAGCAACTGCCCGGCCGTTCTGGTACCGCCGAGCAATCGCTTGGCAAAACCGGCACCCGGGCAGGGTTAACCTCCTGGTAACCTCCTGAAGCGCTCCCGGAGCCTTGTGGCTCCGAATGACCTGTATGAGCCCCATACCTGACAGCAAGATTACCGGCATCGATTCGGCGGCGGTGGCTTCGACCCGTCGGATTGCCCAGCAGGCCCTCTTCGATCTTGAGCGGTCCTGGATCAAACCCCACCCTGACGAGGTGGTTTCCGCAGCACGACGTTACCTGGCCGCTGCCGAGAACTGGGCCGACAGTCGTCGGGAGGGCGCCTGAGACGCATACCCAGTTTTTTCGGTCCTGATTCCTGCGGCAACTCAAAAAGCGACCGCCGCAGAAGCCTTTTGGCTTCTGCGGCGGTCGGTTTGGTGAGCTGGTCGTTGGAGGAATGAGGTCCGGTCAGCTCGTTTCGTGCT
>NZ_KI914780.1:0-4585 GCF_000520535.1 Arthrobacter sp. H41
CGGACACTGCTCGTTCGCGAGCCCGATGGCGGAGCGCATGGCGGTCTCCTCGCCGGCCTGCCCGCTTCCCACGGCGAGGCCCGCCGCGTACCCGGCGATGAAGGTGGTCAGGGGTGCGGCCGGCCGCACCACGCCGTGGGCGGCCTTTCCTGCGAGGGCAAGGACGGCGTCGATATCCACCGTCGAATCCTCGAGTTCATAGGCCTTCAGCAGCTTCTCGCACCACTCGGCCAGCAGTTTCCCGCGCTCGTCCATCTGTACCCTCCGGGGTCTCCTCGACGACGTCGACGCCCAGGGCGCGTGCATCGTCCCACGTGTCGACGTCGAGCGTTGTGCCCGGGGGAACCGGGACTTCTCTGGTCCTCACCCTAGCAAGGAGCTTCTTCATCGACAGATTCGCGGTTCCTCCCGCAGCGGCTGCGTCGGCGACCGCGGTCTCGAGCGCGTCCCGCCGGTACAGCGCAGCAAGCGGCTGGTTCCTTCCCTCCTCCTCGGCGACGAGCGACACCGACGGATCCCGGGCTGCGGCCGCAAGCAGGAGTTTCAGAAGCTGCCCGGCGTGCGGCATGTCGCAGGCAAGCACAGCCAGGAGCCCCGGCGAGCTCTCGAGAGGATCGAGGGCACCGGGCCGGACCAGGGCTGCGGCCAGCGCGGCGGCGGGACCCGCGAAGGGCGGGTCCTCACGCACCACGCGCAGTTCGGGGCCGCCCGTGCCGAACCGCGCACGCAGCAGTTCCGTCAGGGCCGCGGGAACCGCCGAGTCCGGCCCGACGACGACGATCCGGTGCGCGTCGGCCACCGCGAGGCAGGTGATTTCAAGGAGGGACCGGCCCTGGACGGTGAGGTTCGCTTTCGGGGTTCCGCCGAGCCGCGAGGAGCGCCCCCCGGCGAGGACGACGGCGTCGAACCCGCCGGAGAATAAGCTCACGCGGCCCACTCGGTGAGGAACTCGCTCCACTGCGGTGCGGGTTTCTCGAGCTCCCGTAGCTGCCAGAGGGGCCCGCGGGGCGGCAGCGGCACGGTCCGCAGGCTCCAGCCGAGACTCGCGAGGGTCTTGTCGCTCTTCGCGTTGTTGCAGCGGAGGCAGCAGGCCACGAGGTTCTCCCATGTATCCGATCCGCCGCGCGAGCGCGGATACACATGATCGATGGTCGTGGCCGTCTTGCCGCAGTAGGCGCACAGGTGGTTGTCGCGCCGGAGCACGCCCCTCCGGGTGGCAGTGACGTCATGCCGGTAGGGGATCTTGACGTACCGGTGAAGGAGGATCACCGAGGGGCGTCCCAACACCTCGGTGGGCCCGACCACGGGATCGTCGTCTTCGGCCACCACGCTCGCCTTTCCCGTCAGCACAAGCACCAGCGCCCGGCGGAAGGTGACGACCGCCAGCGGTTCATATCCTGCGTTCAGAACGAGAGTGCGCATGCACAAGCCTCTTTGCGACTACGTCCCGAGAATCGGTTGCCGTCCCGCGCTCAGGAGAAGTTCTCCGGATTGACAATGCTAGGGTAAGCCGCGCGCAGCTCTCAGGCGAATCCCGGACGCTCCGCAGTCCTCAGCACAGTCCTCAGCACAGTCGTCAACACAGGCCTCAGCGACCAGAGTCAGCCACCGGCCGGGCGCCCGCTCCCGCCGTCGTCCCAGCCCTGCTGTGGAGTCGCGCAGGTTTCACGGAACACGTACTGCGAGGGTAGCTTCCGTTCATGGCTCGACCAGTCGATGGCCGGACGGCGCTGCTCCTCGGGGAGGTACCCGAGGCGGTAGACGGCCATCAGCTCGAGCTCGTCGGGAACGGCCAGGAGCCCGCCGATCTGCTCCCATCTGCCGGGCACCTCCATCGGAAAGGAGATGAACTGGATGCCCATGCCGAGTTCCACTGTTGTCAACCAGATGTTCTCCATCGCCGCCCCCATGCTGAACACGGAATAGAAGGAGGACAGTTCGCCGGGCCGGTACTCGGAGCGGTCCAGCAGGACGCCGAGCAGAAGCGGTGAGCCGGCAACGAGCCGCCGGTTCTCCTCGCCGAGCTTCTGCGGGACGCGGAGCGCGTTCATCATCGCCTGCCCTCGGCGGGTGAACACCTGTTTGGTGAAGGGCCGGAGCTGGGGCGGTAGCCGGTCGAAGAGCATACCGTCCCGCCGCGTCGCCATTTCCTCGGCACTGAAGCGGAAGTAGGGCTTGTACCTCTCGAAGAACGTGCCGTTGGACATGGCGGCCGTCATGCTGCCGCCGCTGATGGACGCCACGCTCTCGATCGTTGTGCGGTCCTCGATGACCACGAACCGCCATGGCTGGCTGTTGAGCTGCGAGGGGGCGCGGCCCGCCACCTCCATCAGGAGCCGCTGGTGGGCCTCGCTGACCGCTGGTGGGCCTCGCTGACCGGTGTGGGCAGGAACGGCCCGTTCGTGGTCTTCCGCCGTCGCACAACATCGAGGAACTCCATACCTTATCTCCAGGCCCGCAGCAGCGCTGCCGCGTAGAAGGGCGCAGCCGCCAGCGCCACCGCAGGATGACGACGGCCGTGCGTGCCGGCGAAGGGGATGACCGCCAGCGGGAGGACGGCCGGGGCCAACGCGGCACAGGTACGCCTGCCGTGCGGATCAGCCGCTGCCGCAAGCATCGCCGCAGCGGTGGTCAGGCACGTCACTCCGTAGAGCAGGTGGTGCACCCACCCGACCCGCGAGGTGTCGACCAACCCGAGCAGGACGGCGGTGCCGAGCGCTGCGTTTGCCGCATAGGACGCCGCCGCGGCACTGACCGCGCCGTGCGTTGCCGGGCGTTGCATAGTGCACGATGCTGTCCACGTCACCGGGTCCTCCGCAATGCGGGGCGAATTGCCCGCTGCCGTGCCTGCTGCCTGCCTCCGTTGCCGTCCCACGGTTAGATCGTATGCGCCGTCTAGACCGGCGCGCCCACCGAGACGAAAACATGGGCAGCGACCTCGGGCGGCAGTTCGAGGGCGCCCTCGATTCCCGGGACCCGCACCGACACGTACCCGCCCACCGATTCAAGGCTCAGCGACGCGCCGGGCCGCAGCCCGCCCTCGTCCAGCTGGGTGAGCAGTTCGGGATCCACCTGGATGGGCTCGGCCAGGCGCAGGAGGGTGACCCTGGAATCGCTGCGATACGTCTCCATGGCTGCCAGCAGGGTCACGACGCCGTCAGTGAGGAAGTCCGTCGACACTCCACCCAACGCCTCGAGGCCTGGGATGGGGTTGCCGTACGGCGACTGCGTGGGCCGGCCGAGCAGCTCGTACAGACGCCTCTCCACGCGTTCGCTCATGACGTGCTCCCAGCGACAGGCCTCATCGTGGACGTACGCCCAGTCGAGCCCGATGACGTCGCTCAGCAGCCGTTCCGCAAGGCGGTGCTTCCTCATGACCTCGGTTGCCCGGCGCCGTCCGAGTTCGGTGAGCTCGAGGTGCCGGTCCCCTGAGACGACCACGAGTCCGTCACGTTCCATCCGCCCGATCGTCTGCGAGACAGTGGGCCCGGAGTGGCGGAGCCGCTCCGCGATCCGCGCCCGCAATGCGACGATGCTTTCTTCCTCGAGCTCAAGGATGGTCCGCAGGTACATCTCGGTCGTATCGATGAGATCCGTCATGCGGTTCAACTCCTTGATGCAGTGCGGGGTGCGGGACGGAAGGCCAGCGCCCCCTCCCAAGGTTAACCTATGCGTCAGCACCCTTACTCCGCTCGCTTCCCGCCTCCGGGAAGGGATCCGTTCCCGGTCCGCGCCGACTGGCAGGGCCTCCGGGTCATAAATGGGTCGGCGCTTCATCGTTGGGGCAGAATGAAACGATGACCGACAACGCCGACATCCGCATCCCCGCCGACCTGCTGCCCCTGGACGGCCGCTTCGGAGCCGGCCCCTCGAAGGTCCGCGCCGGCCAGCTTGCGGCCCTTGCCGACGCGGGACAATCGATTCTCGGCACCTCCCACCGCCAGGCACCGGTCCGCAACCTCGTGGGCGAGGTCCGCGACGGCCTGTCGACGTTCTTCCGGGCACCCGAGGGCTACGAGGTGGTCCTCGGCGTCGGCGGCTCCACGGCTTTCTGGGATGTGGCCGCCTTCGGGCTCGTGAGGTCCCGCGCTCAGCACCTCTCCTTCGGGGAGTTCGGCTCTAAGTTCGCCTCGACCACCGATAGGGCGCCGTTCCTCGAGGCCTCGAGCATCCTCACCTCCGAGCCGGGCACCCGCCCCACGGCTCGGCCCGAGCAGGGCGTGGATGCCTATGCCTGGCCCCAGAACGAAACCTCCACCGGCGTCGCAGCTCCGGTGCTGCGGGTCGACGGGGCGGACGACGGCGCCCTCACCCTGATCGACGCCACCTCCGCCGCGGGTGGACTCGACGTCGATGTCAGTCAGGCGGACGTCTACTACTTCGCGCCGCAGAAGAACTTCGCGTCTGACGGCGGCCTGTGGCTCGGCCTGTTTATGCCTGGCCCCAGAACGAAACCTCCACCGGCGTCGCAGCTCCGGTGCTGCGGGTCGACGGGGCGGACGACGGCGCCCTCACCCTGATCGACGCCACCTCCGCCGCGGGTGGACTCGACGTCGATGTCAGTCAGGCGGACGTCTACTACTTC
>NZ_KI914780.1:4685-13240 GCF_000520535.1 Arthrobacter sp. H41
GCATCGCTCAACGGATCGGGCCGCTGGATTCCGGATTTCCTGAACCTGCAGACCGCCATCGACAACTCGCGCCTGAATCAGACGTACAACACGCCGTCGCTCTCCACGCTCATCACCCTCAATGCGCAGGTGAAGTGGCTCAACGAGAGCGGCGGGCTCGCGTTCGCCACGGCACGAACCGCTGATTCGGCCGGGCGCATCTACTCCTGGGCCGAGGCGTCGCCGCTCACCACACCTTTCGTACAGAACCCCGACGATCGGTCGAACGTCATTGCGACCATCGACTTCGCGGACTCCGTCGACGCCGCAAGGGTCGCCCGGGTGCTCCGGGCCAACGGTGTCGTCGACGTCGAGCCCTACCGCAAGCTGGGCCGGAACCAACTCCGCATCGCCACGTTCGTGGCCATCGAACCGAGCGATGTCTCCGCGCTGCTCGAGTGCATCGACTACGTGGTCGGGCAGCTTTAGGCAGCCGTCCGCGCCGAGGTTCGGGGCCGCCTGCTATCCGGCGGCACCCGGTAGCCGGAGGGCGGCGATCATTTGACCTGCCGGATCCGTCGGCTGCGCTCCGAGCCGACGGCTGATTCCGTCGGCGGCGTCCCTGCAGGCAGCACCCAGGTCGGCGAGGCGTTCCTCCGGTACGCGATAAAAGGGTGCCGCGATCAGAACGGCCGCCACGACAGTCCCGCGGTGGTCGAGGACCGGAGCTGCGACGCCGACCTCCTCCGGCGAGGTCTCGCCGAAATTGTTGGCATAGCCGCGTTCGTAAACCCCGCGCAGGCGTGCCACGTAGTCATCGATGGAGCCGGCCCTGGGTCCGCCGAGATCCACGGTTCCGGCGGCGAGCAGCTTGCGTACCGACGCTTCTTCCTCGAAGGCCAGGAAGACCTGGATCGTCGCGCTCAGTGCCGTCGCATAGCGGCTGCCCATGGGTGAGGTGTGCTTGACCTGCTTCTTGCTGGGTATCTGCTCCACGGACACCGACTCGGAGCCGTCCCAGATGTTGAGGGCTGCCGTTTCGCCGGTGGACTCGGCCAGCTCCTTCAGCGTCGGGAAGGCGACCCTGCGCACATCGAGGTTGGCCAGCAGTGGACCGGCGATGGCGATCAGGCCCATGCCGAGCCGGAATTTGCGGGACAGTTCGTCGCGTTCGACGATCCGTTCCTGTTCGAGGGTCGCCAGAATGCGCGAAACACTTGACTTGTGCAGCGCCACCTGCGCCGCGATCTCGGTGACGCCGAGCAGCGGGGCGTCCGTCGTGAAACAGCGCAGAACCTGCACCACGTTGACGATCACCGAAGCGTTTCTCGGCTCGGCGTTCGCGTCGTTTGCCTGGTTGGGCATGATCCCACTCCTCGATATGGCGGTGGAGGACGGCAAGACCTGCAAACAGACCTTGCCGCCCTCCGCCTCTCCGGGGAGAGATTCCCCGGGGCCCCGCTGCTAGCAGGGGATGATGTTGTTCTCCGGCCCGAAACCGAACTTGGTGATGTTCTCCGCGCCGGACTCGTTGACCACGAGAATATCGTGTTCACGGTAGCCTCCTGCACCCGGCTGACCGTCCAGGACGGTGATCATCGGCTCCATGGACACCACCATGCCGGGCTCCAGGACGGTATCGATGTCCTCGCGCAGCTCCAGTCCGGCTTCACGTCCGTAGTAGTGGCTGAGTACGCCGAAGGAGTGTCCGTAGCCGAACGTGCGGTTCGCGAGCAGGCCGCGATCCACGTAGATCTCATTGAGCTCGGCGGCAATGTCCTTGCAGACAGCTCCAGGCTTGATCAGCTCCAGGCCGCGGCGATGGACGTCCACGTTCACATTCCACAGCTCGAGGCTGCGCTCGTCCGGCTCCCCCAGAAACAGGGTGCGCTCCAGTGCCGTGTAGTAGCCGCTGGTCATCGGGAAGCAGTTCAGGGAGAGGATGTCGCCGCGCTGGAGCTTCCGCGTCGTCGCCCAGTTGTGCGCCCCGTCGGTATTGATTCCGGACTGGAACCACACCCAGGTGTCCCGGATCTCGGAGTCGGGGAACGTCCGCGCGATCTCGTGCACCATCGCCTCGGTCCCGATCAGGGCGACCTCGTACTCCGAGATCCCTTCGCGGATGGCGGACTTGATCGCTTCGCCGCCGAGATCACCGATGCGGGCACCATGCTTGATGACCTCGATCTCCTCCGCGGACTTGATCATGCGCTGGCGCATGGCGTCCTGCGCGACATCGACCAGGGTGGCGCCGTCGAAGGCCGCCTGGATCTTGTTCCGGTTGTCCAGGGGCAGCGAGTCGTCCTCGACCCCGAGGCGCCGAGCAGCCACGCCGCGCTGGCGAAGCGCCTCCTCAATGGCATGGATGTAGTTGTCGCGGCGCCAGTCCGTGTAGACGATGTTCTCGCCATAACTGCGGCGCCAGGGCATTCCGGCGTCGATGTTGGCTGTGACGGTCACCGTGTCCTCGGCGGTGACGACCATTGCGTACGACCGCCCGAAATAGGTGAACAGGAAGTCGGAGTAGTACTTGATCGACTGGTAGCTGGTCAGGATCACCGCATCCAGCTCCTTGGCCGCCATGATCCGGCGCAGACCGCCGAGGCGGCGTTCGAACTCGGCGTCCGAGAACGTCAGGGGCGACTTCTGGCCATTATGCAGGACCTTCAGGCGCTCGAGCCCGGCGACGCTGGTGGCAGGTACGGAAATGCTCACGGTGTTCTCCTTCATTCTTGCGGTTACTTGGTTGCGGGAAAGTTGTTGGTCAGCGTTGCTGGAGTGGCTTGCGGCTGGTTTCAGCGGAGCATGCGACGGCGATCAGCGAGATTGCGGCAGCCCCCATCAGATACCAGGCGGGCGCGAGGTTGCTCCCGCTGGTCGCGATCAGGAGCGTCGCGACGAAGGGTGCCGTGCCGCCGAAGAGGGCGTTGGACACGTTGAAGCTCACGGCGAACCCGGAGTAGCGGATCTGGGTGGGGAACATTTCCGCGAGGAAGCTGGGCAGTGTTCCGTCATTGAGGGTCAGCATGGCGCCGAGGAGGATCTGGACCAGGATGATGACCAGGAAGTTCCCGGTATCGAGCAGCATGAAAGCCGGCGCCGTGAGCAGGATGAACAGCACCGAGGCGCTGATGAGCACCCTCTTTCGCCCGTAGCGGTCCGACAGCATGCCGGTGACGAAGATGAAGCCGATGTAGGTCACAAGCGCGACTGTCGTGGCGACATAGGAGGCGGTCTCATCGAGACCCAGTTCCTGGGAGAGGTAGGTGGGCATGTAGCTGAGGATCACGTAGAATCCGACGGCGTTCAGCAGCACCGCCCCGACTGCCTGGAGCAACTGTCGCCAGTGGTCGCGAAACATGGACCTGACCGGCGCCTTGATGACGTCGTCCTCCTCTGCCAGTTCGCGGAACGCCGGCGAATCCTCGAGCCGGGTCCGGATATAACGGCCGATCAGGCCCATGGGTGCGGCCAGGAGGAATGGTAGCCGCCATCCCCAGTCCTGCATCTGGTCGGTGCTGAGGAGGCCTGTCAGGAGCGCGGCGAGGAGGGAACCCAGGAGCAGCCCGGTCGCGGTGCTGGCCGGAACGACGGCGGCGTAGAGGCCGCGCCGGTTGGCCGGCGCGTACTCGACGAGGAATGCCGATGCGCCCGCGTATTCACCCGACGCGGAAAAGCCCTGGACGACGCGGATGATCAGCAGGAGGATGGGTGCCCAGATGCCGATGGTCTCGTAGGAGGGGATCAGTGCGATGCAGAAGGTGGCTCCGGACATGATCAGGATCGACCAGGACAGCGCGGTTCGGCGGCCGATCCTGTCGCCCAGGTGCCCCCAGATGAAACCGCCCAGGGGGCGGACCAGGAATGAGATGGCGAACAGGGCGAACGTCAGCATGAGTCCCGTTTGGGGATCCGACTCCGGGAAGAAGACAGCTGTGATCGTCACCGCGAGGTAGCCATAGACCGCGTAGTCGAACCATTCGACGAAGTTGCCGATGAAGCTCGCGGCGACGACCTTGTTACGGGTCTTCCTGCCCACTCCGGCCGGGTCGGGCCGATCCCTGCCACTGAGGGTGGGGCCGAGGTCCTGAGGCGAGTCCGAGGTACGGGCGATTCGTGCGGAACCCTCGGCTTCCGAACTGCCGACCGAAGGTTTGGAGCTCTGAGTCATGTCAACCACCGAAAGTATGAGTTGCATTGAACGCAACGGGGTTGCACCAGACTATGAGTGGTCCGCGTCACTGTCAAGCACCGGGCTCTCAGCCCGCAAAAGAGGGCACGCTACGACTCCAAACCTGCGAGTCGAAGGCGTGGCCTCTGGGGTCGAGCACTCCAGAGGACAGCCCTGATGATCCGTTCGAAGCTGGTGATGTGCTCCAGCGCCAACCCTCCCACCCGATCCGCATCTCCAGCGGCGATCGCATTCAGCAGGTCGACGTGTGATGTGCATCTGGGGTTGGTGGATCTGCGGAACTCCCGCGCTGGCGACCCACGGTTTCGCCGAAGAGGCTGCCCGGTGGCAATATGGCCTGCAAAATCACCATCAGCCGCTCCAACTGCCTGTGGGCCCGCCCCGATGCCGCGTTGCCGGAACTCGTCCACGCACAGGAGAGCACACCTGTTGGAGGAACAAAGTGAGCCCCGCGGAGCCCGCAGCACGGCAGGCAGGACGCCTCGACGTGGACCTGGTTCACGGTCAAGGCATCGACAGGTCCACCACGATCGAGTTCACCCTTGACGGGGTGGAACTGAGCACCCATCCCGGCGACACAGTGGCCTCGGCAGCGCTGGCCGCGGACAGGATTGCCTGCGGCGCCTCGATGTACCGGAAGCGCCCGCGTGGCATTTTCTCCGCCGGCGTCGAAGAGCCCAACGCGCTGATCAGCGTCGCCTCGCGCTTCCCCGGGCAGGTGGACGAGTAGATACTTCCTGCGACCGTCACCGAGATGACCAGCAACCGGCACCACCCTTGACTGTGGGGCGCGTCACTGTAAGACTCCCTGCAACCGTGTTGTGCATATTGCAACTAAAAATCTGCAGTACGGTATTCCTCCCCATCGAGAAGACCACTCACAGCCGACCGGTCGCGGTCGCCCATTGAAAGGGACGCTGGCATGTCGATCCACGAACAAGAGAAACCAAAAAGCGGGTCAACGCCGTATGCTCCTGAGGGCGTTGCGGCTACCTCCGACGAGGCAGAGGCAGAGGCCGCGACCAGCAGGCACAGGCGATCACGGCAAGTCGAACTCCCCCGGTTCCGCGGGCGGATCACGCCCCCTCTTGACCGCGCGATCATCAAGATCGTCCCCCCGGTCCTGATCGTCGCCCTCATCGTCGCAGTGACCCTGGATCCAGCCGGAGCAGCCGGCGTGATCGGAGAGCTTCGCACTTTCGTCACCTCAGGTTTCACCTGGCTGTTCGTCCTTTATTCGGTCATCGCACTCGCTGTCTGCTGCTGGCTGTCCTTCAGCAGCGTCGGCAAGGTCCGCCTGGGTGGCCCCAAGGCCAAACCCGAACACAGCAGCTTCGCGTGGTACTCCATGCTTTTCGCCTGCGGTCAGGGAATCGGGCTCATCTTCTGGTCGGTTGCGGAACCGATCATGCTGCGTGACGAGAGCCCGGTGGTTCCCGCTAACGGGAACCCTGCAGAGGGCGGCATCGTGTGGACGTACTTCCACTGGGGCCTCACAGCATGGGCCATGTACTGCGTCGTTGCCGTCTGCCTGGCGTATTCGCACCACAACCTCGGAAAGACCCTCACCTTCCGGGAAGCGACCGTCGACATACTGCCCAAGCGGATCCAGCGCGGCTCCGGCGTGATCGTCGAGCTTCTCGCGATCATCGCCACAGTCCTGGGGCTCGCTACGTCTTTCGGCTTCGCGGCCCTGCAGTTCACCTCCGGCGTGTCCTCGTTCACGGGCGTCCCGCCCAGCATCGGCCTCTGGATCGGCGTGATCGTCGCGCTCGGCGGACTGACCGCGGTATCCGCCTTCCTCGGCGTCAACAAGGGCATGAAGCGGGTCAGTGAGGCCAATTCGATCCTGAGTATCGTCCTGGTGGTGGCGGTGTTCGTTTTCGGTCCGACGATCTTCATCATCTCGAACATCTCCCAGACGTTCGGCTCCTTCTTCTACAACTTCATCCCGATGAGCTTCTGGACCGACGCCCCCACGTCCTCCACGCCGCTGGGCAGCTGGCAGGATAGCTGGAACGGTTGGTGGACCGTCTTCATCTGGTGCTGGGTCATCGCCTTCTCGCCATTCGTCGCCGGATTCATCGCACGGATCTCCCGTGGCCGCACGATCCGCGAATTCGTCATCGGCGTGACAGTCATTCCCTCCCTGATCGTGATGATCTGGGTCGGCGTACTCGGTTCTGCGGCCATCTTCTACGACGACGCATCCGAGCGCTCGATCTCCGCGGACGTCGCGGCCGATACCTCCAGCGGCCTGTTCTCCATGCTCACCATGGTTCCGTTCGTCGGAGGAGCGCTGCTGGTGATCGCCACCATCCTCGTAGCGACCTACTACGTGACAAGCCTCGACTCCGGCACCTACGCACTTGCGGAGTTCGTCTCGGCACCGAAGAAATCAGGCCCCTGGTTCAGGGTGGTCCTGGTCGTCAGTATCGCCTCGGTGGCCTTGATCCTGCTGACCATCGGCGGAACCGCAGTGGTCGACACAGTACAGACCGGCACGATCATCGGCGCATTCCCCTTCTCGTTCGTGATTCTCCTGATGATCGCCAACCTCATCAGGCGACTGAAGAATCGGGACAAGGATGTCAAGCGGCTCGAGAGGGAAGTCAACGATCCGCATCACCGCGAGGAGGACGATCCGGCGGACGGGGACGACTTTCCGGTAGCCCACCGACGCGACGCCTAGCCCAGCATTTCGCTGCCGGCGCGGCGATGAGTCCGCGCCGGCCCCAGAACCGATGCCGGGAGGCACGCCATGACGTCAGAGAGGTTCCCCACCGCACCCAGGCCGTCCAGCGTGCAGATGTCGGAGACGGACGCCCATACCTTCAGAAGCTGGCTGCAGACCGGCTCCGGCACCATCGTGGTTCCTGTCGGCGCACTGGAGCAGCACGGCCCGCATCTGCCGATGGGCACCGACGCCATCCTGTCCACACTGATCTCCACCGCCGTCGCCGAGGCCGTCGGCGCCCTGGTTGCCCAACCTGTCACCTACGGCTACAAATCACAGCAGAAATCAGGGGGAGGCAACCATCTTCCCGGTACCACGAGCCTGGATGCCGCCACGCTGATCGGTCTGACACGGAACCTGACGGTTTCCCTGTTCAACCAGGGCGTTCGACGAATCGTCTTCCTCAACGGGCATTACGAGAACTACCAGTTCCTCTACGAGGGTATCGACCTTGCGCTCACAGAACTCGGCATCAGCGCCGGCGACGATCGGTGCGTCCTTCTGTTGTCCTACTGGGACTACGTAGCAGAGGGAACGCTGGCCACCGTCTATCCCGACGGCTTTCCCGGTTGGGCGATCGAGCATGGCGGAGTGCTCGAGACATCGCTCATGCTCCACCTGAAACCGGAGCTCGTCGAACTCGAGCGGGCCGTCGACCACCAGCCGGCGGAGCTGCCCAGGTTCGACAGGCTTCCGGTAGTTCCCTCCCGCACTCCCGCGAGCGGGTGCCTCTCCGCGCCCACCGGCTCGGATGCGGAAAAGGGCGAGCTCCTGTTCCATCAGGTCGTGGAATCGCTGACCTCCGACCTCGTCTCCGAACTCAGCCCCACCGGGTACGCCTAGAAGCGGTCAGTACCCGTCGCCCGCAGCGCCACCGATACGCAGGCGACGGGGAACCGAACGGTCGTAACGCAGCCGCACGTCGTGGTACCGCCACGCCCAAAGGATGCCGACGGCGGCCGCGATCAGACCCGCCGCGGCGGCCACCCCCAGGCTCCAGCGGGGACCGAAGGCATCCGAGACCCAGCCCACCACGGGCGCACCCAGCGGGGTGCCACCCAGGAAGATGGCGAAGTACAGCGCCATGACCCGCCCGCGCATTCCCGGCTCCGTGGTGGTCTGGACGTAGGCGTTGGCGCTTGTCATCAGTGTCAGGGCGAACAGTCCCACCGGAACCAGGGTGAGGCCGAAAATCCACAGCGTCGGTGCTACGGCGGCCGCTGCGCAGGCAAGGCCGAACGCTGCCGAAGCACCGAAGATGAAGCGGAGCCGAGGCCTTGCCCGGCGTGCGGAGAGCAGCGCCCCCGCCACGGAGCCCACCGCCATCACCGAGGAGAGGAGCCCGAACACTCCGGCGCCCTGGCCGAACTCGGTGCGTGCCATCGCGGCGATGTAGACGGCAAAATTTAGTCCGAAGGTACCGACGATGAAGATGGCCAGCATCACCACCATCAGGTCCGGCCGGTCGAGGACATACCGGAACCCCGCCCGGATGCGCCCCCTGCCGGGTGGAGCCTTCGGCTGGGGCCGGAGCTCGGAGGACCGGATGACCAGGAGCACGTAGACCATGGCCCCGAACGTGACTGCATTGATCAGGAACACCCAACCGGGCCCGACGCCGGCGGTCAGCAGGCCCGCCACGGCGGG
>NZ_KI914780.1:13340-14917 GCF_000520535.1 Arthrobacter sp. H41
CCCGCCACGGCGGGTCCCACCAGCCGGGCGCCATTGAAGGACGCACTGTTGAGGGCCACCGCATTGGGAAGGTAGTCATCACGCACGAGCTCGGATACGAAGGCCTGGCGTGCGGGGGCATCGAAGGCGGACACCACACCGAGCGCGAGCGCGAAGGCGTAGACATGCCAGAGCTCGGCGGTATCGGCGAGCACCATCAGCCCGAGCCCCACCCCGAGCGCGGCCATCAGGAGCTGGGTGAGAATGAGCAGTTTCCTGCGGTCCACGATGTCGGCGACGAGGCCGGCCCAGGGAGCGATGAGGAGTTGCGGACCAAGCTGGAGTGCCATCACGATACCGAGGGCCGAGGCGTCCTGCTCGGTCAGGATGTCGTAGACCAGCCAGTCCTGCGCGGTGCGCTGCATCCAGGTCCCGATGTTCGACACCATCGCGCCGATGAACCACAGGCGGTAGTTGCGGATACCGAAGGACCGGAAGGTGCTCATCGGGCTGCTGCTCCCTCCCCTGCCCGGTCCCGCCCCAACTAGCTGTCCGCCCCGGTTCCCTGTTCCTGTGCCGGATCTTCGTCGGCAGCACCGTCCTCGGCAGCGCCCCCGGCAACGTCCTCCGCCGGCTCCGGCTGTGAGGCCTCCACCAGCGCGCCGTCCTCCACCACCATCGGCTTCTCGACGGCGGNCGACGGCGGCAGGAGCCGGTTCGGCATCATCCTGCGAATCCTCGGGCCGCACCCGCTGGGACCACGGCAGCCACTCAGGAGCGAGCAACGCCCTTTCGGAGGGCAGCAGGCCCACCTCGCAGATCGAGGGTTCCTTGCCGCGCGGAACCCGCGCGAGCGTCGCGAACCACTCCCACTCGCCGTAGCCGGGCACGAACGCCTCGAAACGGTGGGTGAGCAGCCGGTCGCCGTCGGGATAGGAGGTGACGTGCCGGCCCACCTGCTCGGCGGGCGCGACCTGGAGCACTCCCGCACGGGCGAACTCGACGGCAGCCTCGAGCAGGGCGTCGGCCTTCGCCGGCCGCTTCGGAGCGCGGCGCTTCGCCACCGGCACGACTTCCGGGGAAGCGCCGCCGTCTTCGGGTTGGAACTGGCCGCTGGTCATCATGGGCGCCTCAAACGTCGAGATCGTTCGCGACAGCGCGCAGGACGGCGGCCACCTTGGTGGCGTGCGACTTCTCGGGGTAGCGGCCCTTCCGAAGGCCATTGGAGACGTCGTCGAGGAGCTTGATCAGGTCCTCGGTGATGACGGCCATATCGTCGGCGTTCTTGCGCGTTGCCTTGGCGATCGAGGGCTGGGCCTCAAGAATCCGGGCCGACAGCGCCTGCGGGCCCCTGCGCCCGTCCGCGACGCCGAATTCCAACCTGGTTCCCGGCTTCACCTCGGTCACCCCGACAGGCAACGCAGAGGCGTGGAGGAAGACCTCCTTGCCGTCGTCGGTTGCCAGGAAGCCGAATCCCTTTTCGGTGTCGAACCATTTCACCTTGCCAATGGGCACGTCAGTTACCTTTTCCTAGCTTGCGGCGGCGCGAGGGCGCTGTCCTTTGGTGTTCCGGCTGACGCCACGGCCGGCGGCAGTGG
>NZ_KI914780.1:15017-16776 GCF_000520535.1 Arthrobacter sp. H41
GGTGCCGCCGGCATGCCGCAGCCCCTGCCGGAGAAGTTTGTAGCACCTAGATTATCCTCTTTTCAGTGCCGGGCTGTGCCGCGGTTCTTGTACGCTGGAAGGGCTATGATCCCCAACGAACCCAGCGGAACCGCCGCGCCCCGGCCGAACGACTCCCGGCCGAACGACTCCGTGAACGCCGTGCCCGCCCGGGCTGCCGGTGGCCCGCCCGTGCGGCTCGTGCTTCTGGTCCTTGCCGTGATCCTCGCGGGAGCCGGGCTCGTGGCGCTGATCGTCATCCTCGCCGCCGCTTGGCTCCAGGTTCCCCTCTGGCCCGGCTGGGTACTTCTCGCCTATGCCTGCCTTCCGCTGGGATTCCTGCTCATGGCCACCGTGGTGTTCGTCGGGGTCCTGGCCAGACGGCGCAGTTGACCCTTCCGGCCACCGGTAACCTTGAGGCAATGTCCGCAATCCGTGCCCTGGCCGACCAGTTGGCTTCCCGCACCGACTCCGAGCTGCGCACGCTCCTCGCTGCGCGCCCGGACCTGGGCCTTCCCCCGGTACCCGATTTCCCTGCGCTGGCGGCACGGGCATCGACGCGTGGCAGCCTGCAGCGAGCGCTCGAGAACATCGCGGTACCGCAGCAGCAGGTACTGGAAGCTGTGCTGGTGGCCGAGAATCCTTCCGCTCCCGACGCAGGGATCGGGCTGGCCCAGCTGAAGCACGCCTTCGGCGAGGCCGACGCCGATGCCCTCGGGGCCATCGCCGACGAGCTCTGCGGCCTTGCCCTCCTGTACCGCGCCGCCGGAGATCCGGCAACGTACCTGCCCGTGGGCTCCCTCGGGGACGCCGTGGGCCCCTATCCGGCAGGCCTCGGCCGGCCCCTGAAATCCCTGGCACGGAGTATCCCCACCTATGGCCCCCGGCTCATCGAAGCGGTATCGATGAGGGATCGGGCGTCCGGCGAGCCGGTCCATACGCCGGCCTCCGCCGCCGAGGCCCTCGAGAGGGAGATCAGTTCACCGCAGGCATGGGCCGCCCTGATGGCGGCAGCCCCCGAGGGCACACTTGCCGTGCTCGAACGGCTTGCCGCCTCGCCCGTGGGTGCAACGCCCGAGGGCAGAGGCGGTGATGCCTCCTCCCCCGTCCCGTGGCTGCTGCGCCGGGCACTTCTCGCCCCGCTGGACGCGAAACACGTCGAATTGCCGCGTGCGGTGGGACACGCCGTGCGCGGGCACACGGTCTTCCCCGCACTTGATGCCACGCCACCCGGAGGAACCCGGCTGGGAGTACGCGGGGCCCTGCGGGAGAATGCAGCTTTCAGCGCCGTCGCCGAACTGCTGCGCGGAGTGTCGGCGCTGCTGGCTGCTGCCGGCGCAACCCCTGTCGCGACGCTTCGCGCGGGCGGGGTCGGAGTCCGCGAGCTCCGCCGGCTGACGGAGTCCCTGCAGTGCGAGGCCAGGGACACGCCGTGGCTCCTTGAACTGGCCGCAGCAGCAGGCCTGCTGATCCTCGACGTCGACGATTCCCGGTGGAAACCGTCGGAGGCCGCATGGAACTCCCGCAACCGGCATGAGCAGTGGCTGCTTCTCGTCCGCGGCTGGCTCGAGCTGGACCGGGCGCCCTCGCTGACCGGGTCGAAACTCGCGGACGGCAGCGCCATCAACGCGCTCGCAGGGGAAGGGTCGAGGCCCGATGCCCCCCTCGTGCGCCGCCGGCTGCTGACTGCCGCGGTGGAGCTGGCGGGAAGGCCCGACGGCGGAGGACCCGAGGCCGCGCA
>NZ_KI914780.1:16876-20192 GCF_000520535.1 Arthrobacter sp. H41
CGGCGGAGGACCCGAGGCCGCGCAGTCGCTGCCGGCCGCCGGCTTCGCCGGGCAGGACCTCGTTGACTGGCTGTCCTGGCATCAGCCACGGCTCCGAAGGCGTTTCGAACGGCTCGTTCCCGGGATGCTGACCGAGGCCGCGGCGCTGGGGCTCTTCGGAGGCGGCGCGCTGACTCCCATCGGTTTCCTCGTGGAACAGGGACTCCTCGATGACGCCGCGGCAGCGGTCGGGGCGGCCCTTCCCGCCCCGGTGAGCCGTGTGGTCCTGCAGGCCGACCTCACCGCCATCGCCCCGGGCTACCTCGAACCCGCCGTGGCGCGTGAGCTGTTGACGCTTTCGACCCCCGAGGGTCAGGGGCCGGCCACCACGTACCGCTTCTCGGCGGACTCCATCCGACGGGCGCTGGACGCCGGCCACGACGCCGCGTCCATCACCGCGTTCCTCACAGAGCACTCCACCACCGCGGTGCCGCAGGCCCTCACCTATCTCGTCGAGGACACCGCGGGCAGGTACGGCAGCCTCCGGGTGGGGGGCGCCGCCAGCTACGTGCGGACCGAGGACGACGCCGTCGTGGCCGCGCTCCTTGCCGACCCGCGCGCAGCCGCCCTCGGCCTCGTCCAGCTGGCCCCGACGGTGATCGCCTCCCCGGCGAGTCCGGCGGAGCTGAGTTCCCTCCTGCGTGACCTCGGGTACGCACCCGCGCCGGAGATCCGCCCCGGCACGCAGGGCCGCGGCCCGCGGCGACCTTCGGACGCGCACCCGGACGACACGGCTTCAGGCGTTCCGGATCTGCCGCCGCCGATCGCAACCTCCCGTACGCGGCTCAACCCGTGGTCGCTCAGCGGAGAGGAGATCGAAGCGCAACTGGCCTCCCTGCGGCTCCGGGGCACCGGCCCGGTGGACCGCTCCCCGGGACAGGGCCAGGAAAGCGAGGTCCTCCTCGGGCTCGAAACACTGAGGACTGCCATCCGCCGGAAAGTACCGGTGCGGCTGGGCACCGCCGACAGCCAGGGGAATTCCGTCCGCCAGATCCTCGTTCCCCTATCAGTGTCCGGAGGCCGGGTTCGGGTCTACGACCCGCAGAAGCAAGTGGAAAAAGTCGTCTCGGTGCACCGGGTCATGGACGTGGAAATAGTGGAGGGAACACCCGATGACTGACGGTCCATTGATCGTGCAGAGCGACAAGACCATCCTGCTGGAGGTCGACCACGAGCTCGCAACGGAGGCCCGGCACGCCATCGCCGCCTTCGCCGAGCTCGAGCGCGCACCCGAGCACGTCCACAGCTACCGCCTCACCCCGCTCGGTCTATGGAACGCGCGCGCGGCCGGGCTCGACGCCGAGCAGGTGCTCGACACCCTGCTGAAGTACTCGAGGTTCCCGGTTCCGCACGCCCTCCTCATCGACATCGAGGACACCATGTCGAGGTACGGGAGGCTCCGCCTCGAGAAGGATGCCCAGCACGGGCTGGTACTGCGCACCACCGACTACCCGGTGCTCGAGGAAGTGCTTCACGCGAAGAAGATCCAGCCGCTCCTGGGCCCCCGCATCGACGGGGAGACCGTGGTAGTCCATTCCTCGCAGCGCGGAGCGCTCAAGCAGCTCCTGCTGAAACTGGGCTGGCCGGCCGAGGATCTCGCGGGTTACGTGGATGGAACACCGCATCCGATCGCCCTGAAGGAGGACGGCTGGACGCTGCGGCCCTATCAGAAGCTCGCGATGGAGAACTTCTGGTCCGGCGGATCAGGAGTGGTGGTGCTCCCCTGCGGCGCCGGAAAGACGATCGTGGGTGCCGCAGCCATGGCCACCAGCAAGACCACCACCCTCATCCTCGTCACCAACACCGTCTCCGCCCGGCAGTGGAAGGACGAACTGCTGAAGCGGACCTCCCTCACCGAAGATGAGATCGGCGAGTACTCGGGTGCAAAGAAGGAGGTCCGTCCGGTGACGATCGCCACCTACCAGGTGCTGACGATGCGCCGCGGCGGCCTGTATCCGCACCTCGAACTGCTCGACGCCAATGACTGGGGGCTGATCGTGTACGACGAGGTGCATCTGCTGCCCGCCCCGATCTTCAAGATGACCGCCGACCTCCAGGCGCGGCGCCGGCTGGGACTCACCGCCACCCTCGTCCGGGAAGACGGCAGGGAGGGTGAGGTCTTCTCGCTCATCGGCCCGAAGCGCTACGACGCGCCCTGGAAGGACATCGAGGCGCAGGGCTACATTGCCCCGGCGGACTGCGTGGAGGTGCGCGTCGACCTCCCCCGGGACGAGCGCGTCGCCTATGCCATGGCCGACGACGGCGACAAGTACCGGCTCTGCGCCACCTCCGACACCAAGTCGGCCGTGGTGGAGAAGCTCGTCGCGTCGCACGCCGGTGAGCAGCTCCTGGTGATCGGCCAGTACATCGACCAACTCGACGATCTCGGTGCCCGCCTCGACGCCCCCGTCATCAAGGGCGACACCCCGGTGAAGGAACGCCAGCGGCTCTTCGAGGCCTTCCGGCAGGGCGAACTGACCACCCTCGTGGTGTCCAAGGTGGCCAACTTCTCGATCGACCTGCCCGAGGCCTCGGTCGCCATCCAGGTGTCCGGCTCCTTCGGCTCGCGCCAGGAGGAGGCGCAGCGCCTCGGGCGGCTGCTGCGCCCGAAGGCCGACGGGCGCGCTGCGCGCTTCTACACCGTCGTCGCCCGCGACACCCTCGACCAGGAGTTCGCGGCCAAACGGCAGCGTTTCCTCGCCGAACAGGGCTATGCCTACCGCATCCTCGACGCCGCAGGGTTGAGTGGATGATGGTAGCCCTGAAGGCGTCCAGCGAACTCCCAGCATATTCCCAGAGAGCAGCGGAACAATGGCAGGCGTGAAGAAAACAGGCCCTGAAGCAAAGCTGCTGGTTGTCGACGACGAACCGAATATCCGCGAACTGCTCTCGACGTCCCTGCGCTTTGCAGGGTTCGACGTCGTCGCCGCAGCGAACGGCCGTGAAGCCCTCGCCGCAGCGGAGACCCACAATCCGGACCTCGCGGTACTCGATGTGATGCTGCCCGACATGGACGGCTTCACCGTCACACGGCGGCTACGGGCCGCCGGACGCCATTTCCCCGTCGTCTTCCTCACCGCACGGGATGACACCGACGACAAGGTCACCGGCCTGACCGTCGGCGGCGACGACTATGTGACCAAGCCCTTCAGCCTCGACGAGGTGGTGGCCCGCATCCGTGCCGTGCTGCGCCGCACCCAGCCGATGGGCGACGACGACGCCGTCATCCGCGTGGCCGACCTCGAACTCGACGACGACGCCCACGAGGTGCGGCGGG
>NZ_KI914780.1:20292-21510 GCF_000520535.1 Arthrobacter sp. H41
CGGCCGGTGAGACGATCGACCTCTCGCCCACCGAATTCAAGCTGCTGCGGTATTTGATGATGAACCCCAACCGGGTGCTCTCGAAGGCCCAGATCCTGGATCACGTCTGGGAGTACGACTTCAACGGGGATGCGTCGATCGTGGAGTCCTATATCTCCTACCTGCGGCGCAAGATCGACCGGAACCCCGACGCCGTTGCGCTCATCCAGACCAAGCGCGGTGTGGGGTACCTGCTGCGTACCGCCGACAAGCGGTAGGTTTCCGACCCGGTGATTCGGCGCTGGAAATCGGCCTCGCTGCGGTCGCAGCTCGTGGCCATCACGACCCTGCTGATGGCGGTCGCCGTCGGGATCACCGGCCTCGCCACGGTCTCGCTGCTGCGGGACGGACTCATCGAGCGCATGGACACCGACCTCGCATCGAATGCAGAGGTGGTGGCGCGGTCGTTCTACGCATCATCCCTCCCTGGTGACACCCCGTTCCTACAGTTCTACGGTGCGATCCTCGACTCCGAGGGCAACGTACTCACGCAGACCCAGTTGCCCGACGACTCCGACGCCCCGGACCTCGACGACCTGTCGGAGGAACGCATCCTGCAGCTCGACCGGCGGGGGTTCGAGGTTCCCGGCACACATTCGACGAGCCAGGGCTGGCGAGTGAGGGTGGTGCCTTTTCGGAACCAGGAAGGGCACCTTGCCGTGGCGTCGCCCCTCTCGACGGTCAACGACTCGGTCCAGGAGGCAGCGGAGATCATCTTTACCTCGGGCCTTCTGACCACCGCGGTCGCCTCACTGATCGCCTTCGCGGCCGTCACCCGCCAGTTCCGGCCCCTGGCGCGGGTCGAGCGGACTGCAGCGGCCATCGCCGCCGGTGATCTTTCCCGACGTGTCAAGGTGGAGCGGCCCGCCACCGAGATCGGCAGGCTCTCCCGGTCACTCAACGCGATGCTCGCCCATATCGAGACGGCCTTCGCCGCCCGGACCGCGTCGGAGCGCAAGATGCGCCGTTTCGTCGCAGACGCGTCCCACGAGCTCCGGACCCCGCTGGTCACGATCCGCGGCTTCTCCGAGCTCTACCGGCACGGTGCCCTGGAGAAGGACGAGGACGTGGCAGCCGCGATGGGCCGGATCGAGAGCGAAGCGATCCGCATGGGCCAGCTCGTGGAGGACCTCCTGACGCTCGCGCGGATCGACGAGCAACGGCCGCTCGACGCCAAGC
>NZ_KI914780.1:21610-24655 GCF_000520535.1 Arthrobacter sp. H41
CGTCGGGCTCGACGGCGGCAGGCCCCAAGCCGCCCCGACCATCGGGGATGAGTCCCGGATCCGGCAGGTCGTCGCGAACCTGATCACCAACGCGCTGAGGTACACCCCCGACGGCACGCCCATCGAGATCGCGGTCGGCGTGGCACCGGTGCTGTCCGGTCACAGCAACTCGGTGCTCGAAGTGCGGGACCATGGGCCGGGGATCTCGGAGGAGGACGCCGCCCGCGTCTTCGAGCGCTTCTACCGTGCGGACTCATCCCGCCACAGGGAGACCGGCGGTACCGGCCTCGGCCTGGCGATCGTCGCGGCGCTTGTCGCCCAGCATGACGGCACGGTGCGGCTCGAGGAGACCCCGGGCGGCGGGGCCACGCTGTCGGTGCGCTTTCCGCACGCGGACGACCAGCCCTCGACGGCGCCGGACTCCTCTCCAGCCGACGAGTAAGCGCCTATTTGTCCACATCCTCCCGCTGGGTCCCCTGCCGCGCCACCCTGCCGCCTACCGTCGGATGACAAGGCATTTCCTCATCGAACCGGGAGCGGACCCATGGCATTCTTCACAGTAGACACCGACACCCTGGCGGCGAAGAGCAGCCAGGTCCAGGGTACGATCCTCCGCCTGCAGGCCGAAGTGAACAGCATGCAGGCGGGACTTCGCGAACTCGAGGCGTTGTGGGGCGGCCAGGCCTCTGCGAACTTCCAACAGCTCATCACGCAGTGGCGCGGCACCCAGGCGCAGGTGGAGGAATCCCTGGTGGGGATCAATGAAGCCCTGGTCGTCGCCACAGCCCAGTATGCGGAGGCAGAACTGGGCAACGCGAGGCTGTTCCTTCGCTGAATCCTGATACGACGAAGGCGGCACCCCGCGGTTGCGGGGTACCGCCTTCGTCAGATCAGCGCAGAACGGCTGGGGAGAGGGGCTAGAAACCGCCCATTCCGCCCATTCCACCCATGTCATCGCCGCCGCCGCCGGCAGCAGCCTTCTCGGGCTTGTCCGCCACAACGGCTTCGGTGGTCAGGAACAGCCCTGCAATGGAGGCTGCGTTCTGCAGAGCAGAGCGCGTTACCTTGACGGGGTCGTTGACGCCTGCCGCCAGCAGGTCCTCGTAGACACCGGTTGCAGCGTTGAGGCCGTGGCCTGCAGGCAGCCCGCGAACCTTGTCCACCACGACGCCTGGCTCGAGACCGGCGTTGAAGGCGATCTGCTTCAGGGGGGCGTCGATGGCGACGCGGACGATGTTCGCTCCGGTTGCCTCGTCACCGGTCAGCTCGAGCCTGGCGAATGCCTTGGCCCCGGCCTGGATCAGTGCCACGCCGCCACCGGCAACGATGCCCTCTTCGACGGCTGCCTTGGCGTTACGCACTGCGTCCTCAATGCGGTGCTTGCGCTCCTTGAGCTCAACCTCCGTCGCGGCTCCGGCCTTGATGACTGCAACGCCGCCGGCCAGCTTGGCCAGGCGCTCCTGCAGTTTCTCGCGGTCGTAGTCCGAGTCGGAGTTGTCGATCTCGGCACGGATCTGGGCCACACGGCCGGCGATGGCGTCGGCGTCGCCGGCACCTTCGACGATCGTGGTTTCGTCCTTGGTGACAACCACCTTGCGGGCGGTGCCGAGCAGGTCGAGCGTGGCGTTCTCGAGCTTGAGGCCGACTTCCTCGGCGATGACCTGGCCACCGGTGAGGATGGCGATGTCGGCCAGCTGGGCCTTGCGGCGGTCACCGAAGCCGGGAGCCTTGACGGCAACGGACTTGAAGGTGCCGCGGATCTTGTTCACGACGAGCGTGGCCAGGGCCTCGCCCTCGACGTCTTCGGCGATGATCAGCAGCGGCTTGCCGGACTGCATGATCTTCTCGAGGACGGCAACGAGGTCCTTGACGTTCGAGATCTTCGAGTTGACGATCAGGATGTAGGGATCCTCGAGCACCGTCTCCTGGCGCTCTGCGTCGGTGACGAAGTAGCCGGAGATGTAGCCCTTGTCGAAGCGCATACCTTCGGTCAGCTCGAGCTCGAGGCCGAAAGTGTTGGACTCCTCGACGGTGATGACGCCTTCCTTGCCCACCTTGTCGAGCGCTTCGGCGATGAGGTCACCGATCTGCGTGTCGCCGGCGGAAATAGAAGCCGTGGCCGCGATTTCTTCCTTGGTTTCGATTTCCTTGGCGGAAGCCAGAAGTTCCTCGGTGACGGCAGCAACTGCCTTCTCGATACCGCGCTTGAGGCTCAGGGGGTCGGCGCCGGCGGCGACGTTGCGGAGGCCTTCCTTCACGAGGGCCTGTGCAAGGACCGTGGCGGTCGTGGTGCCGTCGCCGGCCACATCGTCGGTCTTCTTCGCAACTTCCTTGACCAGCTCGGCGCCGATCTTCTCGAACGGGTCGTCGAGTTCGATCTCCTTGGCGATGGAGACGCCGTCGTTGGTGATCGTGGGGGCGCCCCACTTTTTCTCAAGGACGACGTTGCGGCCACGTGGGCCGAGCGTTACCTTGACGGCGTCAGCGAGGATGTTCAATCCACGCTCGAGGCCGCGGCGGGCCTCTTCATCAAAAGAAATGATCTTGGCCATAACGGCTTAGGTCCTTTCGGGGACAATTGTGCATGTCAGCATACGAATGCCTACCGATCTGCGATGCCCGCGACGGACAGGCTCGGCCGGAAACGATCTCTTTACGTCCCGGCATTCACCCTCACCACAGAGGTCTGCATGCTTCACCCGGTACCCGCTGCTTAGCAGTCAACCGGCCCGAGTGCTAACTCAATAATTAGCACTCCGGCAGGGCGAGTGCAAGCCGGGTTCCCGGTAGTGCCGCCCCCGGGCCATCCCTGAGCCGCCGCGGCAAAAGACAGGGACCTACCCGATGGCGGGCGGCAGAAAGGCGGCATAGGTTGGGGTAGGACAGGACAATAAGAGGAGAGCAGTGTCGACGAACCCAGAGCACCAACCGGATCCCTTCCCGGAGCCGGACGGGAAGAACCAGCCCGGACCCGGCGCATCACCGGACGCCGGGGGCCATTCCGCTCCGTACCCGTCCGGTTCCAGCCGGCCCGGCTCGGATGGG
>NZ_KI914780.1:24755-26908 GCF_000520535.1 Arthrobacter sp. H41
CTTACCAGCAGGGCCCGTACGGTCAGGGTCCTTACCAGCAGGGCCCGTACCAGCAGGGGCCCTACGGTCAGGGGTATCCCGAACAGAAATCGCGGCTTGTGGCAGGACTGCTCGGAATCCTTCTGGGATCGCTCGGCATCCACCGTTTCTACCTGGGCTACACCACCATCGGCGTCGTGCAGATCATCGTCACCTTCGTGACTTTCGGGTTCGGGGCGCTCTGGGGGTTCATCGAGGGCATTCTGATCCTCGTCGGAGCACAGACCTTCAGCAGGGACGCGCGCGGAATTCCACTCAAGGAGTAATACGCCGAAGGAGTAGCACGCCGTCCGGAACCATTGCCGGCCGACCGGGCGAGGGTTCCTATTGGAAGTCCGGTCCGAGCACGGCGGTGAGCAGCGGCCCTACCTCGGGGTCCATCACGACGGCGTCGATGCCGAGGGCCCCGGCGAGTTCCCGGGCGGCGGACTGCTGATCGGCACCACTATGGAAGACCGTCGAGGCCTGAACCGGCTGCCCCGGCCAGTTGCCGGCGATCGCCCCGGTCCACCCCTCCGCCGTCAGCCGGCCCACCGCGGTGGTAGCGAGCCCTGCTGTTCCGGTGGCGTTGAGCACGTTGACGGCCTGGGTCTGATCTACTGCAGCAGAGGGAACCCCCTCCGGCCCCTGGTCCTGCGGAACCGGTGTGGGGCTATCGGCGGCCGCGTCTGCGGAATCGGACCCCAGGCCGGGATCGCCCGAGGCCGACGGTGCGGCGCCGTCTACGGAAGCGGTGCCCGCTGCGGCGTCGTTGTTCGGACCCGCATTCTCCAGTCCGAGCCGGGGAAGCAGGAAATAGGCGGCGAGTCCCACGAGCAACGCCAGCACTCCCACCACGATCTTCAGTGCAAGCCCACTGGATCGCTCGGGCATCAATCGCTCACGGTGGACTCCCTGCCGATCGACGCTGATCGACACTTCGTCGAACTCGTCCGCGGGATATTTCGTCATATGCGTGTGCGGTCCTTGGCTGTTGGTCAGATGTCGACGCCGAGCCGGCGTGCCGAGCGGGCACGCTGCCGGGTTGATCGAAGTCTACGCAGCCTTTTGACGAGCATCGGGTCATGGGCGAGTGCCGCCTCCGTGTCGATCAGCGCATTGAGGATCTGGTAATAGTGGGTGGCAGACATGTTGAAGAGCTCCCGGATCACCTGTTCCTTGGCCCCCGAGTATTTCCACCATTCACGTTCCAGTGCCAGCATCCGCCGGTCGCGGTCCTCGAGAACGAGCGCGTCGGTAGGCGAGGGCGAACTGTCCGCCGCACCCAGTGCTTCACCCATCGAGTCCACCGCCCAATCCGTCAACTCCAGCCATTCCGCTCCCTGCCTCCGGCAGGACCACCTATCCATGGTAGTCGCGAATTTCAACAGTGTCATTTGAAGGGCCTGCCACATCCGATCGGCAAGAATGGAACCATGGATCCCGACGATGACATTGGCGGCACCGACAGTCGCAGCAGCCCTTTCGCCTTCGCCGCTCCCACCCCCATCCGGGAGATGATGGCGCCTGACTGGGCTGAGGCGCTTCATCCTGTGGAGCCGGCACTGCACCGACTCGCCGGAATCCTCACCCGGGATGCCCACGCCGGGCAGCGGATTCTTCCCGAGCCCCCGAACATCCTCCGTGCCTTCAGCTATCCGCTGGCGAAGGTCAGGGTGGTCGTCGTGGGGCAGGACCCCTACCCCACCGTGGGTCATTCCGTGGGCCTTGCGTTCGCCGTCGATCCCGACACGAGACCCCTGCCGCGGAGTCTCGTCAACATCTACCGGGAGCTTTCGTCGGACCTCGATCGAACAGTGCCGGCCACCGGTGACCTCTCCTTCTGGTCGGAGCAGGGTGTCCTGCTGCTGAACCGGGTGCTGACCGTGCGGGCCGGTGAGTCCGCCTCACACCGGAACCTGGGATGGGAGGAAGTAACCGATGCGGCGCTGACGGCCCTCGCGGCCCGGGGCGGCCCGCTCGTGGCCGTCCTGTGGGGCAGGGATGCGCTGAAGATGAAGCCCCTGCTCGGCGATACACCGACGGTCGAATCCGCCCACCCCAGCCCCTTGTCGGCGTCGCGCGGGTTCTTCGGATCCCGGCCGTTCAGCAGGGTGAACGAACTGCTGCGGCTG
>NZ_KI914780.1:27008-46647 GCF_000520535.1 Arthrobacter sp. H41
GAGCCGGTCGACTGGCTCGGCAGCTGAGCCGGTCGATCACTGAACCCTCGGCAGCTGAGCCACCGCCGCGAAAAACTCAGCGCCGACGGCTCCGTTGCCGCTCATTGCTGCTGAGTCCCTTGGTGAACGGCCGTGCGAGGTTGTCGCCGAGGACCACTCCGCCCGCAATGGCGAGGATCACGGTGAGTGCGTTGAAGAGCCCGATCGCGCCGTCGTTCACCATCGCCGGATCGAGGGTGAGCGAATACATCGACCGGAAGATCGTCAGCCCCGGGTAGAGGAACATCACGGCAGGCACCGCCACCACCAGCTGCGGCGCCCCCATCCGCAGCGCGACCACGCGGGCGAGCCCCCCGATCAGCACCGCGGCGAGCGCCGGCGCCAGCCGGTATCCCACCCCCGCGTTGACAAGGGAGATCCACAGCAGGTACCCGGCAACACCCACCAGGGAGGTCGGGAGCACGAGCTTGATGTCGGTCTGCTCGGAAATGCAGATCATCGCCACGGCGATGAGGACGAGGACGGCCACCACCGGCCACGGATAGACGGATACCGGGGACTGCAGGATGTCGAGTGGAGGGATGCCGATCATGGAGCCGAAGACCAGGGCGACGGCGATGCCCGAGACCACTCCACCGAACACCAGGACAGCCGAGAGATAGCGGCCCGCGGCTGTCACGGGGAAGCCGTTGATGGCATCCTGCGTGGCTGACACCAGGCGCCCCGTGGGAAGGAGGAGCAGGATTCCGCCCACCACCACCAGCGACGGCGCGATCGGCAGCTCCAGCCACCAGAAGAACATCGCTGTCAGGGTGACCATTCCGGCCGACGTCGCGACGGCGAAGAACTCCGGAACGCGCCACTTGCCGAGCTGGCGGGACAACAGATCCACCAGGATGCAGCTGACGAGCCCCAGGAGTGAACCGAGCAACCCACCGCCGATGAAACCCACGATCGCGGCCGCGAAGATCCCGAAAGCCGCAGTGACCATCCAGCGGGGAAAGGGCTTGGGCCGCTGGGTGATGTGCTCGAGCCGCTGGCTCGCTTCCAGGCGTGACACTCCGCCGTCGGCGATATCGGACACCAATTGGTGGATTGCGGTGAGCCCGGCGTAGTTGTTGGTCCAGGAACGCACTACGCGCAACACGGTGGTGGGCGTCTGGTCCTTGGCGGAATAGTTGAGGACCACCGACTGGTTGGTGATGTCCACTTCCACATGGTCCACGCCGAAAGCTGCAGTAACAGCGATGATGCTCGTTTCGACCTCGAGGGCTCCGGCCCCGTACCGGAACATCGTCTCGGCAAGGCTCAGGGCGAAATCGAGGGTCTTGCGGACACTCGCGTCGGGCCCGGCGGCCTGGACCATCGGATTCGCATAGGGGCTTCCGGCGAGCCGCTCCACAATGCTCATCGCTTGGGTGGGGGGCGCCTCTCCCTGGACGAGTCGTCTCAGCATGTTGCGGGCAGCGGCGTTCGACCGGTCCGGCCGGACAGCGCGCGGCGTGGTCGGCAACGCATCGGTGGGCCGCGGGCCCGGCTGCCGCTGCCGCCCCTTCGGTGCTGCTTTCTGCTGCACCTTCGGCGCCCGCTGCGGGCGCGAGGCGGGCTGGACGTTCGGCTTCGCCTCCGCGCGCGGTGTCGCAGCCAGCTTCTCCTTCTCGGCGACCGACGGGTCGAAGGGCCGCTGGATGACCGGCAGCGACTCCGCCATCGGCGAAGGATTGGTGGTGGGCGAATGGCCGTTTCCAGGCCCGGTGCCGTCTTTCATGGTTAAACCCCTTGTGCGTGTTTCTCCCCTCGGGGCTGCCTGCTCAGTAGAACGGCTGGTGGTGCCGCCGCCAGTAGATCTGCCGTGCAACGCGTTCCCCGGCGATATTCCAGAGGCGGTACTTCCGGGGACTGATCACGGCGTCGTAGCACCCGATGAAATCGGTCACGGTCCTGGTGAAGCTCGTCTTGAAGAGTCCGAGGCCATGGTGGGGGTGGGACGGGTCCTTGAGCCTGTCGCCGGGGGGCGTCCCACAGAAGTCGTACTCCACGATGCCGTGCTCGGTCCGGAGATCGTTGATCGCCGTCCACTGCAGCAGATGGGAATCGCCGTACTGTGAGCGCCCGGGTTTCGAGCCGCCGTCCTTGTAGGTTCCCTTGGTTCCATAGTTGAGCACGAAGGCGCCCACTGATGCCTCGCCGTCCTCGTACACGAAGTACAACCGGCCCTGGCCCGCCTCCACGAAGGTCTTCCAGAACCTGCTGTAGTACTCGAAGGAACGCAGCCGCGCACTTGACCGGTCCTCGATATGGGACATCAGGCCGTACATGATGCGGAAATTCTCCTCGGTGGGCTCCACCCGGTGCGCTTCGACGCCCTCACGGATGGCCCGCCGCACGGCATTCCTCCCCCGCGAATGAAGGTTGCGCAGCAGCTGGTTCGGTTCCGCCGTGGTCTCGAGGATGGCGGTGTGGTCATTGGGCTGCAGGTCGAAGGTCTTCTGGAGATCTGCTCCCCGGAAGATGTCCCGGGCTTCCGGGGTGTCCTCGATGTCCGGCTCGATCTTTACCGCGAAGACCGGGAGCTTCGAGCGGGCGATGAACTCCCGGATGGCGTCAACCGCTGCGGGCATCTGGTCGGCCATCTCCACCGCCGGCCCCTTGATGAGGTACCAGAGCCGCCCCAGGACGGGGAACGACTTCTCCAGCACGAGGTTGTAGCTCGAATAGCCTTCCGACTGAAGCACCAGGAACAGCGGCTTCCACCCATGGTGGGACTTCACCTCGGCGAAGGAGGCGGACTGCAGGACGTTACCGCCGGCCGGGTTAGCCGTCACATGGGAGTCCCAGTTCTCGCGCTCTGCGTCGGTGGCGAACCGCGCGGTGAAGTTGACCAAATTTCCTCTATCAGTGGGCTGCGGCCTGGAACGCGCAGGACGATCGACGGCGGTGAACCAGCGGGAATGACGCGGTCAACTCTACCGGGTACGGACCCGGCGGGCGTCATTGCCGCTCCGGTGTACCACGGTTTTCGGGGAGGTCCGCCGACCCTCGGCGCGCTATGCGGGGTGCTCCGGCATGGTTAGCATCGGAGGCATGGACTTTAGATACCTCGGAAACAGCGGACTCAAAATCTCGGAGATCACCTACGGCAATTGGCTGACGCACGGCTCCCAGGTGGAGAACGACGTCGCCACCCGGTGTGTGCGCGCGGCTCTCGATGTCGGCATCAGCACCTTCGACACTGCGGACGTCTATGCGAACACCGCCGCGGAGACGGTGCTCGGCGAGGCGCTGAAGGACGAGCGCCGCCAGTCCCTCGAGATCTTCACCAAGGTGTGGGGGGCTACCGGCCCGAAGGGCCACAACGACGCCGGGCTGTCCCGCAAGCACATCCTCGAGTCGATCGACGGCTCGCTGGAGCGGCTTCAGACCGATTATGTGGATCTCTACCAGGCGCACCGCTACGACTTCGAGACGCCGCTCGAGGAGACCATGCAGGCCTTCGCCGACGTCGTCCGCCAGGGCAAGGCGCTCTACATCGGCGTCAGCGAATGGACGGCGCAGCAGATCCGCGACGGCTCCGCCCTCGCGAAGGAACTTGGCTTCCGGCTCATCTCGAACCAGCCGCAGTACTCCATGCTGTGGCGTGTCATCGAAGGCGAGGTGGTACCTGTCTCCGAGGAACTCGGGCTGTCGCAGATCGTCTGGTCGCCAGTGGCCCAGGGCGTGCTGACCGGCAAATACCAGCCGGGGCAACGACCGGAAACGGGCACGCGCGCCTCCGACGACAAGGGCGGCGCCGACATGATCAAGCGGTGGATGGACGACGACGTCCTGACCGGTGTGCAGAAGCTCCGACCCATCGCCGACGGCGTCGGTCTCACCATGGCGCAGCTCGCCATCGCCTGGACCCTGCAGAACCGGAACGTCGCCTCGGCGATCATCGGCGCCTCACGGCCGGAACAGGTCGAGTCGAACGCGGCGGCGGCCGGCGTCGTCCTCGAATCCGACGTGATGACGGCGATCGACGATGCCATCGGCTCCCTGGCCGAGACGGACGTCTCGAAGACGAAGTCCCCCGATTCGCGGCCCGCCTGATGGCGGCTCTGCGGGTCGCGGTGACCGGCGCCACCGGCAAGCTCGGCCGCAGCGTCACCCGGGGACTGCGGGAGGCGGGGCACTCGGTCCTTGAACTGGACCAGCACGGCGAACGCGGCCCGGAGTTCCTGCGCATCGACCTGCGGGACTACGGCCAGGTGATCGACGCCCTCCTGGGTGTGGACGACCGCTCCGACGGATTCGACGCCGTGGTGCACCTCGCCGCGATCCCGGCACCGGGTATCCAAGCCGACGTTGCGACCTTCTCCAACAACATGATGTCCACCTACAACGTTTTCCAGGCCTGCAGGCGGGCTGGCATCAAGCGCGTGGTCTACGCCTCGAGCGAGACCGTCCAGGGCCTGCCCTTCGACGTCGATCCTCCCTACATCCCCGTGGATGAGGAATATGCGGCACGGCCGGAGAGCACCTACTCGCTCGTGAAGCACCTCGAGGAACAACTGGCCACCGAGTTCATGCGCTGGGACCCCGAGCTGAGCATCACGGCGCTGCGCTTTTCCAATGTGATGGACCCTGAGGACTATGCCGCTTTTCCGTCGTTCGACGCCGACGCAACCCTGCGGAAGTGGAACCTGTGGGGGTACATCGACGGCCGGGACGGCGCCCAGGCGGTGGTGCGTGCCCTCGAGTCCGCGGGTCCGGGATTCGACCGCTTCCTCATTGCGGCCGCCGATACCGTGATGAGCCGCTCCAGTGCCGATCTGGCGGCTGAAGTGTTTCCCGGCGTCGAGATGGTTCGCGAGGTGGGACAGCACGAAACCCTGCTCTCGATCGACAAGGCGCGGCGCGTCCTCGGGTTCGATCCGCAGCACAGTTGGCGGGACCACTCCTGACCGGTTGTCCCTTCCCGGAGATGATCAGTAGGCTTAGTAACGAAGCGAACGCGTTCGACCGACGAAAGGCGCAACCATGACTGAGCAGAACCTGCCTGATGAGGAACTGACGATCGTAGGCGAAGATCCCGAGGTGGCGAATGATTCGCTGGCTCCCGAGGCGTTCGACCCGGTGCTCGAGGGAAATCCTGACGACTACCCGGAGGCTGCCGAGAACAACCCGGATCGCTGGCAGGAGGATCCGCTGCTGCAGGACGAACCTTCAGTGGCGCCGGCCGGCGAGGAAGGCACCCTCAGCGACCAGACCCTCCGCGAGGAGACCGCCGAATCCCGTTACGAGCAGGGTGAGGAGCAGATCCCGCCGGATGAGCCGATGCTCGGCGAGGCCGCAGGCGACGTCGACTTCGGGATGATGGAGGAGGACGACGTCGACGCCAGCGACGATCCCGCGAACCGAGGCGGCGCCCCGCTGAGCCACCTCGACGAGGAGGACGTCCGATAGGCGGAGGCAATCACCCCGGCGGGGACAAGTCGGCGGGGATGAGGGGATGAGTGGAACAGGGCACATCCGGAATACCGCTCGGAGGTGCTTGGTTGGCGAAAGGAGGAATACCCTGGCCCCGGCACTTACGGAAAGAGTTCTTCATGAAACTGTTCTCCCCTTTGACCCTCGGCGAAATGACGCTGGCAAACCGCGTCGTCATGGCGCCCCTCACCCGTGTGCGCTCGGGAAGTGAGGGCATCCCCGGCCCTCTCGTCGTCGAGCACTACCGCCAGCGGGCCTCCCTCGGCCTGATCGTCAGCGAGGGCACGTACCCCAGCCCTGCCGGCCAGGGGTTCCCCGGCCAGCCGGGCCTCGTCACCCCGGAGCAGCTGGCCGGTTGGAGGAAGGTCACCGATGCCGTGCATGCCGGGGGCGGACGCATCGTCGCCCAGGTGATGCATGCGGGACGCGTCACCCACGAAGACACCAATGGCGGATACGAGGTGGTTGCGCCCAGTGCCATCGCCATCGAGGGTGAGACCCGCACCTCCAAGGGCAAGAAGCCGTATCCGGTCCCGCACGCCCTGGCCACGGACGAGCTGCCGTCGATCATCGAGGAATTCGTCACTGCATCACGAAATGCCGTGGACGCCGGGTTCGACGGGGTGGAGCTCCACGGAGCCAACGGCTACCTGCTCCACGAGTTCCTCTCCCCGGAGTCCAACCAGCGCAGTGACCAGTACGGCGGGACACCCGAGAACCGTGCACGCTTCGCCGTCGAGCTCACGCACGCGGTAGCCGAAGCGATCGGCGCAGAGAAGGTGGGCTTGCGGATCTCCCCCGCCCACAACATCCAGGACGCACTGGAGACGGAAGTGGACGACGTCCATGCCACCTACGGCGCCCTCGTGGACGGCATCGCTCCTTTGAAGCTCGCCTACCTCAGCGTGCTCCATGCCGCGCCCGCAGGTGCTTTCATCCAGGACCTGCGTCGGCGTTTCGATGGGCCCGTGCTGATCAACAGCGGCTTCGGCATCATCACCACCCGTGACGAGGCACTCGCCATCCTCGATGACGGCGTGGGTGACGCGGTGGTCGTCGGCCGTCCGGCCATCGCCAACCCGGACCTGGTCCGCCGCTGGCAGGAGGACCTTCCGCTGAACGAGCCCAATCCGGCCACCTTCTACAGCACCGGCGCCGAGGGCTACACCGACTATCCGTTCTACGACGAGGCGCTCAGCCGGAACTAGGCCTGCCGGCCCCGCACTGCATTCTGGCGGCCGCCCCCTTTCGGGGCGGCCGCTCTTGCGGACCGGAACCAGGCCGCCGCCACGGACCAGCGTGCTACCAGCAGCCCGGCCAGGAGTGCTGCGGCCGCGTGGGCATGCAGCAGAATCATTACCTCGGGCGAGTGCGCCGAGGCTCCAGCCGCCGGGACCTGTACCTGCGACTCCTCATGGTGGCCCGATATCCCCGCCCCGGGCACGCCCGTGGCGCTGGATGCGCCGCCGTCGGCCAGGCCGGTGAAGGCGCTGTGGAGGACTTGCTGGGACACGGCGAGCAAAACCAGGACGGCCCACAGGGGAAGCCTCAGGGCAGAGACCACCGTCGAGGCCAGGACGGTGAGGACGGCGAGTCCCGCCAGGAGTCCAGGCACGGGAACGGATACACCGGAGAGAACGTGAGCAGCAAGGGCCAGCAGCACGCTCGCCCCGCCCGCGCCGGACGCCAGGGCGACCCGTCGTGCACGCGAAGGCATGCCCTGTACGGACATTCCCTGCTGCCTAGTGGACAGCGTCAATGACCTGCCCGTACGGCACTGCCTCCGAGACTTCGGCCTGGCGATGATGGGCCACCCGACTGTTCACCAGGATCCCGTGAAGACCGTCGGCGACCGACTGTTTCATGGCCATGAGAACGGTCTCTCGGAGCTCATCGTCAACGGTGCTGAGGAACTCGACGTAGGCGCGAGGAAAATTTGCTGGAACCTGTGCCATAGCGATACATTACCCGGTTCCGGTACACTCCCGCTCCCCTTTTTCAAGCGGAGAAATTCGGCCGTCGACGCTTCTCAGCGGCCCTTCACGGTGATAAACCATAAGTGTCCTTACTTGTGCCGAATGGGCTGGAGTTCGAAGGCCCGACGCTCGCCGACACCGAAGAAAGCCGACACCGAAGAAAGCAGGGGTTGCCCATGACGCAAGCACTGATCGACCACAAGCACCTGTACAGCCTCCAGGGTCCATGGACCACCATTTACGTGGACGGGAGCACGGGCACTGTGGATTCGCTCCGGAGCGATGACGTGTTGCCGCGGAATGTCGCCGACAGCATGGAGGCTGCGGGAGCACCGAAGAATGACATTGCTGCGGCTGCCGCAACGCTGTCGAGCACGGCCAAAGGAATGCCGGACCCGTTGGCCCGCTTTCTCCTGATCCACGGCGGCGAAGCAGTTGTGGACGAGTTCCTCCCCGGTGGGATGGTCATGATGCCGGTGACCGCCGTCGCTTCCGTGCCGGATCTCTCCCCCCTGGTGCGCCATTGCCCCGAGGACTTCGCCTATGTCATCGCCGAGGTGGGCCACGGCGGCGGCGAAGTGTACCTGCGGTATGCCGACGGCGACTCCTCGAGGCCCACCGGAGGTACACCCGAGTCCCATATCGACGGCGACATGGAACACTCACGCAAGGTCCAGGGGGGAGGCTGGTCCCACCGTCGCTACCAGCAGCACGCGGAGAAGGTGTGGAAGATGAACGCGGGCGACGTCGCCGCCGAGATCGACCGCGTCGCCAGGGACCACCGGGCGCAGCTCGTGGTCGTCGCCGGGGATATCCGTGCGCGCCAACTCGTGGCGGACCAGGTTTCCGAGGAGACCCGCCGCAAGCTGAGCATCATCGAGAGCAACACCCGGGCGGCAGGAGCTGATGAGAAGACTTTCGCCCTGCAGGTGCAGGAACTGGTGGCCCGCGTGATGGCCAACCGGCAGCGCATGCTTCTCGAGACCCTCGCCGAGCACGAGGGACAGGCCACCCGCACCACCGCCGTCGGGACCGGTCCGGTGGTTACTGCGCTCCAGCAGGGCCAGGTGGACACCCTGCTCCTCGAGACGCCCTCCTTGGACGGCCAGACGGTCCTGGCGCTCGACGCAGCCCCCTGGGTTGCCCTTTCCGAGGCCGACGCCGCGGGTGCCGGCGTCATCGGCAAGGTTCCGGCCCTCGCGGGCATGCTGCGTGCTGTGGCGCTGACGGACGCCAAGGTCAGCCTCTACCCCTCGGGGGCGCTCGGCTCCCGCTCCATTGCGGCGCTCCTTCGATGGCCTACGGGGCCGGACGTTCCTGCGGCGGTCTAGTGGAACCGCGGACAGCAGCGGATTTCCTCGTCGAAAGACTCCGGCTGTGGAAGGTGGACCGGATCTTCGGCTACAGCGGTGACGGGATCAATCCGCTGCTGGGCGCGCTCCGCCGCTCGGGCAGCCCCGAGTTCATTCAGGCCCGGCACGAGGAAGCGGCAGCCTTCATGGCGGTGGGCCACGCGAAGTACACCGGTGGCGTGGGGGTAGTGACCGCCACCCAGGGGCCGGGGGCGGTTCACCTGCTCAACGGCCTGTACGACGCCAAGCTGGACAGCGTTCCCGTTGTTGCGTTGATCGGCCAGCAGAGCCGAACCGTGCTCGGTTCCGACTACCAACAGGAGATCGATCTCCTGAGCCTGACCAAGGACGTCGCAGCATTCCAGCAGCAGATCGCCGATCCCGAGCAGCTCCCTCTGGTGCTGGACCGGGCATTCAAGGCCGCGCTCTCGATGCGTGCACCCGCCGTCGTCATCCTGCCGCATGACATCCAGCAGGCACCGGCCCCGCAGACCCCGCACGAACACGGTGTGGTGCCGTCTTCGCCCGTCTGGAGCCAGGGGTGCCTGCTCCCGCGGGAACAGGAGTTGCACGACGCCGCCGCGCTGCTGAACAGCGGGTCGAAGGTGGCGCTCCTCGTGGGCCAGGGGGCGTCGAAGGCGCAGCACGAAGTACTGGCCATCGCCGAAAGCCTCGGTGCAGGCATCACTACCAGCCTGCTCGGCAAGCCGTTCGTCGATGAGGAGCTCGATCACGCCACGGGAACCATGGGGCACCTGGGCACCAGCGCAAGCGCCTACCTGATGAGCCATTGCGGCACGCTGCTGATCATCGGCTCGAATGACCCGTGGACCGAGTACTACCCGGCACCGGGGCAGGCGCGTGCGGTGCAGATCGACATTGATCCGCAGGCTATCGGCAACCGCTACCCTGTGGACATAGCCCTCTCCGGAGACGCTGCGGAAACCCTCGTCGCACTGACCCCGCTCCTGCACAGCAAGCAGGACCGCGCCTGGCGTGCCGACATCGAAGCCCAGGTGCGGAAGTGGCGGGCCCTCACCCTTGAACGCGCCCTGACCCCGGCCACTCCCATCAATCCCGAGCGTGTCCTCCAGAAGTTGAACGATCACTTGCCGGGCGATGCACGGGTGGCGGTCGACGTCGGCAGCTCGGTCTACTGGTACGCGCGGCACCTGAGGCTGCCCCGGGGTGTTCCTGCCCATCTTTCAAGCACCCTGGGCTGCATGGGCTGTTCCGTTCCCTACGGCATCGCCGCGAAGCTGGCGCGGCAGGGTAGCCCGGTGGTCGTGATCAGCGGCGATGGCGCGATGCAGATGGCGGGCATGGCGGAACTGATCACGGTGAGTCGGCGCTGGAAAGACTGGGAGGATCCCCGGTTCGTCGTGTGCGTCCTCAATAACGGCGACCTCGCCGAAGTGTCCTGGGAACAGCGGGAGATGGAGGGCGAACCACGATTTCCGGCGAGCCAGGCCCTGCCCGACGTCGACTACGCAGGCTACGCGCGGCTACTCGGCCTGGGCGGCAGGCGGGTTGAGGATCCGCAGCAGGTTGCCGCCGCCTGGGCGGAAGCATTCAGCTCCGACCGGCCGTTCCTCCTTGACTTCGTCACGGACCCGGACGTTCCGCTTCTTCCACCGTTTCCCGCAGGCGCGTCGAAAGTGGAGGGCATGGATCACGCGCTGCGGCAGGAACCCGGCGGCGCCGCACAGGCAAGGGAGCTACTCAGGACGTATGCAGGGCAGGAGGAGCGCCGGAGCGACGCCTGAGCCGAAGGAGTTCGCGGACCGCCCAGCAAAAGACAAGAACAACCAGCAGGTTCCGCATGGACAGCAGGAGCGCAACCCCCGGGTCCAGGTCCCGGTAGAGCTGCACGTACAGGATCGGATAGACCAGCGTGGTCAGGATGCTGATGCCGACCATCAGTGCCGCGGGGAATGCCCATTCCCTACCCCTGACCGCCACCCCCACGGCAATAGCCGCTGCAAGCCAGATCATGAACTGCGGGGAACCCACCTTGTTGAAGACGATCATCGCGCCGATGAGAGCCAGCGTCCCGACGGTCAGCAGTCGCCCACGGTCGGCGCCGGCCCGCAGTGCAGCCGTCAGGAGCGCGCCGACTACCACCAGGCTTCCGCAGAGCAGCGGGTTCATCAGGGAACCGACGACGCCGGCCAGTGAACCGCGGATCTCCATGGTATCGATCTCGTCATTGAACACCACGGAGGTTCCCCGGCTGATCACGGCCTGCCAGAGCCCGGGAGTACTCAGCGGTGCTTCAAGCTGCATCCCCCGCTCCCCCTGGGCAGCTACGAAGCCGAACAGGTGCCGTGCTCCTCCGCCTGAGACGACAACTGCGGCGACGGCTGCCGAAACTGCGGCACCGGCCAGGAAGACCCTGACCCTCGCCGTGCTGACAATCAACAGTGCGAGTACCGCGGCAGCCGGCCACACCTTGATCCAGGTGGCCGCGGAGAGCACCATCGACGCGAGAAAGGGCCGCGACCCGGCGAGCAGGAGCCCCATGACCACCAGAGGGCCGGCGATTCCGTCCACCCGCGAGAACGACAGCGGCCCGAGGATTGCCGTCAGCACGATCCACAGGCACGCGGCATGCCGGCCATAGCGGGCGGATCGGCCCCTGAGCAGCATCCACACCGCGCAGAGGTTGAGGATCGTGCAGAGCAGGAACCACGCGAGCATGTAGGGCTCCGGCCCCGCGAGCGCTGCAAGAACCATCGGGAGCATCGCGCCGGCCGGGTAGACCCAATCCGTGTCGATGCCCTGCCAGCTTCCCGTGCTGAGTCCGTGGAGCGCCCAGTGGCGGTAGAGGACTACATCTCCATACGTGGTTCCCTCGCTGAAGTACGGAAGAAGAAGGGCAAGAAAGAGCAGGTGGACGACTGCGAATGCCGCAACGACCACGATTTCCCCGGACCTGATTCTCCTGGACATCATTTTCCTCGACATCAGGACAGGAAACTCCGGTCGCGGCGCTGTCATGGGAGGGGCTTCCTGCCTGTCGTTCAGATCGGGACCACCCTAGCATCGAGCTCTGTCAAGTGGCCCCCTCCGGAGCGGAAGCAAACGTTGCTGACCCAGCAGCCGTTCGCTAGCGTCGAAGGCAGGATCGGCACTGACGCCTCCCCCGACCGATGCCCCTGGAAGCAAGGAGAATGCTGTGACAGATATAGCAAGCCAGCCGCCTGCTGAGGATGATGACCGCCCCGTCCTGACCAACCGCCAGGGCCACCAGGTCTACGACAACCAGAACTCGCGCACCGTTGGGGCACGCGGGCCGGCCACTCTCGAGAATTACCAGTTCCTCGAGAAGATCAGCCACTTCGACCGCGAGCGCATCCCCGAGCGGGTGGTGCATGCCCGCGGTGCCGTGGCCTTCGGCGAGTTCGAGGCAACCGGGAAATGGGGCGACGAACCGGTTTCGAAGTACACGAGGGCAAAGCTGTTCAACGAGGCCGGCAAGAAGACCGAGGTGGCCATCCGCTTCTCCACGGTGATCGGCGGACGCGATTCCTCGGAGGCCGCGCGGGATCCGCGGGGATTCGCCGTCAAGTTCTACACCGAGGACGGCAACTGGGATCTTGTGGGGAACAACCTTGCGGTGTTCTTCATCCGGGATGCTCTCAAGTTTCCCGACGTCATTCACGCCCTCAAACCTGATCCGGTTACGTTCCGCCAGGAGCCGGGCCGTATTTTCGACTTCATGTCGCAGACTCCGGAGTCGATGCACATGCTCGTGAACCTCTTCAGCCCGCGTGGCATCCCGGCCGACTACCGGCACATGCAGGGCTTCGGAGTGAATACCTACAAGTGGGTTGACGCGGAGGGCGGCACCAAGCTGGTCAAGTACACCTGGCAACCGCACCAGGGAGTCAAGAGCCTTACCGAAGCGGATGCCGCGAACATCCAGGCGAACGACCTCGGGCATGCCTCGAAGGATCTTTTCGAGGCCATCGAACAGGGGAATTATCCGAAGTGGGACCTGTACGTACAGCTGATGGACGACGGCGACCATCCGGAACTCGACTTCGACCCGCTCGATGACACGAAAACGTGGCCGGAGCAGGACTTCGAACCGAAACTCGTGGGCACCATGACGCTCAACCGAAATGTCACCGATCACCACAATGAGAACGAGCAGCTGTCCTTCGGGACCGGCGTGCTCGTGGACGGACTCGACTTCTCGGACGACAAGATGCTGGTGGGCCGGACCTTCAGCTACAGCGACACGCAGCGCTACCGCGTCGGCCCCAACTACCTGCAGCTGCCCGTGAACTCGGCGAAGAATGCGCCTGTCGCCACCAACCAGCGCGGTGGTCAGATGTCCTTCGACACCGATTCCGGACCGGGGCAGAATCCCTCGGTGAACTATGAACCCTCCATCACGGGCGGGCTGCGCGAAGGCCACTACCCCACCCCCGACGAGGAAGGGCCGGTGCTCACCGGGAGGCTGACACGCAAGAGAATCCCTCTGACCAATGACTATCTGCAGGCTGGACAGCGTTACCAGCTACTGGAGCAATGGGAGAAGGACGACCTCGTCGGCAATTTCGTGACCCTGATCAGTCAGGCGGCCCGTCCGGTCCAGGAGCGCATGCTGTGGCACTTCTATATGACCGACGACGAGTTGGGGAACCATGTGGGCGAGGGGCTCGGCATTGCGCTGTCCGAGGTCAAGGATCTCGCGCCGCTCCAAAGCCAGTCACTCTCTGAGGAGGAGCTCGCCTGGCTGAAGAACCTGGGCGGCAACGGTTCGCGTTCCGTCGAAGGGCTCACCATGACGCACTGCGTTCCGAACGAACACGTGGTGGTTTCACGCTGAACCGGGTTCGGAGCCGGCGGTGAGTCGAGGTGGCGGGACTTTACCTCCGCCACCTCAGGGTGGCCCTGCGGCTGAGTTCCGCAGTGGCTGCTGCCCCGACCACGAGGGAGAGTATGACGAGTCCCAGCATGATGTAGAGCCCGACGAGGATGGCCATCGCGTTGGTGGTACCGCCAAGGACTATGTGAAGGCCGCCCAGCAGTCCCACCACCCAGAATCCGGCGACGACGGCAAGGCCGGCCGCAGCCTGGCGCGCGCCACGATCGAGCCGTAACAGGCGTGCACACTGTGACAAAAGGTTCCCCATGTGGTCCATATACCCACTATGGGGGCCCGGGAGAGGGCTACTGGACCATTCGGATATCGCGTTCGTCACATGTCGGACCGCCGGGACGGCCCGCGCCTCCGCAGGCCCGAAAGAAGCCGCCATCCACCGCTCACGCTGTAGGTGGCGGGGTCGGGATCGGGCACGAACACATTACCCGCCGATGGTGCAACGTTCCCGCCACGGAGCATCATTCGACGCATGACGGCAGCCACCAGAGGTTCGTAGGCTCTGGGAAACAACGCCCGAAAGGGCAGGAAAGCCCCCTGTACCCTCCCGACGATCGTCACCCGCCGCGGTCGGTCCGCCATCCGCACGACTGCACGGGCCACCCTCAGCGGGTCCACGACCGGCGGAAGCGGATGGATACGCTGCCCGGTGTAGTTGGCGGCGTGCTGGTAGATGGGCGTGTCGATCGTGGAGGGAAGAACCATGCAGATCCGAATACCCGGTTCGCTCCGAAGTTCTTCACGAAGCGCTTCCATGAATCCCAGCAACCCGAACTTGCTCGTGACGTAGGGCGAGACAAAAGGTGCAGTGACCCGCGAATACACCGAACCGATCGAAATCAGCACTCCCCGCCGCTGCTGCCGGAAGACGGGCAGTACCGCCCTCGCGCCATACACCTGGCCGAAGAGGTTGGTCTCGATGAGTTGGCGGAACACTGCCGGGGGCGTCTCCTCGAAAGCCCCCAGGCTGAACACCGAAGCGCAGCCGACCCACACGTCAATGCGGCCGAAGCGCTCTACGGCGGCCGCGGCGAGCGCTTCGACCTGATCCTCGACGCTGACGTCGGTCGGCACGGTGAGCACCTCGGCACTTCGCCCCCGGCACTCAACCGCCACCACGTCGAGGGCAGCGGCACTGCGTCCGGCGAGCACAAGAGAGGCGCCATCAGCCGCGAACGCGTTCGCCGTCGCCCGTCCGATGCCGCTCGACGCACCGGTGATCACCACAACTCTCATCGTCAGCTTTCCTGGTCGGCTCTTTTCCCGGCGTCGTTCCTGGAGCAGTTCGACTCACCGCCCGTCGTGCCCTTGACGGTCCACCCTGCCGTCGGGGTCGAGCTCGTCGGCCTTGCGCGAGTCGTTCAGGGTTTCGTCCCGCAGTCCCTGCGCATCACGCTGGCGTTCCTCCGCCTCGCGGCGCAGGCGCTCGGCGTCGACCTCCGCACGCTGTGCCTCGGCTTCCGCCATGGTGGCCTTCGCCTCCCGCTCGCGGGCGTCGAATTCGGAGGCTTTCGCTTTCTCGCGCATCTCAGCCGCGCGGTGCCGGTCCTTCTCCTGCTGGTTCTTGAGGTGTTGCCGGCTGCGCTTCCGGGCCAGGAACACCACAAGTCCAATAACGGCCAGGAGGATGATCACGCCGATGATGATCATCACTATCTGATTCGTATCCACTGTTTCCTCTTCTCTGGTTGGAGTGTCCGGTCGGTCGGAAGCGGAACTAACGCCTACCCTCCAAGTCCGCCCAGGCCACCCGAGAACTTGCCAAGGAGATCCTTCGGGTCGATGCCGAATTTCGACAGCAGGTCCGAGTGCTGCTCGGGGTCCACCTTGTCGGGGAGTTCCGACTCGGCCTGGCTTGCGGAGTCGCCCTTGCCCTGGGACTTCAGCATGTCGATGATCTGCGACTTGTCAATCTGCATTGTTTCCTCCATGTGGCTTCTCGACGGCGGTTCAGGAACGCACGCACCGGCACGCCCGGTTCGATACTAAGCATGCTTAGGAAAGCATGGCACAGCGATGATCCTTTGTCACTGGTCGGTCTTCACTGGGAGGATTGCCGGTATGAAGATCCGCCTCGTCCTCCTCTCGGACACTCATCTGCCGAAACGGGCGAAGGTGCTTCCCGCGGAGCTATGGGATGCAGTGGAGTCAGCGGACGTCGTCGTGCATGCCGGTGACTGGACGGAACCTGCACTGCTCGACGAGCTCGCACGCCGCTCCCGACGTCTTCTCGCCTGCTACGGAAACAACGACGGCGATGAGCTCCGCGATCGCCTGCCGCTCGTGGCGCGCGACGTGGTGGGCGGGCTCCGCTTCGCCGTCGTTCATGAGACCGGAGCGGGAACGGGCCGGGAAGCGCGGATGGACGCACTGTTCCCCGACACGGACGTGCTGGTCTTCGGGCACAGCCACATCCCCTGGGATACCACCACGGCGGACGGGCTTCGCCTCCTCAACCCGGGTTCGCCGACCGACCGGCGCCGGCAGCCGCGCTGCTCGTATATGACGGCGACGGTGACGGGGAATGGCATCGAGGTGGCGCTTCACGCCCTCTGAGCCCCTGCGGAGTTCGGGCCCCCTGTCGGATTCGAACCGACGACCCCCGCTTTACAAGAGCGGTGCTCTGGCCAACTGAGCTAAGGAGGCGTGCTGGCTGGGCCAGCGGGCGCCGTCGTCGACATCGAAGGCTGTCGACTTGCGCTCAACAAGGTTATCCCAGCGCCGCCCGGGTTCGAAATCAGCCCCCGCGCTGATTCCGCCCCGCTCCGGTTCTCCCGGCCATCACCGTCGCAGGATGGAAACGATAGAGTCGTCAGCAGGCCTACTATCCCGCAGGAGCCAGAGTGAGTTCAGCACAGCACCCCCCCACCGACAGCACTCCAACGGGCACCGCCTACGGGGACTTCGAATTCATCGTCGTCTCCAACCGGTTGCCGGTGGACCGCGTCACCGACGACGACGGCGGCAGTTCCTGGCGGCGCTCGCCCGGCGGGCTGGTGACGGCCCTCGCCCCCGTCATGGCCAAAGCCGACGGCGCATGGGTGGGCTGGCACGGCGCGCCCGACGAGACACTCGACTCCTTCGACGAGGCGAACATGCGGCTGGTGCCGGTGCCCCTCAGCGAGGAGGAAGTGGAGCTGTACTACGAGGGATTCTCCAACGCGACCCTGTGGCCGCTGTATCACGATGTCATCGCCTCCCCCGAATTCCACCGCACCTGGTGGGACGCCTACCGGCGCGTCAACGAGCGCTTCGCCCGGGCCACGGCTGCCGTCGCGTCGGAGGGCGCGACGGTCTGGGTGCAGGACTACCAGCTGCAGTTGGTGCCGAAACTGCTGCGGGAGGCCCGGCCCGACCTGAAGATCGGATTCTTCAACCACATCCCTTTCCCCCCGCTGGAGATCTACGCGCAGCTACCCTGGCGACGCCAGGTCATCGAGGGACTGCTCGGAGCCGATCTGATCGGCTTCCAGCGGCCCAGCGATGCGAGCAACTTCCTGCGGTGCGTACGCCGCTTCAAGGGACACACCATCAAGGCCCAGCAGGTCCATGTCACGGACGAGAACGGCGAGTTCTCCTATGTCTCCCGCGCGGAGGCCTTCCCCATTTCCATCGACGCCAGTGCCATCGCCGAACTGGCCCAGCGCGAGGACGTCATCGAGCGTTCCCGGGAGATCCGCCGTGAGCTGGGAAATCCCGAGCACATCCTGCTCGGCGTGGACCGCCTTGATTACACCAAGGGCATCGGTCACCGGCTGAAGGCCTACGGCGAGCTCCTCGAGGACGGCAACATCACGGTCGAGGACGCAGCACTGATCCAGGTGGCCAGTCCCAGCCGTGAACGCGTGGAGCAGTACCGGCTCCTGCGGGAGGACATCGAGGGCGCCGTCGGCCGTATCAACGGCACCTACGACACCATGAAGAACACCGCCATCCGCTATCTCCACCACAGCTACCCTGTCGAGGAGATGGTGGCGCTCTACCTCGCCGCCGACGTCATGCTGGTCACCGCCCTTCGGGACGGCATGAACCTCGTCGCCAAGGAATACGTCGCGGCGCGTACCGGGAACCGGGGAGCACTGGTGCTCAGCGAGTTCGCGGGAGCCGCCGACACCCTGCGGCAGGCCATCCTCGTGAACCCCCACGACATCGACGGGTTGAAGGCAGCGATCGTCAAGGCCCTCACCATGCCGAAGGCGGAAAGCATGCGACGCATGAGGATCATGCGCCGCCAGGTACTGCAGAACGACGTGGAGCGTTGGTCGAAGGCCTTCCTCGACGCACTCCACAACGGCCACGAGGAGGAATCATGAGCGCCCTGGAGGACTTTTCCCTGGGCGGTGCCCTGGAAACGCTGGCCGCCACCGAGCATCTCCTGGTCGCCGTGGACTTCGACGGCACGATGTCCCCCCTCGTCGAACGTGCCGAGGACGCCCGTTCGCTTCCCGGATCCGCCGCAGCGCTGCAGGCGCTGGCCGCGTTGCCCAGGACGACGACGGCGCTGATCTCCGGCCGCGCACTCGACAGCCTTCGCGATGTGGCGCGCCCCGGGCCGGACACCCTGCTCATCGGCAGTCACGGCGCAGAGGCCTGGACCGGCACCGGGAGGGAACCCCTCGCCCTCACCGGGGAGCAGCAGTCGCTGCTGGACGCGGCGACGGCGGCCATCCAGCAGATCGTCGAGGCGCACCCCGGCACTCGGGTGGAATTCAAGCCCGCGGGGGTTGTCCTGCACACCCGGACCGCGGACGACGACGTCACACGAGCCGCCGTCGATGCTGCCCGTACTGCCCTCGCCGGCCTTTCCGGGCTGACCATCACCGACGGAAAGCGGGTTCTCGAGGTGTCAGTGGTCAAGGCCGACAAAGGCCAGGGACTCGACCGGCTACGGGCTCTCGTGGGTGCCACTGCAGTATTCTTCGCAGGGGATGACGTGACGGATGAACACGCCCAGCATGCACTCGGCCCGGAGGATGTCGGCGTCAAAGTAGGTGACGGCGACAGTGCCGCGCAGTACCGGGTTCCCTCCCCCGCCGCGCTGACCTCCGTGCTCGAGGAACTGTTGGCCCTGCGCTCCGCAGGTGCGTCCCGATAGGATCCGTGCCATACTCGGGTGGCGTGACGTATTTCACCCGCCGTCGGCGTCGGTGAGAATTTTGTGCGCAAACAACTGAATACTTCTCCCATTCACTACGGATCGTCGGGCACGTACCTGCCCGTGAAAAGGAAACAACATGGCAACCGTCACATTTGACCAGGCCACGCGGCTCTACCCGGGCACCGATAAGCCCGCGGTGGACAAGCTCGACATCGAGATCGCCGACGGCGAGTTCCTCGTCCTCGTAGGCCCCTCCGGTTGCGGCAAGTCGACCTCGCTCCGCATGCTTGCGGGTCTTGAGGACGTCAATTCCGGCCGGATCCTGATCGGTGACCGAGACGTCACCGATGTTCCCCCGAAGGACCGCGACATCGCGATGGTCTTCCAGAACTACGCCCTCTACCCGCACATGTCGGTGGCCGACAACATGGGTTTCGCCCTCAAGATCGCCGGTGTGTCGAAGGAAGAGCGCGCCGAGCGCGTCCGGGAAGCAGCGAAGCTCCTCGACCTCGAGGACTACCTCGACCGCAAGCCGAAAGCACTCTCCGGTGGCCAACGCCAGCGTGTCGCCATGGGCCGCGCGATCGTCCGTAACCCCCAGGTCTTCCTCATGGATGAGCCGCTCTCCAACCTCGACGCCAAGCTCCGCGTGCAGACCCGCACGCAGATCGCCTCGCTGACGCGCCGGCTCGGAGTCACCACGGTGTACGTGACCCACGACCAGGTGGAGGCCATGACCATGGGTGACCGCGTTGCGGTCCTCAAGAGCGGCATCCTGCAGCAGGTCGACACGCCGCGCAACCTGTACGAGCGGCCGAAGAACGTGTTCGTCGCCGGGTTCATCGGCTCC
>NZ_KI914780.1:46747-54258 GCF_000520535.1 Arthrobacter sp. H41
TCGCCGGGTTCATCGGCTCCCCCGCCATGAACCTGCTCGAGATGCCGGTCACGGATGGCGGCGTCCTCTTCGGGGGCATCGTCTACCCGGTGCCCGACGACATCCTGCGCAACGCTGCGGGGAACACCGTCACCCTGGGCGTCCGACCTGAGGACCTGGTCCTCAGTTCCACTGGCGAAGGCCTGCAGGTGGAGGTCGACGTCGTCGAGGAGCTCGGAGCCGACGCCTACATCTACGGGCACACGACGCTCAACGGCAAGGACCACGACATGGTGGTCCGCGTCGACGGCCGCCGCCCTCCAATGAAGGGTGACACCGTGTACGTCCGTCCCGAGCAGGGCCACGTGCACCTCTTCGACACCTCCTCAGGGCTTCGCTTGGCTGAGACGGTCTGATCCGGCGCCTGCTCTGTACGCGGCGGTCCGCTGGTTGCCCCGGCAACCGGAGGACCGCCGCGTCCTGCGTTAACCGCGCTCTGGAATTAGGCTGGAACAAGGTCCCCCCTTCCACACCGTGACCCGGAGGCAAAACCATGACCGAGGCTTCCAACGCCAACTGGCACGACGAACCGACCGACTACGGCCAGGCCGGCAAGCTTCCACGGGTCCGGACAGCGGCATCGCCGTCGACGCTCGGGTCACTCAACATCACCGCAGCGGCCACGGACCCGGAACTGCTGGACCTTCCCTGGCAGGTAGCCCTGGAGGAATGGCCCGCTCAAAGCCTGGCTGCCCTGCCACGCGGTATCTCCCGGCACGTTGTACGGTTTGCCCATCTCGGCGGATCCGTGATCGCGATCAAGGAGACCAGCGAACACGTCGCCCGGCACGAGTACCACATGCTTCGCAAGCTGCAGCGCCTGGACGTCCCGTGCGTCGAGCCCGTCGCCGTCATCTCGGGCCGGGCCACCCCGGAGGGTGAGGACCTGGACCCGGTTCTGGTGACCCGGCATCTGAAATTCTCGCTGCCCTACCGTGCCCTGTTCTCACAGACACTGCGGCGTGACACCCTGACCCGCCTCATCGATGCGCAGGCACTGTTGCTTGTGCGGCTGCACCTGATCGGCTTCTATTGGGGCGACGTCTCACTCTCCAACACCCTGTTCCGCCGGGACGCAGGGTCCTTCGCGGCTTACCTCGTCGATGCCGAAACGGGCGAGCTCTACCCCGAGCTGTCCAGTGGCCAACGGGAGTACGACCTTGAGATAGCACGGGTGAACATCGCCGGTGAATTGATGGATCTGGCGGAAGGCGGGCTGATCGAGGAGAAGGTCGACCCGCTCGCCACCAGCGAGCTCATCATGGACAGCTACCGGCGGCTGTGGACCGAACTCACGGAACAGGAATCCTTCGAGCTGGGCGAGCGGTGGCGCGTGAGCGCCCGGATCCGACGGCTCAACGAGCTGGGGTTCGACGTCGAGGAGTATGCCATCAAGACGGCCGCGGACAGCAGCCAGATCCAGCTCCAGCCGAAAGTCGTGGACGCCGGCCACCATAGCCGCCGCCTTCTACGATTGACCGGCCTCGACGCACAGGAGAACCAGGCGCGGCGCCTGCTCAACAACATGGACGTCTACCGTGCCGACAACAACCCGAACCTGGACGAGGAATTGAGCGCACACCTGTGGGTCAGCGAAGTGTTCGAGCCCATTGTCCGGGCAGTTCCCCGGGAGCTCGGTAGAAAACTGGAGCCGGCCGAAGTGGTCCACGAGGTCCTCGAGCACCGCTGGTACATGTCCGAGCGGGAAGATCGGAACGTCCCGATGGCCGAGGCCGTGCAGTCGTACCTCGACTCCGAACTGCGGCACCGGCGGGACGAAGCGGAGATCATGCTCACCGCCGACTCCAAGTCCATCGGTCTCGACGGGGACAACAGCTTCGAGAGCAGCTAGGCCTGGAACTGCACTGGAGGCTGGCAACCACTTGGTTGCCAGCCTCCCTAACTGTCGCGTTCCACCATCACGGGCAGGTGATTTCCTGGCCGTTGAAGACCTGCGGACCAGGACCGGCTTGCTCGCAGAATTCAGCCACTTCCTGGATCAGCGGCGCAGCAGCGACGAGGCCCGCGATGATAAGAATCAGGCCGATCGTCGCAAGCGCGCCTATGATGATGCCCGCGATCGCCAGTCCGTTACCCATCCCGGCTTTCTTGGATTTGACCAGGGCAATGATGCTGAAGATCAGGCCGACGGGGTTGAGGAAGGGAATGAAGGCAAGGATGAGACCCACAATCCCGAGTGTCCGGCCGGGATTGTTCCTTGGCGGCGTCCCGTAGCCCTGCTGGCCCGGGTAGCCTCCACCGGTCGAGGAGTACGGCGACTGGCCGTAGGGCGACTGGTCCCCTGGTTGGCCATACGGCGAATGGCCCTGCGACGACTGACCATACGGCGCCTGACCCTGCGACGATTGACCATACTGCGGCTGACCCGCTCCCGGATCGTTCTGTTCCGGTCCGTCCGAATGCGAACCTGGAGTATTTCCTGACATAATTGCCCCCAATGTGACGAGTGATTGAGCTCTTGCGGTTGGAAGAACACTAGCACCGGGCCCCGAGGTCAAGCCGTCCGCGCATCACCGCTCCCCGGCCGGAACGATCGCCTTACCGGGATTCAGGATGCCGCGCGGGTCGAAAACGTCCTTGATGCGACGCTGGATTTCGAGCACTTCTTCAGCCTGCTCCTACGGCAGCCATCGAAGCTTGTACTGGCCCACCCCGTGCTCACCGGTGATGGTTCCCCCGAACTCCAGCGCAACGCGCACTGATTCATCGAGTGCTACGCCCAGCCGCTCAAGAGCGGCGGGTCCATCTGCCCGGGAAACCCAGAACGTAGGGTGGAGATTGCCGTCACCCGCATGGGCGACAACTTTCAGGTGCACTTCCTGACGCTTGGCGATGCCTTCCAGCGCCTCGATGTAGTCCACAAGACGGGACTTCGGCACGGCGACGTCCTCGCCGACCCGGTACTCATGATCCACAGCGTCTCCCCTGCTGTGGCGGCGCAATTCGATCAGGTCGGCGGCTTCCCCGGCCCCGACCTCGGACAGGGCGCCGCCCACCCCGGAGAGCACCTGCCGGATGACCACCGCTTCCTGATCCGCCCCGAATCCATCGGTCTGCAGGAGCAGCAGTGCCCCTCCGCGGACAGCGAGCCGAGACCCATGGGGGCTCTTCACGGTTCGTGGGGAAGCGGGCTCGTGTCGTAGATAGCAAGGAGCTCGTGGCCCTGCTGAGATGAGTGTTACTACGCAATCATCTTGAACAGGAACCACGAGCCTTGCCTAAGCCTACTTCGGCGGCAATTGACGCTGCCACCACCATCTTCAACCTGCCCGGATACCGGGTCCTGGACGCTGATGCGCTGTCTTTCGGTCAGCGCCGGATCACGGTCGAATCTACGGATCCACCGGGCTGCCCGGCCTGCGGAGTGGTCTCTTCCCGGCGGAAGGAACGCCGTCTCCAGCGGGTCCGCGACATCCCGGTCGCCGGTCCAGTGGAGCTCATCTGGGCGAAACGGCGGTGGTTCTGCGACGAGTCGTTGTGCGCCCGGAAGTCCTTCACGGAGGCCACCATCGAAGTGCCCAGGTTCGCCCGGTCCACCCGCCGGCTGACGGCTGGAGTTCAGACGTGTGCTCTTCCGATCTAGGTGGTTGCTGCGGAGACCGCTGCCTCGTTCGGGGTGTCCTGGTGGCTGGTGCAAAAAGCGGTGAACAAGGCAGCCCAGCGGCTACCGGACGTGGACGCTTTGATACCTCGGATGCTGGGCATCGATGAGCACCGGTACCGGTCCGTGCGCTTCTTTCAGGACCTGACCACGAAGCGCTGGACCCGGTACGAGCCCTGGATGTCGACGATCGTGGATCTGGACACCGGGCAGATCCTGGGCATCGTCGATGGCCGCGACAGCACCGGCGTCGGGAACTGGCTCAAGGCCCGCCCGCTGGCGTGGCGGCTCGGCGTGCAGGTTGTCGCAATCGACCCGTCCGCTGCGTTCCGCAAGGCGTTGCGGATGTGGCTGCCGCGCACCGCGGTGTCCGTGGATGCGTTCCATCTGAGCATGCTCGGCAACGCCATGCTCACCGAGGTCCGCCAGCGGCTCACCCAGGAAACCAAGGGCCGACGGGGCCGGTCCACCGACCCGGTGTGGGCCAACCGGCGCCTGCTGCTCAAGGGCGCCGAGAAGCTCTCCGACCGGGGAAGGAACCGCCTCGAAGTCGTGTTCGCCGTCGATGATCCGACCGGCCGGCTCGAAGCCGCCTGGAAGGTCAAGGAACAACTCCGGGCACTGCTACGCACCGGCTCCCTTCACGAGGCGGCCGCCGCGAAAGCAGAACTCGAGCGGCTCGTGAACCTGGCAGGCCAGCCCGAAACGAACCGCCTCTACCGCACCGTGTGCCGGTGGTGGACCGAGATCGAAGTCCTCATCACCACCGGCGCGACCACGGCGAAAGTCGAGGCGAACAACACCGCGATCAAGCACATCAAACGCACCGGACGCGGCTACCGCAACCCACACAATTACCAATCACGTATCCTGCTAACCAGTGCCACCCGCACGGCGGCATGACACTCACCTCAGCACACCATTCCCCACGAACCGTGAAGAGCCGGTTAGGCGGGTGTGGGTTCGGGGTGGGTGGTGTAGGTGTTGCCGGCTGGTGAGGTGGCGGTGTACCCGGGCACGAGCTACTGCGAGGACCCCGGCAGCGGCCGAGCGAACGTCGGGGAAGAACGCTGCGATGGTGTTGACGCTTTCCGGCAGGTACCGCAGCCGTACGGTGATTCCCACGACTATTCCGAGCGTTCCCTCCGAGCCGATGAGCAGGGCTGTCAGGTCATACCCAGCGACGCCCTTGAACGTCGAATGCCCGGTATGAATCAGGGTTCCGTCGGCAAGCACGACGTCGAGAGCCAGGACGGAATCGCGGGTCACTCCGTATTTGGCACACCTCAGACCGCCGGCATTGGTTGCTACGTTTCCGCCGATGGTCGACCACCGGTAACTCGCGGGGTCCGGCGCGAACATCAGCCCATGTGCTGCCACGGCAGAATTGAGGTCGGCGTTGATCACACCGGGTTCGACGACGGCAACCTCATCTTCAGGGCGGATCGCGAGGATGGCGTTCATGCGTTCGAGGCTCAGCACGATGCAGCCGAGAGTTGCATGGGCACCACCGGACACGCCACTCCCGGCCCCACGGCACACCACCGGGACCATGCTGCCGCTTGCCCACTTCAGAACCGCCTGCACCTCCTGAATGGTCTCCGGCCATACAACGGCAAGCGGCAGTGCCCTGTCCGTCACTGGTCCCTGATCCTGGCTGTAGCTCAGGAGGTCGGCTTCCGCCATGGACACCCGGCCGGGCAGCAGCCGCACCAATTCATCAGCTACGGACCCGGTCATTCCCTGCCGGCTCACAGCGCGCCTCCCATGAATCTCGCGTAGTGGTTGAGCGCTTCCGGCCAGAATTCCTCGTAGCGGCGGCGAAGCTCACCGGCCCCGGCGGCTGGTTCCCATCCGCCGTGCTCGACGGACACCACTGTCCGGGCATCACCGAATGCACCGACCTCCGAGAACGTAATGGAGACCGAGGTGGAGGGAGCTGTTCCCGGGCGGTGCCTCCAGATCAACTCGAGGCTCGCATCAGGGGCGCTGTCCGTTACTTCAGCCCAAACCGTTTCCTCGTCTTCCGGTGAGGTCTCCACGAGAGCGTTCGATTCAAGATCGAAAAAGCTTTCGCTTCCCCAGACGCTGAGCAGCGACGCCGGCCACCATAGATGGATGTGGTCGGTGAAGCCCGCCCAGGAGTGCGTGCGGTCGGCCGACACTGTCACGTCGGCGCGAACATCTCCGACAGGGCCCTCGGGGGGTGGTTCCGACGCGGGGTGGGAGAACAAGTCACTCATGATCCGACCTTACCGGTGGTGGGGTCGGTGCTGGTTCCTTCGCGGCCGCGGTTGGGTGCCTGCCGACGGGGTGCCGTTGATGGGTTAAAAGGGTAGAGGCCCCACCGGTGGTGGGGCCTCTAGCCTGTAATGGTTGTCCGGCGGTGTCCTACTCTCCCACACTCTCTCGGGTGCAGTACCATCGGCGCTGTGGGTCTTAGCTTCCGGGTTCGGAATGGGACCGGGCGTTTCCCCCACGCTATGACCGCCGTAACCCTTGCTACCGCCACCGGTTTGCCCGGGTTTGTCCGGGGCGTGGGGTGGGGTAAATCTGTGGGGTCCGTTGATCGTGCTGGACTTGTATTGTGTTGTGGTTCCTTTGTTGGTTGGGAACCGCATAGTGGACGCGTAGCATATGATCTTTCACCCCATGATCCCCCGGTTCAGGGGGGTGGGGGTGTGGTGTAAGTTATCGGCTTATTAGTACCGGTCAGCTTCGCAAGTCGTTAGTCCTTGCTTCCACATCCGGCCTATCAACCCAGTGGTCTGGCTGGGGGCCTCTCACACTCAAGGTGTATGGAAATCTCATCTTGAAGCAGGCTTCCCGCTTAGATGCTTTCAGCGGTTATCCCATCCGAACGTAGCTAATCAGCGGTGCACTTGGCAGTACAACTGACACACCAGAGGTTCGTCCGTCCCGGTCCTCTCGTACTAAGGACAGCCCTTCTCAAATTTCCTGCGCGCGCAGCGGATAGGGACCGAACTGTCTCACGACGTTCTAAACCCAGCTCGCGTACCGCTTTAATGGGCGAACAGCCCAACCCTTGGGACCTACTCCAGCCCCAGGATGCGACGAGCCGACATCGAGGTGCCAAACCATGCCGTCGATATGGACTCTTGGGCAAGATCAGCCTGTTATCCCCGAGGTACCTTTTATCCGTTGAGCGACGGCCATTCCACAATGTGCCGCCGGATCACTAGTCCCGACTTTCGTCCCTGCTTGAGATGTCTCTCTCACAGTCAAGCTCCCTTGTGCACTTACACTCGCCACCTGATTGCCAACCAGGCTGAGGGAACCTTTGGGCGCCTCCGTTACTTTTTAGGAGGCAACCGCCCCAGTTAAACTACCCATCAGGCACTGTCCCTGACCCGGATTACGGGCCGAAGTTAGATATCCAGAGTGACCAGAGTGGTATTTCAACGATGACTCCACCCGAACTAGCGTCCAGGCTTCACAGTCTCCCACCTATCCTACACAAGCCACACCGAACACCAATACCAAACTATAGTGAAGGTCTCGGGGTCTTTCCGTCCTGCTGCGCGTAACGAGCATCTTTACTCGTACTGCAATTTCGCCGAGTTTATGGTTGAGACAGCGGGGAAGTCGTTACTCCATTCGTGCAGGTCGGAACTTACCCGACAAGGAATTTCGCTACCTTAGGATGGTTATAGTTACCACCGCCGTTTACTGGGGCTTGAATTCCCAGCTTCGCCCACAAGTGAGCTAACCGGTCCTCTTAACCTTCCAGCACCGGGCAGGAGTCAGTCCGTATACATCGTCTTGCGACTTCGCACGGACCTGTGTTTTTAGTAAACAGTCGCTTCCCCCTGGTCTCTGCGGCCCCGAT
>NZ_KI914781.1:0-1795 GCF_000520535.1 Arthrobacter sp. H41
CCAGCGTCAGCACGGAAAGGTTGAAGGGCTGACCAGTCTTCTCAGCCTCGGCATGCAGTGCGTCGATCTCGTCCCTGGCATGCGCCATGAGGCGTTCGTCGCTCAGGCCCCAGTCGCTGCGGAAGTTCTTCTCCGGTTCGTCGGCGGCACGCCAGTCGGAAAGACCCTTCTGCTCGGAGTAGCCGTGGCTGCTCAGGAAGGTGTCCTTCGCTGCGAAGGAGGCGTTGGCACCGCCCAGGAAGACGTTGGTGTAGCCGTGCTCGTCCAGGACATCACCCAGGCAGGTGATCCCTCCCAGGTAGGTGTCGACGTCACCGCCGAGCTCGTTGAGGGCGCTGCTGCCCGCGGCGGAGCCGATGCCCTTCAGCGGGACGCCGCACTGCGTCGAGGTGAGACCGGCCATGGTCCAGCCTCCACCCTTGTACTGCTGGAAATCTTCAACGCTCTGCCAGCCGTCCGAGGCCTTGGTGGCCTCCTTCAAAGGAGCGAACGCGTCCTTCTCGAAGAGCTGGTCGTCCGCGAGGGTGGCCTCGCCGGACTCGAGGTAGATCAGCACCAGATTGCGCTTGTGCTCGTCGCTGGTGACGATCGGCTCCACATAATAGTCGCCGATGTCGTACTCGGAGTTCGCCGCCTCGATGTAGGCACCCACACCCACCGTGGTGGCGAAAGCCGTGGTTCCGCCGACGACCACCGCGGCCACCAGGGCGGTGGAAACGGTGCGCAGGACCCATTGCGAGCGTTGAGGACGCATGGCGTCACCACTGCGGCGGCGTTTGCGGCGCCGGAAGTACTGCCACAGGCCGATCCCGCCGGTGATGAGCAGGGGCACGACGCCGATCCCCAGGATGCCGATCCAGACGATGGGTCCGCCCCCGCCGTCGGTTTCCACGGAGACGAGGTTCAGGAGCATCTGACCTACAGAGATCTCTCCCCAGTAGAAACGGATGCCGGCCGCTGCGATGAGCAGCGCGAGCCCCGCCCAGATCAGGACGTAGACCAAGATGTGTCCCACGACGACGCCGATCCGTCGGGTCACGTAAAGAATCCGGTCAGACATGACAACACCTCGCGTTCCGAATGCCCGGGTGTTCGCCGAACACCCTTGACATCCAACCCGTTCTCGGGCCGATAGAAACCTAGTACCGATACGCTACCCGTTCAACCGTGGTTTACCCGCTAATAACGAGTCGTACACCGCAACACGGGCCGCGCGACCCTCGGCGGTCAGTGGAAGTCTCCCAATCGAGAGCTCGTCTTCAAGCAACTGAAGCTGGTCAGCACAAGCTGCCTCAATTCAGACCGGAAAGCCGCGTCGGCTGCCGGGCTCCAAACGCCGGCAGAGGCTACATTCATCCGCGGCTTCTATGCGCTTGATGCTGACCTTCGAGGTCTCCCCGCCCCGTGCGGGCGGGAGGACGTAGACCAAGATGTGTCCCACGACGACGCCGATCCGTCGGGTCACGTAAAGAATCCGGTCAGACATGACAACACCTCGCGTTCCGAATGCCCGGGTGTTCGCCGAACACCCTTGACATCCAACCCGTTCTCGGGCCGATAGAAACCTAGTACCGATACGCTACCCGTTCAACCGTGGTTTACCCGCTAATAACGAGTCGTACACCGCAACACGGGCCGCGCGACCCTCGGCGGTCAGTGGAAGTCTCCCAATCGAGAGCTCGTCTTCAAGCAACTGAAGCTGGTCAGCACAAGCTGCCTCAATTCAGACCGGAAAGCCGCGTCGGCTGCCGGGCTCCAAACGCCGGCAGAGGCTACATTCATCCGCGGCTTCTAT
>NZ_KI914781.1:1895-3080 GCF_000520535.1 Arthrobacter sp. H41
TACGGGTTATGTCGGCGTCGGTGTAGGAGTGCGTAGCCGGTGATGGCGAGGATCCCCGCGGCGGCTTCTGCTACTGCGGTGAGGGTTTTTTTCGCGTACCAGACGGGCTCATACATGGAGGGAATCGGTCCGATCGCCGGGACCTGCACATACCGGTACAGGATCACGGCCGCCAATGCTGAGAGCGCGACAACCGCTGCCACTGCGTAGGCGGCCCGGTCTCCCCGGATCAGGACATACAGGGCGGCAAGGACGGCGACGACCGCCTGGATCCGGAAGAGATTCCCTCCACCGATACCGCCCGGGTAAGCCTGCTGGAAACCGGGCGCGAGCTGGAAGTGGATCACAGCGCTGACGATCAAGCCCACCGCAACCAGAACGCGCAGGACAATCATCAGCGGCCGATTGCGCCCCCGGTCTCCGGTCGCGTGGTCCCGTTCCCCGGCAGGATTCGCCCTGCGGTTTCCAGCGGAGCTTCCTGCCCGGCTGGAGGCTTTGATCTACCCGCTAGCAATACACCACGCACAGTTCAATAGAAGTACCGCCTTGCGAGGTTCTCCCACCCAGCACGGACGGGATCGGTTTACGTGTTGCTCCGGCGCCGATGCAGGAGGACGTAGCCGGTGATCGCGAGGATCCCGGCGGCTGCTTCTGCCACTGCGGTGAGGATTTTTTTGGCGTACCAGACGGGCTCGTACATGGAGGGAATCGGGCCAATCGCGGGGACCTGCACGTACCGGTGCAATACCACCGCCGCCAGCGCCGAGAGCGCGACAACCGCTGCCACCAGGTAGGCGGCCCGGTCTCCCCGAATCAGGACATACAGGGCGGCGAGGATAGCCATAACAGCCTGGATCCGGAAGAGGTTGCCTCCGCCGATTCCGCCCGGATAAGCCTGCTGGAAACCGGGCGCAAGTTGGAAGTGGATCACAGCGCTGACAATCAAACCCACCGCAACCAGAACGCGCAGGACAATCATCAGCGGCCGATTGCGCCCCCGGTCTCCGGTCGCGTGGTCCCGTTCCCCGGCAGGATTCGCCCTGCGGTTTCCAGCGGAGCTTCCTGCCCGGCTCATGAGATGACCAAAGTGCCGGACATCTCAGGATGATAGGTGCAAATCACGGCGTACTCACCGGATTCCTCAGGGGCGGTGAAGGTCACCGTTTCACCGGCGGGAACATCGAC
>NZ_KI914781.1:3085-9136 GCF_000520535.1 Arthrobacter sp. H41
GTGACCGTGTGCGGGGCACTGTCTTCATTGACCACGGTCACCATCGCACCCGGGGCGATAGATTCGGGCATCTCGTATTCGAAGTCCGTGATGGTGATCATGACCTCCTCCGCGGGGGCCTCTTCCGCAGAAGCCGAGCCCGTGGCGGAGGCTCCGGCGGCTCCAGTGGTCGCGGCCGCGGATTCCGGTGCCGCGGCTTCACTGGGCGCCGTGGTCGCCTCGGAGCTGCTTGGGCCAGTCTCGGAACCGCAGGCGGCGGTTCCGGTGAGAAGCCCGGCAAGCATTATCGCTGATATTCCGTAACGTACCTTCATGATCGTGCCTCCAAAAGAATGAACTATCGAGTGATGGGTAGGTAAGGGATTGTTACGCAGTTTTCGGCGGGGCCGTCACACCCTGTTGATCGTGCTGTCCCGCACCGTGTCCGCGCCCGTTCCGGTACCGGAACGAACGATGTGAGGGCCGTAAAACCGCGGTGGAAAAATGTGATTTCACGGCCCCGACAAAGGCTCGGTCGAATCAGTTGTTGCTGCTTTGGCGACGGACGGCGTAGGTGCCACCGGCGGCGGCCAGGAGAACCAGTCCCCCACCCAGAGCGATGATCGTTCGTCGAACCCGCCATCATCTTCCGCGGTGACCGTGTGCGGGGCACTGTCTTCATTGACCACGGTCACCATCGCACCCGGGGCGATAGATTCGGGCATCTCGTATTCGAAGTCCGTGATGGTGATCATGACCTCCTCCGCGGGGGCCTCTTCCGCAGAAGCCGAGCCCGTGGCGGAGGCTCCGGCGGCTCCAGTGGTCGCGGCCGCGGATTCCGGTGCCGCGGCTTCACTGGGCGCCGTGGTCGCCTCGGAGCTGCTTGGGCCAGTCTCGGAACCGCAGGCGGCGGTTCCGGTGAGAAGCCCGGCAAGCATTATCGCTGATATTCCGTAACGTACCTTCATGATCGTGCCTCCAAAAGCTCGCTTGCCGCGCTGGTCGCCTCCGAGCCACTGGGCTCAGCGCTGGACCCGCAAGCCGTGACGCCCGTCAGGGCCGCGGCGAGCATCAAAGCTGATATTCCATAACGTACCTTCATGGTCTCTCCCCAAAAATAATGAGCCCGTCAAACGTGGATGGTGGACCGCCGATGGTGATTTGTCGGGCTGCTTAGTTGGTGTGGTTGTAACGGCGGACGGCGTAGGTGCCACCGGCTGCGGCCAGGAGAACCAGCCCCCCACCCAGAGCGATGATCGTTGATCCCTCGCTGGTGCTTTCGCTCATCGCTCCCGTGTCAGCGCCGCCCCTGGGCACAGCCCCCATCTGGTCCATCCCGCTGTGCCCCGCGCTGCCGGGCTTCGCGGCCTCTGGGGCCGGCGCTGGTGTCGCGGGTGTGGTGGGGGCCGGTGCCATGGCTTCGGCTCCGNCCGACGGTGAGGGTGCCGACCATGTTGCCGTGGAATTTGCAGAAGAACCCGTAACTCCCGGCACCGCTCGGGGCAGTGAAAGTAGCACTGGTCCCGCCGGGGATGGTGATATCGAAGGAACCATCATCGGCGGTGACCGTATGGACTTCGGTGTCGTTGTTCGTCACGGTGATCTCGCCACCTGGGTTGACTGTGCCTGGCCCTGAGTAAACGAAGTCGTCGATGCTGATGGTCATCTGGCTGGTGGTCATCGCCGGTACTGCCTGGGAGACCGGGCCGGAAGCGGCGACAGCGACGCCGACGGATCCGAGGCTTGCACCCCCGATCAGGGCTGCGGTGAAAGCTACGCTGAGAACTTTTCTGCTGGTCATCATGATGGAACCCTCCGGCGAGGCGCTTAGGGAAGGCAACGTTTTCGGGGCACCAGTAGGAGGCACTGTGTTCAAGGCTGAAAGCTGTGCCTGCCTACAAGCCACTTCGGCGCTTGCTCGATGTGCGGGGTGAAGGCGACGCCGGGTTCTGAAGGCAGCGGGAACCGGCCCTGATCCACTCTGGGGAAGGACTCGATAAGTGCTTCATGCAAGGGGTTGTCCATTACATCGTGTTCGAACAGCCCTTCGCCTCCGACAGCGACGAGAATCTGGGCACCGTCGCTCCCAGTGTTGCTGCCGGGTGCCGCGTGCCTGTCCCTGCCAGTCTCCCAGCTGGACGGCGACGGCTGCCCGCAGAAGCATTCGGATCCGAGCTACCGAGCAGAGCGAGACGGCGGGCATGCTCCCGTGCGACGAGGGCGGTAAGTGCCTCACGCAGGAGCGCGCTGCGCTCCGAAATCTGGGTGAGTCGCTGCGCTTCCGCGACCAGGGTAACCGTGGTTCGCATGTTTCCTCCATCACCAGAATCGTCACCAGCCAATCTTCAATTCGATGCAGTCCTCGCCCGCGCGACTAAGGCGTGGGACGATCTGTCACCGTCACTCGGTACGCTTGAAGCGTGACTCCCGAGAAACGCCACGGCCTGCCCGGGCTCTTCGTTGCCTTCGAAGGCGGCGACGGCGCCGGAAAATCGACCCAGGCCTCCCTCCTGTGCGAATTCCTGGGGGCAGCGGGCATTCCGGTGATCCGCACGCGTGAGCCGGGTGGGACCCCCGTGGGTGAGAAGCTCCGCAGCCTCGTCCTCGAACACGGCCAGGGAGAGATCGATGCACGCACCGAAGCCCTTCTCTTCGCGGCCTCACGGGCCGCCCACGTAGCGCAGGTGATCCTGCCCGCGCTGGCGCGCGGCGCCGTCGTCGTCTGCGACCGCTATGTCGACTCCTCGGTTGCCTATCAGGGTGCGGGGCGTGAGCTCGGGGCGCAGGCCGTCCTCGATGTGAACCTGTGGGCCGTGGCCGGGCTGCGGCCCGACCTGACGGTCCTGCTCGATGTGGAGCCCGCAGAGGGACGCAACCGCCGGACCGCGCTGAACGCCACGGAGGACCGCATGGAAGCCGAACCGGATCCGTTCCACGAGCGCATCCGGACGCAGTTCCTCCAGCTTGCCGAAAGAAGCGCAGACCGTTACCTGGTGCTGCCCGCCGACGAGGAGAGGGACCAGCTCGGCGGGCAGATCCTCGACGCCGTCCTGGAGCGGCTTTCGTGAGCGTCTGGTCCGACCTGCGGGGGCAGGAATCCGTCGTCGAGCAGCTCAAGCGTGCATCGCAGTCCGGCGCCCCCACCCACGCGTGGCTCTTTACCGGCCCGCCCGGCTCCGGGCGCTCCAACGCGGCGAGGGCCTTCGCCGCCGCCCTGCTCTGCGACCGCGAAGCGCTCGAGGAACGCGGCTGTGGGACGTGCAAGGCCTGCCGGACGGTGCTGGCAGGATCGCATGCCGACCTCACCAACGTCACCACCGAGAAAGTGACGATCACCATCGATGAGGCCCGCGAGCTGGTCCGCAAGGCGCAGGACAAGCCCTCCACCGGGCGCTGGCGGGTGATCGTGGTCGAGGATGCCGACCGCATGCAGGAGCGCAGCACCAATGTGTTACTTAAGGCCATCGAGGAGCCTCCGCCCCGCACTGTATGGCTGCTGTGCGCGCCGAGCCCGGGAGATGTGCTGGTCACCATCCGGTCCCGCTGCCGCTCGGTGAGCCTGCGCCTCCCGCCGGTCCGAGACGTCGCCGAACTGCTGGTGGCCCGTGACGGCATCGACCCGGCGACGGCGGAGGCGGCAGCACGCGCCGCCCAGAGCCACATCGGCGTGGCACGACGCCTCGCCACCGACGACGGCGCCCGCGAGCGCCGCAACCAGATTGTCCGGCTTCCCCTCACGCTGCACTCGGTGTCCGGCGCCATGAAGGCGGCCGCCGATCTCGTGAAGCTGGCCGAAGCGGAGGCACAGAGCTCCTTCGAGCAGCGGGACGCACAGGAACGCGCGGCCCTGCTGACCGCACTCGGCGCCCCCGAGACGGGCACGCTCCCGCCGTCGATGCGGGCGCAGGTCAAGCGCCTGGAGGAGGATCAGACGCGGCGGGCCAAGCGGTCGAAGAACGACTACTTCGACCGGGCGCTGACCGACCTCATCTCGTTCTACCGGGACGTCCTCATGCTCCAGCTGTCCAGCCCGCGGGAGCTCGTCAACGAGCCGCTCCGTCCCGACCTCGAAGCGTTCGCCGGCGACGGCAGCGCCGAGGACACGCTCTTGCATATCGAGGCCATCAACGAGGTGCGGACGCGGCTCGTCAGCACCAACGTGTCCCCGCTCCTCGCCATCGAAGCCATGGCCGTCAGCCTTCTGTCCCGAAAGGACCTTGCGCGATGAAATCCGTACCGGGCGGCATCCCCGCTCCGCCCCGCCGTCGTCGTCGTTGGGGCCCGCTCGCTGCCGCCTCGGCGCTCGCGCTCGCCCTGTCGGGGTGCTCGCTGTTCCCCGGCCAGGACAGCGACCCACCAGAGACGGGGGCCGCCAGCGCCGACCCCACCGTGGTGGGTGAGGTGCCCGGTGAGCTGGAACCGTTCTACAGCCAGCAGGTGGTGTGGGAGCCGTGCGAGGAGGAGTTCGCGTGCGCCACGGTGGAGGTGCCCCTGGACTACAGCGACCCGGGGCGGGACACCATCGAGATCGCGGCGATCCGCTCCGACGCCAGCGGCGAGGCCCAGGGCACCATCCTCGTGAACCCGGGCGGGCCCGGCGCATCGGGATACAACATCGTGAAGAACGCAGTGGAATTCGTCACGAGCGACACCCTGCGGGAAGCGTACGACGTCGTCGGCTTCGATCCGCGCGGTGTGAACCGCTCCAGCGCGGTCGAGTGCCGCACCGATGCCGAGAAGGATGTGGCGCGCGAGCAGTTCATCCCGGCCGGCGCCACCGACGAGGAAGCACTGGCCCTCCTGGTCGAGGACGCCCGGATCTTCGCCGACCTCTGCGCGGAGCGGACCGGCGAACTGCTGGGCTTCGTCGACACCGAGAGCGCAGCGCGGGACATGGACATCCTGCGGGCCGTCGTGAATGATCCGCAACTGAACTTCCTCGGATTCTCCTACGGGACCCAACTGGGCGCGACCTACGCAGAACTCTTTCCTGACCGGGTGGGCCGCATGGTGCTCGACGGCGCCATCGACCCGTCACTCACCAGCGAGCAGGTGACGCTGGGGCAGGCGGCGGCGTTCGAAGAGGCACTCCGGGCGTATGTGGCGGACTGCCAGTCGGGCGACGAATGTCCGCTACCGGGAACCGTCGACGAGGGGGTCGCCGCGGTGCAGGCCCTGTTCGCCTCGATCGAGGAGGAGCCGCAACGTGCGGAGGACGGGCGGCTGGTCACCATCGGCACCTTTGTCCAGGGCTTCATCCTTCCGCTCTACGACAACGCCAACTGGCCCACTCTGACCACCGCGGTGGAGAGCGCGCTGAACGGCGACGTCAGCGACATGCTCTACCTCGCGGACCTCGCCGCGGAGCGCAGCCCGGATGGAACATACGCCACGAATGCCACCGAGGCCTTCCTGGCCATCAACTGCCTGGACTACCCGATGACGTCGGATCCGGCGCAGATGGCCGAGGACGAGGAGGAACTCGTAGCTGCGTCCCCCACGTTCGGGTCCCTCCTCGCCTACGGCGGGGTGACATGCGCGCCCTGGGCCTACGGCCCGGTGCTCGAACCGGCGCCGGTCAGTGCCGCCGGGGCTGAGCCGATCCTCGTCATCGGGACGACGGGAGATCCCGCCACTCCCTATGAATGGTCGCTCGCCCTGGCTGACCAATTGGAATCGGCGGTGCATGTTACGTGGGAGGGCGAGGGCCACACGGCCTACGGGCGCTCGAACGACTGCATCGGCGACATTGTGGATTCCTACTTCGAGAACGGAACAGTGCCGGAGGACGGTGTGCGCTGCTGAGTCCCGCTTTGACCAGCAGGCTCATGCTCTTATACAGTTATTCCTTGTGGATTGACCTCCCGGAAATTTCCGAATCATGAAGCATGCCTCCTTAGCTCAGTCGGTAGAGCGTCTCACTCGTAATGAGAAGGTCGCCAGTTCGACTCTGGCAGGAGGCCCCAACAAAACCCCCGGACCGCTCGCGGCCGGGGGTTTTTCATGCGCGCGCCCAACCCCCCGCTGATTAAGCGGTTATGGCGGCTATTTTTCGAATTTGGCCGCCATAGG
>NZ_KI914781.1:9236-16055 GCF_000520535.1 Arthrobacter sp. H41
ATTTGGCCGCCATAGGTGCTTAATCAGCGGGGGGTGGGGTGCGGGCGGGGCCAGATCGTCAGCTCAGCGCGGGCCCCGACTCCTCTGACCCCGTCAGCTCGCCGAGGAACGCATGGCACTTGGCTGCCCGCTCGGAGTCCTGCGCCATGACCTGCTCGAAGAACTCCGCTATGTCGTCGCGGCCGGCGTTACGGGCATCGCGTACGTACTGGCCGTAGTCGTGACCGGCCTTCAGCGAGTGGTACTGCAGCGAGATGAGGTCGAACGAGACATCGTCGAACCCGGTTTCTCCTGTAGCCATGTGGCACCTCCATAGTTGAAATGAACAGGTGGTGTCAGGCTATGACCGGCCCGAAAGCCGATGCAATGAAAAGAACAAGGGGCGGCCGACACTCGCCAAATCGCCGTGATTTCTGTTAGGTGGCGCTACGTTCCGTCGGAGTCGACGACGGCGCTCCCGCCAGCACCGGGAGCGGTGGCACCGGGAGCGGTGGCACCGGGAGCGCCAGCACCGGGTGAGTCAGTGACCGGACCGGTGGCGACGGCGCCTCCGCCCAACAGCGCTCTCAGCCGGTCAGCTGCTGCGGCGTCGGCCTGTGCCGCGGCGACGTTGGCCTCGGTGACCGCCCGCAGCACTTCCTCCCGCTGGATCTTCACACCACGAGGAGCGTCGATGCCGATGCGGATGCCTTCGCCCCGGGAATCGAGCACGGTGATGACAATATCGTCGCCGATGAGGATCTGTTCGCCAATTTTCCGTGTTAGAACCAGCACCGAACCACTCTAACCCGCCCGCTGCGTCGCGTCGGCGGGGCCGGCCTTTGCCGAGGGGTGGCCGTCCACCCATCCGACCGGCACCCCGAGGTCGTACACCGTTTCGGGGGTGGCAGTAGTAAGGGCTCCGACCACCGCAATGCCGCTCAGCGCGGACCCGTGCCGCTCAAGGCCCCGGCGGAGCTCCCCTACCCACCTCGCGGTGTCGGGCGGCTTCCGGCCGGCGTCGACGACGCACCACACCTGGTCGGGGCACAGGGCCAGGAGGGCGTCGGCATTGTCGACGGCGTTGCCGAGCCCGAAGGCCACGAACACCGGATGCCCGCCGTCCACCCCCGACGCCCGAAAGCTGCCGGCATCCAGTCGGGTCTCGACACGTGAGATGCCATCCGCCGGCACGGCTCCACTGCCTGCGACAGCCCGTGCGACCGGCGTGCCGCCCACGGTGCCCGCCATGGACCGCGTCACCGAGAGGACGTCGCGGGGATCCCCCGCCACCACCACAAGATCGCCCGGCCCTGTGAGAAGTTCCGGAAAAGAGGGAATCCGCCCGCCGGAGGCAGGCCGGCCGGTGGTGAAGGTGAGGTCGTCCATGAGAGCCGCGAAAAGACCGGTATCGGTCGAGACCGCTGCGGGGCGGGCGGCGTCCTCAGAAGCGCGGCCGGTGATGCGGCTCGGGGGCCTTCCGGAAAGGCTCTCCTCGGCCTCGTCAGCGAGATCCAGCAGTGCCCCGATTCCCGTCGGAGCAGGCGGGACAGCACTGCGCCGTCCCCGGATCCGCTGTCCCGGAACAAACGACGGGGATCCGGAAATGTCCGCTGAAGCACTCAGCGGTGCGGCCCGCGGCACCTCCACCACGATCTCGTAGTGGTGCCGGGCGAAGAACCCGCTGATGCCGCCGACCATGACGCGCTCGGCGGAGATGATCAGGGCGTGCGGACCGTGCTGGGCAGCGACCTGGGCCCGGAGTACTTCGAGCGAGGGACCCTCAAGATGAAATAACTGCGGTTCCACGGACCACTCCCACCGTTTCGATAGCTACCTGTGCGCTGGTGACCTCCTGGTAGGACAGCACCGGCAGGCCACCGGCCTGACCGGCGACCAGGCGCCGGATGGCAGGACGGAGCGCGGGTGCACAAACCAGCACCGCGCTGCGGCCGCTCGCCTCCACCTCGGCCACCGTACTGCGCACCGATCCGAGGACGGCCTCGGTCCGTGCGGGGTCGAGCAGGATCTGCGTCCCCTGATCGGACGGCCGCAGCCCTTCAAGCATCGACTGCTCGAGCAACGGATCGATCATGATGACCCGCAGCAGCTTCCCGTCGAGGAACTGTGCGGTCAAGGCCGGGCCCAGCGCCTGGCGCGCCGCCTCGATCAGGCCTTCCGGCTCGGCGGATGCCTTCGCCTTGAGGGTGAGCGCCTCATAGATGCGCGCGAGGTCGTTGATGGGCACCTGCTCGGACAGCAGACCCTGCAGAACCCGCTGCACCTCGGCGAGGCTGAGCAGCCCCGGGACCAGTTCCTCCACCGCGGAGGGGTTGACCTGGCGAACTCCGTCGGTGAGCACCCGCACGTCCTCGCGCGAGAGCAGGCGCGCCGCGTTGGCGGTGATGACCGAGGAAAGGTGGGTCACCAGCACCGACACGCGGTCGATCACCGTGGCGCCCGTCATTTCCGCGTTGTGCCGGAGCTCGGCCGGTATCCATTTGCCCGCCAGTCCGAACACCGGTTCCACCACTGCGGTCCCCGGCAGCGCACCGAGGTTCTCCCCCAGCGCGAGGACCTTGCCGCGCGGAGCCTCACCGCGGCCGGCCTCCACCCCGGCGATGCGGATCACATAGGTTGACGGCGGCAGCTCGAGGCTGTCGCGCGTGCGCACCGGAGGAACCACCACGCCGAGGTCCAGCGCGATCTTCCGGCGGAGCGCACGCACCCGGCCCAGGAGGTCATCGGACGCGCCGGAGACGACGTCCACGAGGTCCGGCGCAAGGAGGATCTCGAGTGCGTGGACACGCATCTGCTCCAGCAGGTCCTCGGTCGAATCGGTCGTCGGAGCACTCGCCGACGCCTCGGCTGCAGCGGCCGCGGAAGCGGCGTCGTCGTCCGTTTTCTTGATGCGCTGTGCAATCACGATCAGTCCCACACCCACCACCACGAAGGGAAGTATCGGCATCCCCGGGATGAAGGCCATGACGAGGGCCGCTCCCCCGGCGATCCGCAGCGCGTTCTGCGACTGCCCGAGCTGCTGCGAGGCCGTGGACCCCATGTCCGAATCTGCATTCGAGCGCGTGACGATCATGCCGGTGGACACCGCCATGAGCAGTGCCGGGATCTGGGTGACCAGGCCGTCGCCGATGGTCAGGAGCCCATAGGTGTTGAGCGCCTCGGTGATGGACATGCCGCGCTGCGCCATGCCGATCGCGAGGCCGCCCACCATATTGATGATGATGATGATGATGCCCGCGATGGCATCGCCCTTCACGAACTTCGACGCGCCGTCCATCGCACCGTAGAAATCCGCCTCGGCGGACACCTCGGCACGGCGCTCGCGGGCCTGGGTGTCGGTAATGAGCCCGGCGTTGAGGTCGGCGTCGATGGCCATCTGCTTGCCCGGCATGGCATCGAGCGTGAAGCGGGCGCCCACCTCGGCCACGCGCTCGGCGCCCTTGGTGACCACCACGAACTGGATGACGATGAGGATCAGGAAGATGACCGCGCCGATGATGATGGAGCCGCCCACCGCCACATGGCCGAAGGCCTCGATGACCTGCCCGGCGTAGCCCTCGCCGAGCACCAGCCGCGTGGAGGCGACATTGAGCCCGAGCCGGAACAGCGTGGCGACCAGCAGCAGCGACGGGAACACCGAGAAGTCCAGCGGTTTGCGGACGAACATCGTGGTCAGCAGGATCACGAGCGCCAACAGGATGTTGACGATGATGAGCAGGTCCAGCAGCACCACGTGCACGGGCACCACCAGCAGCAGGATGATGCCCACCACTCCGATGGGCACCATGAACTTCGAGATTGAGCGGTTCATCAGAAGAGGCCTCCGGAGGGTGCTGATCGTGGGTTCGGTGGGGGCAGGGTGTGGATGCCGCGCGCGGCGCCCCTGGATTTCAGTGCCATCACGAAGGCGAGCACGCGGGCCACGGCGTTGTAGTTCTCGAGGGGTATCTCCTGGCCCAGTTCGCAGGCCGAGTGCAGCGCCCGCGCGAGGGGAATGTCGGTGACCATCGGCACCCGGTGCTTCTCGGCTTCCTCGCGGATCTTCGCCGCGATGATGTCCGCACCCTTGGCGACCACGCGTGGAGCCGCCTTTCCCGGTTCGTACTTCAGCGCCACGGCCACGTGTGTGGGATTGACGAGGACGACGTCGGCCCCGCCCACCGCCGCGATCATGCGGTTCCGGCTCATGGCGAGCTGCCGCGAGCGCCGCTGCGACTTGATCAGGGGATCGCCTTCGGAGTTCTTGTTCTCGTCCTTGACCTCCTTCTTGGTCATGCGGGTCTTCTTGCGGTTGCGCCTCGTGACCACGAGGACATCCGCGGCGGCGAGCACCAGGCCGGCGACGACGGCGGACTGCAGGAGCGCGACGCTCCCGCCTGACGCCGCGCCGAGGAGCGACGCCACCGACAACCCGCCTGCGGCAACCAGCACGGGCATCAGGGACTGGACCACCAGGAACAGCACCACCCCGACGACGGCGGTCTTCAGCAGCGCCTTCGCCCCCTGCCATAGGGCCTGCATACCGAAGACACGCTTGACCCCGGTGACCACGTTGAACTGCTCGAACTTGCCGGAAAACTTCTTGAAGTGGATGCCGCCCTGCAGGGCTGCGGTGCCGAGCACCACCACCAGCATGACGGCGAGGAAAGGCCCGAGTACTGCGGTGAGGGATCCCATCCCGAGCGCGAGGAATTCGAGCGCCGCCGCCGGTTCGGGATTGGACACCACGTTCCGCACCGCGATGAGCTGCTCGGTTCCGGCGTCGGCCGCCCGTGAGATGACCGACGGCAGCAGGAGGGCCGCAGTGCCCACGCCGATCCAGGCCGTGAAGTCCTCGGACTTGCTGAGTTGGCCCTTGGACCGGACCTCCTTCATCCGTTTGTCGGTGGCGTCCTCGGTCTTTTCTCCCGAATCCTCCGCCATGTCAGCCCAGCCCCATCACAAGCCGGACGGCGTCGTCGGTCAGGGTGGAGACCACGCGGGGCAGCGCCACGAACACCACACCGGCAAGGGTCAGCGTGATCAGGATCTTCAGCGGGAAACCCAGCGCGAAGGCGTTGAGCGCCGGGGCAACACGGGTGAGCAGGCCGAGCCCCACGTCGGCGAGGAACAGGACCACGATCAGCGGGCCGGCGATCTGCACCGCGGCGAGGAACATCTGCGTCACGGCACCCACCATCGCCTGCCCGGGTTCGGAGAGGTCGAGGGCGCCGCCCAGGGGCAGGGCGGTGAACGTCCGGACGAGCCCTCCGAGAATGAGCTGGTACCCGTCGGAGGTGAACAGGAGCGTGAGTGCCGTGAGTTGGAACAGGCGTGCGAACTGGGCGCCGTTGACCATGGACTGGGGATCGAACCCCTGGGCCAGGGAGAAGCCGCCGAACAAGTCGATCAGGCTACCGGCGGACTGCACGGCCGAGAAGACGATCAGCACCAGGAAGCCGAGTGCGGCACCCGTGGTGAGCTCAAGGACCAGGGCGCCGAAATACGCCGCAGTGCTGGTGGGCACATACCCCTGGACCACCTGCGGGGACACCGCAAGCGCCAGGCCGACGGCGAGCATGGCCTTGATGCGTGCCGGTATTCCGCGGTAGGAGAAGGGTGGTGCGATGACGAGGAACGCCACGATCCGCACTCCGGCGAGCATCACGGCTTCGATCCAGGCCTGGTCGAGGCGGATATCCATCTCAACCGCCGTTCAGGAGGCCGGGGATGCGCTCGAACATCTCATTGGTGAAGGACACCATCTCGGCGATCATCCAGTGGCCGCTCACCAGCAGCGCGATGCATACTGCCGCCGCCTTGGGGACGAAGGACAGCGTCACTTCCTGGATCTGCGTGATCGACTGCAGCAGCGAGATGGCGAACCCGACTACGAGCGCGGTGATCAGGATGGGGGCCGAGAGCTTCGCCGCGATCCAGATTCCTGCGAGCCCGATGTCGAGGACCGCATTGGTATCCACGTCAACCGCCCGAGTAGCTGTTGATGAGCGAGGTGATGATCAGTCCCCAACCGTCCACGAGCACGAACAGCAAAATCTTGAACGGCAGGGAGATCATGACGGGCGGAAGCATCATCATGCCCATCGACATCAGCGCCGCGGACACCACGAGGTCGATCACGAGGAACGGCACGAAGATCACGAACCCGATGATGAAGGCCGCACGGAGCTCGGAGATCATGAAGGCCGGGATGAGCGTGGTGAGCGGGACGCTCTGCGCGTTCTGGGGATTGTCCTGCCCCGACGCACGGGTCATCAGCGCAAGATCCTCCTCGCGGGTGTGCGCGAGCATGAACGTCTGCAGCGGACCCGAGCCGTCCTCGAGCGCCTGCGTGAACGTGGTGGTTCCGTTGATGTAGGGCTGAACGGCCAGTTCGTTGATCTCCGTCAGCACGCTCGACATGATGAACAGGGACAGGAACAGTGAGAGGCCCGCGAGCACCTGGTTCGGGGGGATCGAGGGCAGCGACAGCGCGTTGCGGGTCATCGCGAGCACTACGAAGATCTTGGTGAAGGACGTCATCATCAGCAGCAGGGCGGGTGCCACCGACAGCAGGGTGATGCCGATCAGGGTGAGGACCGCAGAGCTCGGCGCGCCGTTCACCCCGTTGATCTCGACCGACAGCCCCTCCCCGTCGCCGGGGTCGACGGGGTCACTGGGTGGCGCAGGCGGTGCGGGCGGCAGCGGGTCGAGTGGTGAGGCGGAGCCGGGGCCCGCGGTGAACAGCAGGAAGGCGAGAACCAGCACGACGACGACGATCAGTGCCGCCCATCCGGTACGTAGCCGCGGCAGGGACGGGCCGGGTACTGCAGTGTTCAC
>NZ_KI914781.1:16155-17021 GCF_000520535.1 Arthrobacter sp. H41
CGGGTACTGCAGTGTTCACCCGGTCCGTCCCTGCCGGAGAACGCTGGCAGTCTGCTTCCAGGTGGACGGCGACAGGATGGAGCCATGCAGCGCAGGCAGGTCGGCAGCGGCAGTGCGGGCAGCCCTGCGGCCGGAACCCGATACAGCGTCGTCGCGGGCGGCAGTCTTCACGACACGCGACGGCGCATCCGGCGTCGCCGCGGATTCCTGCGTATCGACCGCGGCAAGCCGCAGCGACGCAGCGAACGTCTCAGCGCCTGCAGGGGCGGGCCGGCCGGCGTCGGGCGCTGCGGTGCCTGAAGTGCTGACGCCCGGTGTAGTGACAGAGTGCAGGACGTTGACCGACTGCTCCGTGACGCCGAGATAGAAACGGGTTCCCTCGGCGTCGACCACCACGAAGGACGCCTTCGCGCTGATCCCCTGGCGGGCCACCACCGACACGAGCCCGGCACCCGCCTGCCCGCCGTTGAGCTTCGAGACCTTGCGGTGGAGCACCCAGAGAAGCGCGAGCACCACGCCGAGCGAGAGCAGAACCCTCAGGGCAAGGACAACAGCGTCCATCTAGTGCGAGCCCTCGGCGACATCGAAGATCTGGGTGATCCGGACCGCGTAATCCTGGTCGACGACGACCACTTCGCCGTGCGCCACGAGGCGCCCGTTGAGCAGCACGTCAGCGGGGGCGCCGGCGGAGCGGTCGAGTTCGATCACGGCACCGGGCTCGAGGTCCAGGACATCGCGGACGGACATCCGGGCGCGTCCGATCTCCACCGTCATGGCCATCTCCACGTTGCTGATGCGGCCGAGGTTTCCTGCACCGTTCGTGTGGGCGGCGCGGCGGGACGGCGCACTCGACGAGCCCCGCAACC
>NZ_KI914781.1:17121-31660 GCF_000520535.1 Arthrobacter sp. H41
TCGACGAGCCCCGCAACCGAACGGCGAACCAGCCGACCGTACCCGAAGCGTCGACCAGCCGAAATACCGAGCTCTCGCCGTCGCGGAAGAGGGGGAGTGCATCCTGCACGGAAGGATCCCCGAGAACGCCGTCGCCGAGGGACTCCGCCGAGGCCTCGAGGGCGGGCATCAGGACATCGGCGGCTGAGACCAGCGGAGAATCGGTTCCGGCCGCGGCGGCCAGTGGGTGGGTGTCCACGAGCACGACGGCGAGATCGGCCGACGACGTACCGACGAAGGACACGGCAACGGCCTGGGCCGCGCGTTCCGCCGGGACCTCCGAACCGGCGCAGGGCATCGGGGTGACCGTGCCCGGGAGTGGGAGTTTGGCGGCGAGCGCGGTGGCGGCGGTACTGACGGCGGTAACGGTGGCGGTGTTCATGCTGGGTTCTCCTCGGTGGTGACGACTACGCAGGCCAGGCGGGATCCGTTGGACCCCATGGCGGCATGGCCGAGCCGCTGCCCATTGACGGCGAGCTCGAGCGGACGGTGCTGGGGGTGTGGCAGCTTCAGGACATCCCCGACGGCGAGATCCAGGATCCGCGACGGCAGCACCTTCAGGGGCGCCAGCTGCAGCGCGAGATCCAGGGGAACGTTCATTACCTGCTGCTCCATGAGTTCGCGGGAGTTCTCGCCCGGCGACGTGGGGTTGGCTTCACCCAGCTGGGCCAGCAGGAGCTGCGCCGGCATGGCGACGGTCGCGGGGCAGGTCCGCTCGCCCACCCGGATCTCGAACGTCGCGACGATCATGAGCTCGCTCGGCCCTGCGGCCTGGGCGAACTGGGAGTTGTACTGGATCGAATCGATGGCGAGCTGGCGCGTCAGGACCGGGCCCAGGGAGTAGTGGAGCCCCTCGAGCGCGTCCTCCATGAGCCGGCGGATGAGCCCCTGCTCGATCTGCGTGAACTTCCGCTCGGTCAGGGTCCCCGTTCCATGGCCGCCGAGCATCGAATCCACCCAGAACAGACCGGCTGACGCGGGGAACTGGATGACGGCCTTGTTCCTGGAATCAGCAATCGAGCAGAGCACCATCGCTGTGGTGTGCGGGAGGGACGCCGCGTATTCGTTGTAGGTCTGCATGAGCACCTGCTCGCTGGTGACCTGGGAGATCACGCGGACCTTGGCGGTCAGCTGGGTGCCCCACTGGCGCGCGAGCGTCTCGAAGGCGACCTCGAGCACACGCGAATGTTCGCGGGCAAGAGTGGTCGGCCGACCGAAATCATAGATATCAGCCGTTTTGGGCAGCCCTGCGGGCACGCCAATAGCAAGTTGTTCCTGGACCGTCACAACTGCAACTATCGGCACACTGGTAACAGAAGTAAGGAGCCGGTGCAGGGCAATCCCTCAGCACCATTCCGGAGGCTAACCGCCCGCGGCGATCCCGGGGATCAGTTCGCGGACTTCCTCCGGCTGGTCCGAGTGCACCACGATGTCGACGCGGCGGTTCAACTCCAGCTCGGGCTCCGTGGTCCCGGTGGCCAGGGGCCGTGATTCACCGAAACCGACGGCGGAGATACGCGGGGCAGGAACCCCGCCGCGCTCGACGAGGTGACGCAGCACGTTGACCGACCGCTGGGAGGAAAGCTCCCAGTCGAGCGGGTATTCGAAGGATTCCGGCAGCTTGGCCGTATGTCCCTCCACCCCTACTTCATTGGGGATCGGGACCAGTACCGGGCCCACGGTATCGAGCACCAGCCGCGTCTGGTCGGTCAGCTCGGCGCGGTCGGGCAGGAAGAAGGTCTCGGAACTGACGAGCCGGATGGTGAGGCCGCGTTCATCGATCACGTAACGGACTGCCTCGGCAAGGTTCCTCTCCCGCAGGCCGGCATCGATCTGTTCCTGCAGCGCCCGGAGGTTGTCCACTTCAGCCTGGGCGGCGGCAAGGTCGGCGGCATCCGCGGCCTCGATCTCGGCAGGCGGCGGCTGCTGGTCGTCTGTGGCACCCGGGTCGGGAAGGTCGGCCGGGGGCGGGACTTCACCCGGAGCGGGCGGCTCGGGTCCGATCAGCTCGGCGCCTCCGGCGAAGGACTCACCCTCGGCGTTTGCCATGTCGGCGGGCACCACCGTGCCCTCTGCAGTATCCACTGTGGCCGTCTCCACCGCTCCGAACCCCGTGGCGAGTGAGGTACGGAGCTGCTCGAATTTCTTCTGGTCCACCGTGGACATCGCGTACAGCACAATGAACATGCACATCAGCACGGTGACCATATCCATGTAGGAAGCCATCCAGCGCTCGTCCGGATGCTCCTCGCCGTGGTCGCCGGAGCCGCGCCTGCTCCGGGAACGCTTGGTCACGCCGCGGCCTTGCCCTGATCGGCCTTGCCCTTGGCCGCCTTGCTCTTAGCCGCCTCACCCGGGGCGGCCTTACCCTGGCCTGTCTTTCCCTGGGCATGAGCCGGCACCATGGCACGGAGCCGTTCCCCCAGCAGCCGTGGCTGGCTGCCGGCCTGGACCGCGAGGACACCCTCCATGAGGAGGGTCATGCGGTCGGTCTCGAGGTCACCGAGCCTTTTGAGCCGCGTGCCGATCGGCAGCCACAGGAAGTTCGCGGACAGCAGTCCCCACAGCGTTGCGACGAAGGCGGTCGCGATCATGGGGCCGAGGGTGTCCGGACTCGACAGGTTCTCGAGGACGTGCGTCAGTGACACCACGGTGCCGATGATCCCGACGGTGGGCGCATAGCCGCCGAGGCTCGCGAAGAATTTCGATGCCGTGCGATGCGTCTGCGCCGTCGTCTCGATTTCGTCCTCGAGCATGACGCGCAGCTCTTCCCCGTCGGTGCCGTCGGCAATATTCTGCAGGGCTCCGCGGAGGAACGGATCCTTGACGTCCCCGGCATCTTCCTCGAGCGACAGGAGTCCCTTGCTGCGGGCCTTTTCCGCAAGGACCACCACGCTGTCGATGATCTGCTGTGGAGGGGTGGTCTTGCCGAGGAAAGCCCGGGGCAGCGCCTTGACGGCGATGATGAAGTCCTTGAGCGTGCCGCCGGCGATCCCGATGGCGATGGTCGCCCCGAAGACCAGCACCATGGGAGCGGGCAGCAGGATCGCCTCGACATGGGCGCCCTCGAGCTTGATCATCGCGTACAGCGCACCGAACGCAACGAAGATTCCTATAAGTGTCGCGGGATCCATTATGGGTTCCTTGGTCGCAGCGGGACGGGGTGGGCGTCACCGGAACCGCCAGGGGTGCCGGAGCCGCCGTCGGGGTCCGGGACGTCGTCGAAGTTCGGGACCAGGCCCAGCTGCGGGTGGTGCTGGGGCGTCTCAGGAAGATCCCGGGCAAGCCGGATGACGTGCGCGCGGTAGGAGGCGATCATCGAGATGACCTCGTCCAGGGGCTCGGTGACGATGTACTTGGCGCCGTCGACCATCACGAGCGTGGTGTCCGGGTTGGAGTGGATGCGCTCAATGAGGTCAGGGTTCACCGCGAATCGGCTGTCATTGAGCCGGGTCACCACAATCATGCGCACGTCCTGGGGTTGGGAAGCCCTGGGCGGCGCTTCTTTCCCTACTGTCGGCAGGCACCTCTCGACCGTAAGTTCCTCAAAACCCTGTGCACAGGGGAATCCGCTGCCGACCATCTGTCGGCCCTCTGACTTCGAATAGCGTAGGTATACATCCGCCGGGAGGGTGGGCCTTCGCGGTCCCCTCGTTCATCAAAGGAGCACCATGCCTTTCATCAGCGCCGATACGTCGACCAACGGTCAAGCCGTTGAGCTTTACTACGAGGATTTCGGGGCAGGCAAGCCCGTAGTCCTGATCCACGGCTGGCCCCTCAGCGGCCGTTCCTGGGAAGGCCAGGTTCCTGACCTGGTCGAGGCCGGATACCGGGTCATCACCTACGATCGCCGGGGATTCGGGAAGTCCTCCCAACCATGGTCCGGATACGACTACGACACCTTCGCAGCTGACCTGAAAGCATTGCTCGACGAACTCGATCTGAGGGAGGTCACACTCGTCGGTTTCTCCATGGGCGGCGGGGAACTGGCCCGGTACGTCGGGACCTATGGAAGCGACCGGATCTCGAAGCTCGTCTTCGCCAGCGCAATCACCCCCTACCTCTGGAAGTCCGAGGACAACCCCGAGGGAGGGGTCGACCAGAAGCTGGCGGACTGGTTCGGGAACGGGCTCACCAGTGACCGTCCGGCGTTCCTGAAGGAATTCCTCACCATGTTCTTCACGGCCGGGAAGCCTTCCCTGTTGAACAAGCCGAACGTCAGCGACGAGCAGATCGCATACAACCTGGACATCGCCGAAGCAGCCTCTCCCAAGGGAACGCTGGATTCGACGGCGGCGTTCGCGACGACCGATTTCCGTTCCGATCTGGCGAAAATCACGGTGCCCACGCTCGTGATCCACGGGGATTCCGACACGATCGTTCCCTTCGAGGTCAGCGGTAAGCGCACCGCCAACGCGGTGGCCCGCAGCCAGACCGTCGTGGTCAAGGACGCACCGCACGGCCTGACAGTGACGCACAAGGAGGAATGGAACAGGCACCTGCTGGAATTCCTCGCCCAGTAGCGCACCTGCGCCCGGTCGGGCGGGATGTATCCAACTTGCTGGATGCAACCCGCCCGGGATCAGGGTGCCCGGAAGGTTTGCTGCCTCGCTGGGTGGTTTGCGGGCGACATCGAAACTGGCCTTCGTCCTGCACGCCGACCGAATATCGGTGCCGCGGTAAATGGAACAGGCGCCCTCGGAATACCCGTTGACTCAGTGCCCGGGGTAGCCGCCGTCACCCTTGTCTTCAATGGCCGCCAAGGCTTCTTGAGCAACAGTGATGTAGTTCTCACGGTCACCTGACAGCGGGATTGACAGTTCGCAGTACTGGGCAAAGGCCACATCCACCACGTCTTCTGGCTGGTCCAGGCCCAGCTTCTTGGCCAGGTAACCAATATCCGGAATGTCCCGGTCCCTTTCGGCTGCGACTTTCATCGCCAAAAGCGTGACGTCGCTCGCGATACTGGCATCTAGCCCCTCCCCCAACTCGACTTCAACCCAACGGGCGCCGTCCGGGATGAATGCCTTCGCGTTGTCGTTCAACCACTCATGGGGCAGTGACATGTCTTCTGCCATCTTCGCCGCCACCCTGTCTACCTCCGATTTGGGAGCGTAGGAAGCGTCGATGTCGGCCGTGGTGCGCCTGCGGGAGCCCGAGAACATCACAGCCGCACCCCCCACCAGTCGAAGCTCGCCCAGAACACCTTCTGCGGCGGGCCTTCGGCCCAGCTCTGCCAAGAGACCCCTGACGGCGAACAGGTCGAATTCATGACGGTCAGTCACGCGCTAGTCAATGATCTTGCCCGCAGAAAGATACCAACCCGGGCAAGTTCTGGCGGGGTTTCACGCTTGGTGAGGGCGAGGTACGCACCAGTAGTGGTTCTGAAGTCGTAGGGAAACCATTCAGTGGCCAATGGAGCCGTGTTCGTCCACGCGGGCCGAGTAACCCCCGCCAGGCGCAGCGCATATCCGATCGCTGCGGCAAGGAGCTTGTCCCACTTGGCTTCCTTCAGGTTTGGGGGCTTGCGAAGCCGTCCCGGGTGCTCGCAGCTGACGATGGCCGTGACGGTGTTACCGAGGATGCGGAGGGCGAACTCCGGATCTCCCTTGCCCAGCTCGCGACGGATCGTGCGTGCTGCTTCATCGATGAGAGCCTGCAGCGGTGACGGTACAGGTTCCGGTTCGGGTGTGGATCGGAGGGAGCACCCGGCGGCCTGCATGAGCTGCAGCGCTTTGCCTAACTCGGCGCGGTCATGGCCGGCTTCGAATTCAGCAACGAACTTGCGGGACACCCCCGCCTCGGCAGCGAGTTGTCCCTGTGTGAGGCCGCGGCGCGTCCGCAGCTCCTTGACCTGGCGGCCAGCGTCGGATGCAGTGTCGATGGTGTCCATGCGTTCCCTCCTGAGTATGCACATTGTGATACCGCTCGGTTACCTTCGAAAGTGCCTCCCCTGCCGCAGGCATTGCTCTGCAGGCTCGGGCGGGGGCACAAGCGACAGCCGTGTTCCGATGGTGACCCCGGGCGAGAGCCGCCCGGGGTCGTGCAGTAGACAGCAAGTTCTTCGAGGATCTAGCGCTTGAGGTTGGAGAGTTCCTGCAGGACCTCGTCCGACGTCGTGATGATGCGCGCATTGGCCTGGAAGCCGCGCTGGGCCACGATCAGGTTGGTGAATTCCTGCGAGAGGTCCACGTTGGACATTTCGAGGGTTCCGGCGTCGAGTGATCCGAGACCATTGGTTCCCGCGGCGCCCACATCCGCCGCGCCCGAGTTGGCAGTGGCGCGATAGGAGGAGCCCCCTGCCTTTTCCAGTCCGGCCGGGTTGACGAAACCGGCGAGTGCCACCCGGCCCAGGGGCTGGCGGTTGCCGTTGCTGAAGGAACCGATCAGGGTTCCGTTTGCTCCCACGGTGAATGATTCGAGGGTGCCGGCGGCCCGTCCATTGCTCTCGGAGACGGAGACGCTTGAGACCGCTGCGTAACCCGTCACGGTATCGAGCGCGACGGCGACACCGCCCACGGTGATGGCCGCCCCCGGCTGTGCCTGCCCGTTGGCGAACGTCAGCGAGCTCGTGCCGGTCTGTCCGGCACCGTCCGTTCCCGCCACGTCCCAGCCGGCTCCGGTGCGAGTGAAGGTCAGCGTCAGGGTCCGCGCCGTACCGTCCGCGGCGTAGACCGTCCTGTCCTGGGCGATCACAGCACCGGCCGCCGCGTCCGCCGGCAGGTTACCCGTGACGCGGGCCGTGGTGGTGGCCTCAGCGGGGGACACTGCTCCGCGGGGAAGCTGCAGGTCCTGAAGGCCTCCACCCTCCTGGACCTGGCCGTTGACCGCCGGCCAGCCCTGCACCCGGGAACCGTCCGGGGTGACCAGTCGACCCTCGGCATCGGGGCTGAAGGCACCGGCCCGCGTGTACAGGGTTTCGTTGCCCAACTGCGTGATGAAGAATCCGTCGCCCGAGATCATCATGTCGGTGGAGCGTCCGGTGGCCTGGGAGGAGCCCTGCGCGAAGTTCGTGATAATTCCTGCAACTTGCACACCGAGCCCCACCTGCGCGGGGTTGGTTCCACCGAGGGCCTCCTGGGGAGCTCCTGCGCCCTGGGTGAGCTGGGACAGGGTGTCCTGGAACTGCGTGGCCGATGCCTTGAACCCTGTTGTATTGACGTTGGCGATGTTGTTGCCAGTGACGTCCAGCATGGTCTGGTGCGAGCGGAGGCCGGAGATTCCCGAGTACAGGGAGCGAAGCATGGTGGTGCCTTTCTGTCGGAAGTGCGCTGAAGACGTTAGATGAGGACTGTCTGCTGGTCGGTGCCACCCGATTCGGAGTTCGGCGAAATGGCCGCCGTCTGGGTTCCCACACCCAGGATCAGGTCGAGTGCAATGGCTTTTCCGCCGATCGTCACCGTGGGGACCGGGCCACTGTAGGAGACGGCGGTAGCGAGCCCGGTGGTCGTGGCGCCGTCGGGCCCTGCATAGGTGACGTCACTTCCCAATAGCGCAGCGGCCGAGGACCGCATCTGGAGGTGGAAGTTCTCCTCGCTCAGGCCGGTCATCTCGGTGATTTTCTCCATCATGGCCAGCTGGGTGGTCTGCGAAATCATTTGGTTGGTGTCCATGGGAGCGCTGGGGTCCTGGTTGCGGAGCTGGCTCACCAGCAGGGACATGAACACCTCGGAATCCATGGACTGCTTCGGCTCGCGCGCAGCAGCAGGCCGGAAGGAGGTGGCGGTGGGGGCTATCGGGTCAATGGGCACGTCAGGTGATTTCCGTTTCTCGTTCAGGCCAGCAGGTCAAGGGTTCGGGACCCGTCGAGGCGCACTGTGGAGGGAGAGCTCCAGTGCGGTTCAAGGGGTTGCGGTTTGTCCTCGGGGAGCGTTTCCGCGTATGCGGCGGGAGCCCGTTCCGGGGAGTCGCCTGCATCCTCGGGGGTCCTTCCCCCGAGATCCAGCGAAGCGCCGAGCCCGACGGCGGTAGCCTCACGCCGCAGGTCGGGAAGGGCTGCGCGCACTGCTTCCCTTCCCATCTCGGTGGCGGAGAACAGCTCGATCCGCATGCCGTCAGGGGTGACGTGCGCGCGGACGGTGACGGGTCCCAGATCCTCCGGCGCAATCCGCACCGTGATGGTGTGCGAGCCCTGCCCGGCGGCGGCCAGCGAGAAGACCGGCGTCGACAGCTGCGCGTGGACCGACGGGTGCTGCGCAGGGACCATCACGGGGTTGGCCGGAACAGGTGCCGCCGAAGGAGCGGGCGCCGCGGTCGATGGACTATTGGCTGGCGGCGCTGCCGGCGCTTGCGGCATGGCGAGTGCGGCCGACGGCGTGGCCGGCGTTGCGTCGGCGGGTGCGGCCGGCGCGGCCGAAACCGCATCGGACGTGGCGGCAGGCGTGGCGGCTGGTAGCTCGGTCGGCGTCCTGAGCATGGCGTTCGGCCCGGAGGAACCAGCGGGTGGTGCTGGCAGTGCCACCTTTGTTGCCGAGGTGGCACTGGTCTCCGATCCGGCTGGTGCAGCCACCAATTGGATGACCGGAGCAGCCTGGGAAACTGATCTGGGCGAGGGAACCGGAGCACCTTGCGTGGACGCGATGCCGGGCTGCACAGCGGAGGGAGCTGGCGACGACGCGGCAGACGCAGGGTTCTCACCGGGCGATTCGGGGGCTGCAGCGGCGCCTGGTGGGGCGTCATCCGCAGGCAGGGCACCCGGTTCTACGAGCGCAGTTCCGGCCGCGCTCGGAGAGGAAGCCGGCGTCTTCAGGGACGTATCGGCGGCCGTTCCGGCCTGCTCGACGATGGCCGGCTCCAGCATCCCCTCGGGTACGGCGTCGCCCTCGGGTGGGGAGGACGGATCCACGGTGCCTGGGAGGTCGGCAGCTGGTTGCATGGCAACCAGGTCCGGTGCCGGAAAGGGCACTCCGGCATCGGATTGAGCGACGGGAGCCGGAAGCGGCACCGCGGAAGCGGTTCCAGGCACAAGCGATGCAGTAGATGGAAGTGATGCAGCGGGCGCGGGCATGTCGCCGGGCGCACCGGGCAGCCCCGCCGCACCGGGCAGCCCAGCCGCACCGGCCTGCCCGCCCTGCGGAAGTGAGTGCCCCTGCTCGGTGACCTGCCCGGCGAGCAGGTTTCCGAACACAGCGGCGCCACCGGGCCGGTCCTTCGGAACGCTGGAAGCGCTCACTGAAGCCGACGACAGTAGCTGCTGGACGGCAGTCACAGGCTTCTCCCGGACACGAAGGCCGCCTGGGCTGCGGAGGCCAGCCCTTCAGGCGCAGTGCTTGCTGCAGCCCCGGCCGGTTCGGCGGGAACGACGCGCCGGATGGTCGTCAGGTTCGCGTCCGTTTCCCACAGGTCCCGCACGGCCACTGTCTTTCCGGGCTGGGGCGCGTCGATCGCCTGGTTACCACCGAGGTACATCGACACGTGCCCTCCGGAAAGGCTGAACAGCAGGTCGCCCGGCTGCGCTTCGGCCAGGGAGTCCACCTTGATTCCGGAGTTCATCTGGTCCCAGGTCACACGGGGCAGCTCGATGCCGATGTCCGCGTAGGCGCGCTGCACGAAACCCGAACAGTCAAGGCCCGACGCCGGATCGGTGCCGCCCCAGACGTACGGCACGCCCTGGTATTTCTTGGCGGCCTCGACCACCTGCGCGGCGGCTCCCGACACAGCAGTGCTGCCCGTACCGGTCTCGGCCACCGGCGCCACGGCCGGCGGGACACCGAAAAGCGCGGCAGGATCGGGAGCGCGGCCGGCGCCGGTCGCGGCCAGCACCTCGGCGAACATCCCCGCAGGGGACGCCGGAGCTGCGGGAGAAGCAGTTGTTTTGCCCGCCACAGCGGTCGACATCGCAGCACCCCCGGCAGTGGACCCGGTAGGTGGCGTTCCCAGAACGGCTGCTGCACGGGGTGCCGCGAGCATGGTCAGGGTGGACTGGATCTGCTGGATCCGCCCTACGCTGTCGGTCATCGTCATGGCTGCGCGCTTCCCCGTCGTCGTTCCCAGCCGGCCGCAGCGAGCTCGTCGAGCACTTTCTGCTCGGCGGAGATCGCCTCGGCCTCGGCCGCCGTGGCATGCCGGTTCTCCAGCTTCTCCAGCCCCACGGTCTTCGCCCGGGCCTCCCGGTACTCGGTCTGGGCCGAGTCCTGTTCCTGCCGGTGCAGGGCATCGAGGGCCTCGAGGTCCGAGAGCATGCTGCGCGCAGAGGCACGCGCAGCGGCGACGGCGTACAGCGAGATCGAATCGCCGACGTCGTTCCCGGTCCCCTCCAGGGCCGAGGCAGCCCGGTCCCGGTTCTCCCTCGTCTGGGCAAGACGTGCGTTGGCGGTCGCGAGCTTGCCCGCCGCCTGGTCCTGGTTCAACTGGCGCAGGCGCAGCAGGCCTGCAAGGGGGAAGTTCTGTGCCATCAGAGTCCTTTCCAACCGGAGGTGATGCGGAACAGGTGGTCCCAGGCGGCGCTGAACGGCGTCAGCTCGTCCATGCGCTGCTGGAGAAAGGCGTTGATCGCTGCCTCGTTGTCCATCGCGGCGTCCACCAGCGGGTTGGAGCCGCGGTGGTAGGCGCCCACGTCGATGAGGTCCTGCGCTGCCCGGCGGGCCGCGAGCACTTTCCGCAGCAAAGAGGCCGATGCCGAGTTGGCCGGCGTGTTGACGCGCGAGGCCACCCGGGAGATCGATGCCAGCGGGTCGATCGAGGGAAAATGCCCGGCGACGGCGAGTTTGCGGTCGAGCACCACGTGACCGTCGAGGATGGACCGTGCGGCGTCGGCGATCGGCTCGTTGTGGTCGTCGCCGTCCACCAGCACTGTGTACATGCCGGTGACGGAGCCGCGGGTCCCGGTACCTGCGCGCTCGAGCAGTTGCGCGAGCAGCGAGAAGGTGGACGGCGGGTAGCCGCGTGTCGCGGGTGGTTCGCCGACACTGAGGCCGATCTCCCGCTGCGCCATCGCCACGCGGGTCAGCGAGTCCATCATCAGCATGACGTCGGCGCCGTCGTCGCGGAACGCCTCAGCGATCCGGGTCGCCACGAACGCGGCCCGCAGCCTCATCAGTGCGGGCTCGTCCGACGTCGAGACCACCACGATGGAGCGGGCGAGGCCCTCCGCACCGAGATCCTCCTCGATGAATTCCCGTACTTCACGGCCGCGCTCCCCCACGAGCGCGATGACCGATACCCCGGCGTCGGTCCCGCGGGCGATCATCGACAGGAGGGACGACTTGCCCACCCCCGATCCCGCGAACAAGCCCATGCGCTGGCCGCGTCCCACAGTGGTGAGCGTGTCGAGGACGCGCACGCCGAGCTGGAGCGGTTCGCTGATCCGCGTTCGCTGGAGCGCAGGCGGTGCCGCGTTGCCGAGGGGCACGGAGGTGACCCCGGTAAGGGGTCCTTTCCCGTCGATCGGCCGTCCCAGCCCGTCGACGACGCGCCCCAGCAGGGCCGCTCCCGTAGGTACGAGCAGGGGCGAGCCGTGGGCGCGTACGGGCGTTCCCGCATGCACCCCGGTGAGGTGGCCGAAAGGCATGCACCGCAGGCCGGTGCGCGACGCCGCCACGACCTCCGCGCCGACGCCCGGCGCCTCACCGATCGTCACGAGGTCACCGATGGCGCAGTCGAGGCCCACGATGTCCACGCCGAGTCCCACGATCGAGGACACCATGCCGAGCCGCTGCGGGCGTGCCGCGGCAGCAGCGAGCCCGAATTCCTGGCGCAGGCGCGTCAGCGTGCTCATCGGCGGCTCTCCGTCAGGGAATGATCCGCCCGGTGTCGATCCGACACACCGGCGTCGACCTGCAGCACAGCGCGGGCCCGCCCGAGCGACGTGCTGATGCGCGCGTCCAGATAGCCGTCGGAGCAGTCGGCGACGGCGTCACCGGGTGTGAGGTTTCGGTCTGCGAGCAGCTCCACCCCGGCCTGGGCACGATACCCGGCTCCCAGAGCCTCGAGGTCGGTGGGATGCAGGCGCACGGCGCGGACGTCGTCGCCGTCGGAAAGGGACAGCGCACGCTCGACGGCGGCACGCGCCGACCCAGCGGAGTCCTCGAGCATGCGCCCGGTGATCGCTTCGACGAGCTCGAAGGCACCTGCGGCGAGGAGTGCCCGCGCCTCCGCCAGCGCCGGAGCAGTTCTTGCGTCGAGTGCACGCGCGGCAGCTGCGAGGACCTCGAGCTGACGCGCCGTCGCGAGCTGGTTCCCGTGCACGAGCGCCGCGTAGTCGGCGTCGAGCCGTTCCCTGCGCTCTCCCAGCTCCAGTGCCGCGAGCCGGAGGCCCTCGGCGTAACCGGCGGCGTGTCCGCGGGCGGTGGCCGTCGCCCGGGCACTGTTCTGGCCGCCCGCCAGGACGGGGAAGACCGCCCTCGAGAAAGTTGCGTCAGTCGACATACTCGTCCTCGTCCCCGCGCTGGATGGTGATGGTGCCCTGGGCCTCGAGGTCCCGGATGGCACGGACCACCGCGGCGCGCGCTTCCTCGACCTGCGAGACGCGGACCGGGCCGACGGCGCGGATCTCGTCGTCGAGCAGCTCGCGGTTGCGCTCGGACACGTTGCTCCGGATCACGGTGATCACCGCCTCGGCGGCACCCTTCATGGCGAGCGCGAGTACCGCCGCCTCGATACCGCGCAGCACCTGCTGCACGTCGCGGCGCTCGAGGTTGACGATGTCGGCGAAGGTGAGCATGCGGGCACGCACCTCGTCGGCAAGGCCGGGATCCCGCTCCTGCAGGCTCTCGAGGAGTTCACGCTCGGTACTGACGTCGGCCCGGTTGATGATGTCGACCAGGGGCTGGATGCCGCCGATGGCCGAGCCTCCCAGATGCGGCGAAGCAACGGCGCCGGCCCGGCTCTTGATCGATTCGGCCACCACCGATACCGCCTCCGGCGTCGCCGATCCCATGGTGGCGATGCACTGGGCGACGTCGGTGCGCAGCGGCGGGTTCAGCCCGGTCATCACGGCTGAGGCACGCTCGGGCCCCAGGTGCGCGAGGACGAGCGCGATGGTCTGGGGCAGCTCGCCGTCGAGCAGCGCCTGGATCTGCCCGGACTCGACGGTTTCGAGGAATTCGAAGGATTTTCCCGCGGCTGAGGACGCGACCCGCCCCATGAGTCCGGCGGCACGCTCGGCGCCGAAGGACGATTCGAGCAGGCCGATGGCGATGTCGTGCCCCCCGCGCGTCCGGCGTCGTCCGCTCGTGCTGAGTTCATGGAACTCGTTGAGTGCCTGCTCGGCGACTGCCGCGTCCACGCGCCGCAGCTTCACGATCTCCGCGACGATCTCCTCGGCCTCGGCGTCGTTGAACTGCTTGAGCACGTCGGAGGCGCGCTCCTGGTCCATCTGCATCAGCACCATGGCGGCCTTCTGCGTTCCGGTCAGGGTGAGGGGAGGACCCGGCGTCATACGCTTTGCCTGTCATCCATCATGCTGCGGAGGTACTCGGCCGCTTTGGCCGGATCCTGCGCGGCCATCGCATCGATATCGGCGCGCATGCGGTCGAGGTCGGAGACCGCCGGAAGCGCGCTCTGGAGAACGGCAAGGTCGATCGACGACGTGTCCGGAGCCGGCTCCACCATGGTCATGAACCCTGTGGCGTCTCCCAGTGCCGGGGCTGCGGGACCGCCCAGAGCGGGTGACATTCCCTGCAGTTCGCCAAGATCCAGCGGCTCGCGCTTCTGGCGGCTGGATCGGCGCGCGTAGATGATCAGGGCGACGATGGCGATGAGCAGGATCGCCGCAACGATCGATGCCGTCCGCAGCAGCTCAGCGCGTTGTGCCGCCTCCGCGGCCTCGGCCTCCGCGGCCAGGGCCTCCGCGGCCTCCGCAGCACCGGCGTCGTTGAAGGCCAGCACTTCGAGCGTCACGACGTCGCCGCGTGCGACGTTGATGCCGGCAGCACTCGAGACCAGCTCGGTCAGTGCGGCGAGGTCCATGTTCGCCGAGGCCACCTGGTCCAGGGCCACGGAGACCGTCTGCCGGTTGAGTGCGCCCGCCGGGATCAGCCGGGATTCGGTGGTCTTGTTGATGGCATTGTTGCGGGTGGCGGACTCGGAGTTGAAGGTTCCCTCGCCTTCTTCCCCTTCGGGGACCGCGATGTTGTCGGGGCCGAGGATTCCCGCACCGTTTCCGCCGGCACCCTCATAGGCCTCGGTGGTGATGGATTCGTTGAGCGCAGGAGCGTTTTCCGGTGCGGTGAACACTTCGTCGACGCGCTCGGCGGATTCGTGGTTGACATCGGCAGCAACGGCCACGGTGGCGTTGCCGGGGCCCACCACGCGGTCGAGCATGGTCTGCACCGAGGCCTGGATGCGCTGCTCGTAGTCGGTGGCCTGCTGATCGGTTCCGCCCGTGGCACCGACGCCGACAGCCGAGAGGACCCGGCCCTGTGCGTCGATGACAGCGACGTTCGCAGCGTCCATCCGGTCGATCGAGGCGGAGGTGAGGTGCGTGATCGCCTGGACCTGGTCGGTGGACAGCGTCACGCCGGGGTTGGTCTCGACGAAGACCGACGCCGTCGGCTCGCCC
>NZ_KI914781.1:31760-33906 GCF_000520535.1 Arthrobacter sp. H41
GGCTACGAAGACGGTGTCCTCGGGGATGGCGAGCCGCACGGTGGCGGCCTTGACGCCGTCGAGCGCCGACACCGTGGCACCGAGCTCGCCCTCGAGCGCCCGCTTGTAGGTGGTGGACTGCTGGAATTCCGAGGAGGTCACGCCCATGTCATCGAGGAGCGAGTATCCCGCGGTCGACGACGACGGCAGGCCCGCCGCGGCTGCCTTGAGCCGCTGGTCGTAGACATTTTCCTCGGGGACGAGGATGGTGCCGCCGCCGCTGGTCAGTTCATAGGGGACGCCGTCGGTCTGCAGCTGGTCCACGATGGTACTGGCGTCCTCACCGCTCAGGCCGGAGAACAGCGGCGTGTAGGAGGGTTTGGCCAGCCAGCTCGCCAGGGCAACACCGCCGAGGACCAGCACTGCGACGCCGATCAGGGCGATGGTCCGATTGGGCGAGGCTGAAGCTTCCCGCCGCCGCGCCCAATCGGGAGAACATGCTACTCAACTGCGTAGGCATCAGGCCTGCATCCTCATGATCTCGTTGAACGCGTCGATGCCCTTGTTGCGGACGCCGGCCACCAGTTCGAGGGTCACCTGCGCCCGGGTCGAGGCGATGGTGGCGTTGTGGATGTCGGTTAGGTCGCCCGTGACAGCCTGCACGGCCAGGCCACTGGAGGCGGACTGCAGCGACTGGACGTTGTCCACGGCAGCCGTCAACGACGTCGCGAAACCGGCACCTCCCGTACCGGACACGGCGTCGGGAGCAGGCAGGTACGCCGTTCCCACGGGCTGAATGGCCGAAATAGCGGGAACGGGCATCAGGATCTTCCAATCTGGAGTGCTGCTTCGTAGGTGGCTTTCGCGCGGTCGACCACCGCGGCATTTGCCTGGTAGCCGCGCTGCGCCATGATGAGCTGGCCCATCTGGGCACTCATGTCGATGTCCGGGTAGCGCACATACCCGGCGTCGTCCGCGAGGGGGTGACCTGGTTCGTGGACCATGCGGCCCTCGGCGTCGCCGAACTCGGCACCCGCCACGTAGACGCCCTGCCCGTCGGCGTCGGCCCGGGCGGTGACGTAGCGCTGCTGGAAGGCAGCGCCATCGGTGGCGGTCACGGTGTTGGCGTTGGCCAGATTGTCGGCAAGGGCGTCGAGCCATTTGCGGTGCACGGTGAGGCCGGTGCCTGAGATGCCGATCGCATCGAAGGTCATCAGTTGGTCCTCAGCGCGGTGCGGAGGCTGTTGAAGGGGCCCTCGACCGAGCGTGCCGCGAACTGGTAGCGCAGCACCGTGTCGATGTTGGAGAGGGTCTCCGTGTCGAGATTGACGTTGCTGCCGTTGAGCCGGGTGGGCTCCAGCGAGGAGTCGGTGGTGGCCTGCACGGCGCCGTCGCCCCGGCTGACGGATTGCGCCAGCGCGTCCTCGAAACTGACCCGTTGCGCATGGAAGCCGGGCGTACTGACGTTGGCGATGTTGTTGGCGGTCACACGCTGGCGCAGCGCAAGGCCATCAAGGGCGCTTCGCATGGCAAGGGAACTGACTGAATCGAGCACGACGGCGAACCTCTTCAACAGCAAGGCTGGGCGGCCGATCCATGGCCTGCGGAGTGAGCGATCCATGCTCGAAAGCATCTATCGGCTCGGTGTTACAGATGTGTTAGATGTTACTGAAGTTATTTTGCGGAGAACTTGCCCGCACGCGTGCCGTGCTACCCCACGGCGTCGAGGTACACCGCTCCTGATGCGCCCCTCGTGGTGGCGGACCGCACTGCACCGATCGCGGACTGGTGTTTCCGCGTCGACTCCAGGTCGTCACGCAGGGCGCTCAGCGCCTCGCGCTGCTTCAGCTGGATGCGGCGGGCACGAGTGACGAGTTCGGCAGGGATGGGACCCTCGACGTCGGGCGGCGTCCAGTTTCCGAGTGCCAGGGCCTGGCGGACGAGGCTGGTGGTCGGGAGCGTGCCGGCGAATGCCTCATCGACGGACAGTTCGAGTGAGTCGAGGACAGCGGTCCAGGCAACGACGGCAGCCCGCTCCTCCGGGTGCGCTGCTGTATTCGATTCTTCTGGTGTATTACCCAATTCCAAGCATCCCTGACGTGGATCGTGTGCGGTCAATAACGGATTCCCGCGCTGGAAGCGCGGCTGCGGCTTCATGCCAGGCCTG
>NZ_KI914781.1:34006-41148 GCF_000520535.1 Arthrobacter sp. H41
GCGCTGGAAGCGCGGCTGCGGCTTCATGCCAGGCCTGCCGAAGCGGTTCGAGCAACGCCGCGCACTCGGCGGTCTTCCCGACGTTGCGGTGGATATTGGCGTCGATGAGCGCACCCTGGACGAATGAGTAGAGCGAAAGGAGCGCGGGTGCCCCGTCCCAGGCGTCGACCTTGAGCGAGGACATCAGTTCGGAGACGATGGCCTGGGCATGGATCAGGTTCTCCGAGGCAGCTGTCCATTCCTGCGAGCGCTGTGCGGTTTCCGCGCGGGCGAGGTCCAGCATCAGGCGGTCGTAGAGCATGGTCAGCAACCCCGCGGGAGTGGCGGACAGGACGGCGTCCTGCACGTACTGTGACCGCTTGGCCTGGTACCCCGGATTCGAGATCAGTGGCATCAGGAAGCTCCTCCGGATTGCAGACCGGCAAGTTGCGATGACAGCCAGTCCCCCTGCGATTGCAGTTTTGACAGTTGTACCTCGAGGGCGGAGTAGGTGCGCTCAAGGGTGGTGCGTCGCTTCTCCAGCCGCAGGTCCCACTCCGACACCTGGTCGTTGAGGTTTCGGACTGCGGATTCCTGGCCGGTGATGCGGAGGGTGATGGCGCCGTCGAACTTGTCGGACGCCTCCCCGCCGGCCCTGGCTACGCGCTCGGCGAGCTGTGCCACGGCGGCCTCGACCCGGACCGGATCCGCGGCCAGCGCCTTGGCGAACTTCTCGGCGTCGAACTCCACCGACCCGCTGCGGGTGAGAGTGATGCCGAATTCCGACGTCGACCGGCCGTCGATCGGGCCGGTCGCCGCGGTGAGGATGCTCTGCGCGATGCTGCGGACACTGCTGTCGCCGGTGAAGACTCCGGCTCTGGTCGCGGCTCCGGCCGTGCTGCCGGGGGTCACTGCCGCGTTGCTGCTCACGAAGCTCAAAGCACCCTTGATGCTTTCGACGAGGTCCTTGGCCACCGTGGTGGCTGCTTCGGCGTTCCTTCCCACGGTGACGGACACCGGTTCCGGTGCAGCTTTCGTGACGGTAATGCTGACGCCCGGCAGGAGGTCACTGAAAGTATTGGTGGGTGAGGACACGGTCTGCTCAGCGGGAGTGCCCGCGTAGAGAACCAGCTGAGCGTCCTGGCCCGTTTTGATTCGGGCCGCGAGGGGATCGGAGAAGACGTCGACGGCGGTCCCGGCAGTCACGTCTGCGGCGGTGCCGCGGTGAACGGCGAACTGCGACGCCGTTCCGGACGCCGTGGCGCTGAATTGCAGCCGGTATTCAGGAGCTCCGTCGACAGTGGCTCCGGTGGCCACCTTGACGGCCGTCACCCCGGCGCCGGCCTTGTTGATGGCGGTGATGGCGTCATCGAGGGTGCCGGTGGTGTCGATTTCGGTGAGCGTTCCGTCAGCGGCGCTGATGGTCAGGGTCGAGGCCCCGGCCGACCACACCGTCATCGGGGCGGTGACCGACAACTGGGCCTGCGCAGTCTGCTTTACGGTGAAGTCGAGTGAACCGGCCATCGAACCCGCTGCAGTGATCACCGTGACCGCTTCCGAGGTGCTGGTCGCAGTGTTGATGTTGAGCGCCTCGGGCTTCGCCGTCTTCGTCGCGAGTTCGGTGAGTGCGGCGAGCTTCGTGTTCAGCTGCTGCAGGGCCGTCACGAAACTTTGGGTGGCGCTCGCCTTGGCTTTGAGGATCCCCTGGGGACGGGCCTCGAGCTGCATGAGCTGGTTGATCATGGTCGTGGTATCCAGCCCGCTGGCTATCCCATCGATGGAGAACGCCATGGTTTCCCTTTCGGTGAGGACTGGAATGATTTATGAGTTCTTCGTGAGGGGCACTGGAAAGGCGGATGCACGGCGGTGGGGGCGTGTGAGGTCCAAGTCGCTGGCCCTCACCGCCGGGCACCTATCGCCTTTCAGCTATCCGATTTAGCGGAGGAGCTGAAGGACACCCTGGTTCATCTGGTTGGCCTGGGCCAGCATCGCGGTACCGGCCTGCGAGAGGATGTTCGAGCGGGTGAAGCTCGCCATTTCTTTCGCCATGTCGGTGTCGCGGATGCGGGATTCGGCAGCGGCCAGGTTCTCGGACGAGACGTTGATGCTGTTGATCGCGGATTCGAAGCGGTTCTGCACGGCACCGAGCTCGGACCGTGCTGTGGAAACGGTCTTTACCTGGGCGTCAACAGCCGTAATTGAAGTTGCCGCACTTGTCGCTGAATCGAACGTCAATCCAGCGACGGCCGTTGCAACAGCAAGAACGTCTGCGCCGGTCAGGTCGACTTCGATCTGGTCGTTCGCAGCAACGCCACCTGCGCCCACCTGGAAACTCATCTTGCCATCAGGCGTCAATCCCCCACCGGCAGCGACACCGGTCAGCAGATCGATGCCATTGAAGTTGGTTGAGTTGCCGATGCGTGTAAGTTCCTCGCTGAGCGCTGTGACCTCGGTCTGGATCGCCGTGCGCGAGTCGGCGTTGTTCGAGTCGTTACCGGCCTGTACGGCGAGGTCACGGACACGCTGCAGGATCGAGTGGACCTCGGTGAGCGCGCCTTCAGCAGTCTGCACAACGCTGATGCCGTCCTGCGCGTTGCGGGCTGCAACGTTCAGGCCGCCGACCTGCGAGCGCAGGCCTTCAGCGATAGCCAGGCCGGCGGCGTCGTCGGCTGCGCGGTTGATGCGCAGGCCGCTCGAAAGCTTCTCGAGCGACTTCGACATGTCGTTCTGGGTGCTGGAGAGGTTGCGGTATGCGGTGTTGGCCGCGGTGTTGGTGTTGATCTGGAAACCCATGATGTATTCCTCCGTGAAAGGGTCAAAGTCGCCGGCCCATCCATGGGCCGGCACCCTTAGCTATCGGTAGGAGGAAACCGGGCGTAAGCCGTTCGGCGAACTTTCCCGGAAATTCTTTCGAGCAGGATCAGGATGCAGTGTTGAGCACAGGCTCGTGGACAACCGGGTAGCGGTCCCCAGCATGACGGGCCACCGGGTGGCGGTCCGCACGCGTGATGCCACCTATCGTCCCCTCCCCGAGGCTGGCGAGGTACGCAGTCCTGCGGGCCGGCGAGATCCGCGACACGGGGGCATGCTGCACATCGGCGGCGTCGGAGTAGTGGGTAGCCAGCCCGTCGTGGAGGAGGCGCACCGCCTCCGCCCGCTGCTGGGAAACTGCCGAGTGGGTTGCGCCGAGCTCCTCAGCGATGTCCTTCACGGTGCGGTCCTCGAAATAGACCTGCTCCACGATGTACCGCATCTTGGGAGGGAGCGAGGAGACTGCCGCGCGCAGGTACCGGGTCCGTTCGGCCGCCAGCAGGGAAGCTTCGGGGGACGCGAGGTCCGAGACCAGAACGCTGGAGGTGGCGTCGTCGAGCGTGGAAACCGTCCGCGCCGCATCCTCGAGCGCACCCTCGGCGGCGCTCCTGTCCACGCCGAGGGCCGAGGCGATCTCATCCACCGACGGATTCCGCCCCAGCGAGGCGGTGAGGGTTTCCTGGATGGCGAGGGTCTCGCGGATCCGACGACGCGCCGAACGCGGAGCCCAGTCGCCGGACCTCATCTCGTCGGCGAACGCTCCGGTGATCCTGCGCCGGGCATAGGCACCGAAGGGAACACCCAGCGTCGGGTCGAAGGATTCCGCTGACGTGATCAGGGCGATCGCCCCGACCGACGCAAGATCATCGCGGGACAGATGAGTTGCCCTGGCACACAGCTCGGACACGAGATATCCGACGAGTGGTAGATTGTTTATAACGAGTGAGTCACGGTTGGACCGGTTCATATGCGAGCTCCCCAGCTGCAAGATATGGAGCTGGCCACGCCCGGAACCTTGGGCATCGACCCGCAGACCCCACGCGCGTGGGCAACTATTGAGTGAAAGATACCACTTACATTGCCAAAAGCAATGCCGATAGTGATTCCGGGTCCACCGTCCGTGGTTCCCGAGAGGAGATGGCGCAATGGGCGCTCACGAGCTTTCGTCCCTGCTATGGCAGGAACGTGAACTATTGGAGCTTCTCGTGTTCAAGCTCGAGGAAGAACAACTGTTGCTCACCTCGGGCAAAACACGGTGGCTCCACCATGCCACCCGCGAGGTGGAGCAGGTGCTGGAGCGACTGCGCAACGCCGGGCTGGCGCGTGCCGTCGAGGTTTCGGGACTCGCGGCCACGTGGTCCACTCCCGAGAACGCCACCCTTCGTCAACTGGCCGCGGCCGCGCCCGACGGTCCCTGGGGCGAGATCCTCACGGCCCACCTGAACGCCATGACCACCCTTGCCGCGCAGATCGGCGAGCTCCGCGACTCGAACCAGCAGTTCCTGCGGGCCGCTTCCCGCTCAACGCAGGAAACGCTGGCGGGACTCAATACCGACGCCGGCGTCTACACCTCCCGCGGGACCACCGCCGGGGGCCACGACAAGCTGCACCTTCTGAACCAGGATCTGTGAGGACGCGAGCATGAGCACCTTCAGTGGACTGAACGCCGCGTATACGGGCCTCGTCGCCGCGAGGCACGGCCTCGATGTCACCGGCCAGAACATCGCCAACGCCAACACCGCCGGCTACACACGCCAGCGCATCGAGACCAGTGCCTCCGAGGCGCCCCGCCTCGGGTTGTTCTCCACCGGGATCCGTCCAGGCCAGGGTGTCCTCGTCACGGGCATTGCGCGGCTCGGCGAAGCGCACCTTGACACCCGGGTACGGATTTCCGCTGGGACGGCAGGCTACACCGAGGTCCGCGCTGAGGCCTTCTCCACGTTCGAAACAAGCCTGCGGGAACCCGGCGCCGACGGGATCTCCACCTCGCTCCAGCAGTTCTGGGCCGGTTGGCAGGATCTCTCCAACCAGGCGGACCAGGATGCACCGGCCATTCACCTGCTCGCCAAGGCCGACGACCTGGCACAGCGCATCGCCACAGGGTACCGCGCCGTCGAGGATCAGTGGTCCACCCTGCGCAGCAGCGCCACCGGCGTTGTGGCGGAAGTGAACGCGACGGCCGGGCAGATCGCCCAGCTCAACGACCAGGTGCGCATCACTCTGGCCGCCGGCGGCTCAGCCAACGAACTGATCGACCGCAGGGCCGCGCTCGCCACGACCGTCGCGACCCTGGCGGGCGGGGTGGTACGGGACAACCCGGACGGAACCATCGCCGTCCTCATCGGCGGCAGCGCGGTCGTGGATGGCGGAGCCGCCCGCGAGCTGAAGCTGAGCGGATCGGCGTCGCTGGCGGAAGGCGGCGTCGTGCAGGTCGAATGGGCACACCGTCCCGGAGCGCCCGCCGCGCTCGAGAGCGGCGAACTGGCCGGAGCGCTGTCCCTGCTCGCGCCGGCGGACGGCGGAGGAGTGCTCACCCAGGCAGCTGCGGGCTACGACACGTTCGCGCGGGACCTCGCAACCCAGGTCAACCGCATCCATGGGGGTGACGGCGCGAAGGGTGACTTCTTCGCCTTCGATCCCTCCCGCCCGGCGCTGTCCCTTGCCGTGATGCCGGCGGATCGGAGCGGCATCGCCATCGGGGATCCCGCGGCCGGAGCCTACGACGGCAGCGTGGCCGACCGCATCTCGGAGCTGGGGCTCGACGGCGCTGGTTCGCCGGATGTGCAGTGGGCCAACTTCGTGACCGGGATCGGTTCGGCCACGCGGTCGGAACTCCAGGGAAATGCCCTCGCCGCCCTCTCGGCGTCGTCCGCCGTCCAGCAGCAGCTCTCCTCCTCCTCGGTGAGCATGGATGAGGAGCAGGTCAATCTCCTGACGTACCAACACGCCTACCAGGGCGCTGCGCGTGTGATGACGGCGGTGGACGAGATGCTCGATGTCCTCATCAACCGCACCGGAATTGTAGGAAGGTAGCCATGATCAGCCGTGTCACCAACCAGACCCTGATGCAGACAGCCCAACGGCATCTGCAGACCAACCTGTCCCGGCTGGCTGAACTGCAGGACAGGGCGTCGAGCCAGAAGGCTTTCACCCGTCCGTCGGATGACCCTGCGGCGGCAGCCGAGGCCCTTCGGATCCGCGGTGAGGCCAGCGCGAATGCGCAGTACGGGCGCAACCTTTCGAACGGCGGGGGCTGGCTGAGCACGCTCGATACGGCGCTGGGCTCCGCGACCTCGCTGATGAACGAGGCGAAGGACCTGGCGCTCCAGGGCTCGAACGGTTCCATCTCCCAGGCGGCGCGGGAAGCCCTGGCGTTGGGGGTCGAGTCGGTGCGCAGTGAACTTCTCCGGCATGCGAATAGCAGCTATGCGGGGCGCTCGGTCTTTGCAGGTAATTCCGACGCAGCGAATGCCGTAAATCCTGATCTCACCTTCAATACCGGAGGCACGGTGGAACGCAGGCTGGGCCCGAACGTCACACTGCGGGTGGACGCCGACGGTGAAGCCGTCTTCGGCAGCGGGCCCGGTTCGGTCTTCACCCTGCTGGACACCCTTGCTGCGGACCTGCGCGGCAGCCGCGATGTCAGCGTCCACCTCGGGGCCCTTGACGCGCGGACGAGGGCGGTCATCACGCAGCACAGCGAGGTGGGAACACGCCACGCACGCCTGCTCGAGGCCCGCGACGCGAATGCTCAGCAGTCGCTCGCCCTCGAGGGCCGGCGATCCGCGGTGGAGGACGTGGACCTCGCCTCGGTGATCCTCGATCTGAAGATGCAGGAGACCGCCTACCAGAGCGCACTCGCCGTGTCGGCGCGGGTGCTCCAGCCGACGTTGCTGGACTTCCTCCGATGAGGCTGCGTTTCCTCACTCCCCCGCCGGGGCTGTCGCCGCTTGTCGACTTCATTCTCGATACACTCGACGGCGCCGACGGCCTGTACGCCCTGCGCTCCGACGGGACCGGCGAGATCGCCGGTAACACCACGGAGGTCCGGATGTTCGTGCTCGACTCCGCCCTGTACCTCCCCGACTACGAGCCCCCGGTCAGCGCCGAGCAGCACGCGGCCCTCGGGCTGGGAGATGACGAGCCACTGATCCTCGTCGTCGCCAATCCCGGCGCTTCCGGCACCACGGTCAACCTGATGGCGCCCATCGTGCTGAATCGGACCACGGGTGCCTGTGCCCAGGTCATCCTCGACGGCGCGGCGTGGCCCCTGCGGGCGGAGCTGACCCGCGCGGCTTGAGCGGCCACTTCCGCCGAGGCCTACCCCCCGCTGATTAAGCACTTGTGGCGGC
>NZ_KI914782.1:0-1703 GCF_000520535.1 Arthrobacter sp. H41
CGAAGCAGCCATAGGTGCTTAATCAGCGGGGGGTGGGGTGGGTGGGGCGGGGGCTAGCGGCCCTCGGGCGTCTCCGTCGCGTTGTCGGCGTCGAAATCCACGCCGCGGCCCTGGGGCTCATCCTCTTCGCTGAGTTCGCCGAGGTCCGCGAAGCGCTTCCGGGATGCCTCGACTTCGGCCTCCGCCTCTTCGCGCCCGGCCCACTCGGCGGCCTCGACCCACTTGCCGGGCTCGAGGTCCTTGTACTTCGTGAAGAAGTGCTTGATCTCCTCGAGCAGGAAATCGGACACGTCGGACAGTTCCTTGATGTGGTCGAAGCGTGCATCCACAGGGACGCACAGCACCTTGGCATCCCCACCGCCGTCGTCGGTCATGTTGAACACGCCGATGGGGCGGGACTCCACGAGGACCCCGGGAATGAGGTCGAAGTCCTGGAGCATCACGAGCGCGTCCAGGGGATCGCCGTCCTCGCCGAGCGTGTTCTCGAAGTAGCCGTAGTGCGTGGGGTACTGCATCGAGGTGAAGAGGACGCGGTCCAGGCGGAGTCGGTGCGTCTCGTGGTCGATCTCGTACTTGACGCGCGATCCCTTGGGGATTTCGATGGTGACGTCCAACTGCATAGCAACTCCTCGGAGAAATGATCGGGTCTACTGTTTAATCTCAGCACCAACATATCGGTCGGGCGGCGCATCCCTGTATTCGTGCGAGACGAGCCGTCCTTTCGAATTATCGTCGACCCACCCGCTTGGAAGGACAGCATGACGCGCCCCGCACGCCTGCTTCTTCCCGGAGTCCTGGCCGTGGTGCTGGCGCTGCTCGCGGTGCCGCTGGTGGGAACCCACTTTCCAGCGCTCCAGGACGCGCTCCGCGAGCCGACGCCGGTTGCCCAGCCCGCAGTTCCGAAGCTGCAGCTGCAACCGGAGGCCCTCTCCGAACCCACCACAGTGACCCCCCTCCCGGCTGATGCGCCGACTCCCGCTCCCGGGATCCTCGCGCCCCTGCTGGAGGCCGAACTGCACGTGCCCGGCGACGGCGCGTTCGACGGCGTCGTCCTCGATGCGCGGACCGGCGCCGTTCTCTGGGGCAGCGGGGAGGCCGAACCGCTCGCCCCGGCGTCGAATATCAAGGTGCTCACTGCCGCGGCGGTGATGACCCGGCTGCCTCCCGACGCCCGGCTCCGGACCTCCGTTCTGGTGTCCGGCGACGCCGTGTTCCTGCGGGGCGGGGGTGACGTGCTGCTGACGGCAGGGGACTCTCGAAACGACGACGACGACGTCGTCGGCCGTGCCGGGCTCCGGACCCTTGCGGCAGACACCGCGGCGGCCCTCGCCGAGGGGAGCGGCCCGTACCGTGTGTACCTCGACGACACCTTCTTCAGCGGTGCCGCGCTGAATCCCACCTGGGCGGAGGGCGACGTCGCGGCGGGTGAGACGGCACCCGTTTATTCCCTCGCCATCAATTCGGCCTGGATGGATGAAACCCGGACGGGCGGCCCGCGATTCGCGGATGCGGCCCTGGCCGCCGCCGAGATCTTCGCGGGGGAGCTGGCCGCGGCAGCCGCGACGCGCGGCATCGGGGTCGGCGGGTCGGTGGAACGGGTTGCGGCGCCACCGGAGGCGACCGAGCTGGCCGCCGCCGAATCCGCGACCATCAGTGAACAGGTGCAGCGGATGCTGCACCTGTCCGACAACTACCTTGCCGAG
>NZ_KI914782.1:1803-4429 GCF_000520535.1 Arthrobacter sp. H41
GACAACTACCTTGCCGAGGCGCTCGCGCGGGTGGCAGCCGCGGCGAGCGGCCGCCCGGCGTCGTTCGGGGGAGCCACCGAAACCCTCCTCGCCACGGTGGAGGAGCTGGGAGTGCCGGTCGAGGGCCTGAGCATCGGCGATGCCTCGGGCCTGTCGCGGCAGAACGCAGTGACGCCGGCACAGCTCGCCGGCGTCCTGCAGGTGATGGCGACGTCGGACGACCCAGCGCTCGCGGGCGTTCTCCAGGCGCTGCCCGTGGCCGGCCTCTCCGGAACGCTGAGTGAGCGGTTCACTTCAGCGACAGGAAAAGCCGCAGCCGGTGAGGGCATGGTCCGGGCGAAGACGGGCACGCTGAACGCGGTGACGGCTCTGAGCGGCTACGTGGTCACCACGGAGGGGCGGCTGCTCACGTTCTCCTTCGTGGCGACGGGCCTGAACGGCAATACCCGCGAGGCGCGGACAGCCGCGGACAATGCGGCGGCGGTTCTTGCCGTCTGCGGCTGCCGGTAGGAATTCTGGGAGTGTCCTCCAGAGGGATGTGATCGAATGGTGGGCATGGAGAGCAACAGTCCGTCAGTCCAGTCCACCCCCCGCCGCCAGCTCATCAACTGGGATCTCGCGGCCGGTAGTGCCGCCAAACTGGCTCCCGCGGGCCCAACGATGTCTCCCCGCGAGATCGCCGGAGCGGTCCAGAACCTCCGCGAACTCGCCGACGCCTCGGTGGGTCATGTCCACGCGATCTCCCGGCTCGACGCCGCGAAGGACCTGCGCGATTCGGAGCTGCTCATCGTGGACCGCGCCTCCTGGGCCAGGGCCAACACCCAGAGCTTCCGGACGCTGCTCGAACCGACGCTCGACCACCTCGCCGAGACTCGGCCCGAGGCCTTCAACTCGGCCTCGATGACGCTCGGATCGGCCCTGACCGGCGCGCAGCTCGGGACGATCCTCGCCTTCCTCTCGAGCAAGGTGCTCGGCCAGTACGACCCCTTCGTCCCCTCCCGCAACGGCGCGGGGGGCCGGCTGATGCTCGTGGCGCCCAATATCATCTCGGTGGAACGCGAGCTGTCCGTCAACCCGTCGGACTTCCGGCTGTGGGTCTGTCTCCACGAACAGACGCACCGGGTGCAGTTCGCCGCGGCTCCCTGGCTGAAGGACCACATGACGGGACACATCTCCGAACTCAGCGCGGGCCTCATGGACAAGGCAGACACCCTCTCGGAGCGGCTCGGAAACGCAGTGAAGAGCATCACCGCAGCGAAGGGGGAAAGCGCACTGCGCAGGAGGCAGGGCCCCGCATCCGGGGAGGACCGCCCGGGACAGAATATGGGCATCCTCTCCGTGCTGCAGGATCCCGAGGACAAGGTCCGCCTGTCCCACCTGACCGCGGTGATGAGCCTGCTCGAGGGACACGCGAACGTCGTCATGGACGGCGTCGACTCGAGCATCGTCCCCACCGTCAAGACCATCCGACGCCGGTTCAACGCACGCGGTAAATCCCGGGGCCCCCTGGAGAAGCTCATCCGCCAGCTGCTGGGCCTCGATGCGAAGATGCGGCAGTACAGCGACGGCTCGAAGTTCGTGCGGCGGGTGGTGGACCAGACGGGCATGGACGGGTTCAACCTGGTGTGGGAGGCCGAGGGGAACCTCCCCACCGAGCGCGAGATCCATGCTCCGGACGAGTGGATCGATCGGATGAGCATCCGCCGCCATGGATAGGCGGCCACGGCTCCCTCCGGTGGTCGGCGTCGCACGGAAGCACCTCGAATCCGCCCTTGGCGGCCTGCTCGCGGTCCCGACAACAGGTCCGGCAACAGGTACTGCAGCTGGTCCGGCAGCTGGTCCGTCAACAAATTCCGCGAACAACGACGAACCGCAGGCAAGCGCCCGACCGCTCCCACTGATCCTCGTGGCATGCAGCGGCGGTCCCGATTCCCTGGCGCTCGCTGCGGTCGCGGTGCACTTCGCGCGCACCGACCGGTGCAGGGTGGGCGCCGTCGTCGTCGACCATGGGCTGCAGCCCGGCAGCGCATCGATCGCCCACCGGGCCGCCGAGCAGCTCGGGGAACTCGGCCTCCACCCCGTGGCCGTGCGCGCGGTCACGGTGCACAGCGGCGGCATGGGCCCCGAAGCCGCGGCCCGCGCGGCGCGCTATGCAGTGCTCGATGACGTCGCGGCGGAGCTCGGTGCGCGGGCAGTACTGCTCGGGCATACGCTCGACGACCAGGCCGAGCAGGTGCTCCTCGGACTCGCCCGGGGCTCGGGCACGCGCTCCCTGGCCGGCATGCCGGTGCGGCGCGGCACCTACCGCCGGCCCTTCCTCGAGCTCCGGCGCGCCGACACCGAGGCCATCTGCGGGTTCTACGGGCTCCGACCGTGGCTGGACCCCACCAACTCCGATGAATCCTTCGCGCGCTCAAGGGTGCGCGCCACGGTGCTTCCTCTCCTCGAGGACCAGCTGGGGCCGGGGATCGCGCAGGCGCTCTTCCGTACCTCGCGCATCCTCGCCCAGGACGCCGACTATCTCGAGCAGGTCAGCACCGACACCTACGCCGCACTCCGAACGGAGCACGACGGCGGAATCCTGCTGCCCGAGGACGACCTCCGGGCACTGCCGCCCGCCCTGCGC
>NZ_KI914782.1:4529-13569 GCF_000520535.1 Arthrobacter sp. H41
GCCGCGGAGTCGCTGCTGGAGCGCAGGGGATCGGCCGGGCCGGTGCAGCTCGGCGGCCACGTCAGCGTTTTCCGGCAGGTGAGGGGCAGATCGGTTCTTTCCGGGAGCCCAAGCTATGGCAGTCTTGTCTTTAGAAACAATCGCCGCGGCGCAGAGCCGTAAGCACCGTTCAATTCAGGAGTAACTGGTGGATTCCAACGACGTCCAGCCCGATCTCAAGCACGTCCTCTACACCAGGGAAGAGATCCAGGAGCGGGTCAACGAACTGGCAGCGCAGATCGACGCCGACTACGAGGGCCGCGACATCCTGCTCGTGGGGGTGCTGAAGGGCGCCGTCATGGTGATGGCCGACCTCGCCCGGGCGCTCCACTCCCACATCACCATGGATTGGATGGCGGTGTCATCCTACGGATCAGGCACGCAGTCCTCCGGGGTGGTCCGGATCCTCAAGGACCTCGAAACCGATCTCATGGGCAAGCATGTCCTCATTGCCGAGGACATCATCGACTCGGGACTCACGCTGTCCTGGCTGAAGGCGAACCTGCTCTCGAGGGGACCGGCGTCGGTGGAGATCTGTACCCTCCTCCGCAAGCCGGACGCCGCGAAAGTGGAGATCGACGTGAAGTACGTGGGGTTCGATATCCCGAATGAATTCGTGATCGGTTACGGTCTCGATTTCGCCGAGAAGTACCGCAACCTCGACTTCATCGGGACGCTCGCTCCCCACGTCTACGAGTAGCTTCCCCGCCCGCCGCGCCGCGGTGGGATACGCCGTCAGGGAACTAATGCCCTGATGCAAGCGTGATGAATCACGAACGGTGTATAGCTTGAGGTGCGTTTTTTGGGGCGCCGATCAAGCGGACGCCCACTAATCTGGTTTGGCTTATGCAGGAGGGACAGGGCTGGCTGCCCTGAGTCGGATGAAATTCAAGAACATTTTCAAGGGCCCCATTTTCTGGATCATCCTGGCGGTGGCTGCGCTCCTGATCATCTTCCCTGCGGTGTTCAACAACGGCAGCAGCCGGGTGGACACCAACGTGGGCCTGGAGCTGCTCCAGGACAACCAGGTGGAACAGGCGAAGATCTACGACGGCGAACAGCGCGTGGACCTCACACTCCGCGAGGACTACGAGGACATGGGCCGCAGCGTCCAGTTCTTCTTCAGCAGCGCGAGGGCCGAGGGCGTGGTGGAGGCGATCAATTCCTCCGACGTCGACGGCTTCACCGACCAGCCCGTCGAAAGCAACTGGTTCCTCAGCATCGCCAGCCTGCTCTTCCCGATCCTCATCCTGGGTGCCATCTTCTGGTTCCTCCTCTCCCGGATGCAGGGCGGCGGGTCGAAGGTCATGCAGTTCGGCAAGTCCAAGGCGAAGCTCATCTCCAAGGACATGCCCCAGGTCACCTTCTCCGACGTCGCAGGAGCCGACGAGGCAGTGGAGGAACTCCTCGAGATCAAGGAATTCCTCCAGGAACCGGCGAAGTTCCAGGCGCTCGGCGCGAAGATCCCCAAGGGCGTCCTGCTGTACGGACCCCCGGGCACCGGCAAGACCCTCCTGGCGCGTGCCGTTGCAGGCGAGGCCGGTGTGCCCTTCTACTCGATCTCGGGCTCGGACTTCGTCGAGATGTTCGTCGGCGTCGGCGCCTCACGCGTCCGGGACCTCTTCGAGCAGGCCAAGAACAATTCACCGGCGATCATCTTCGTCGACGAGATCGACGCCGTGGGCCGGCACCGCGGTGCGGGTGTGGGCGGCGGCAACGACGAGCGCGAGCAGACGCTGAACCAGCTGCTCGTGGAGATGGACGGATTCGACGCCACCACCAACGTGATCCTCATCGCCGCGACCAACCGGCCCGACGTCCTCGACCCCGCACTGCTGCGTCCGGGCCGCTTCGACCGGCAGATCGGCGTCGAGGCGCCGGATATGAAGGGCCGGGAGCACATCCTCAGCGTGCATGCCCAGGGCAAGCCGATGGCAGGCGGCGTGGACCTGAAATCCGTCGCGAAGAAGACCCCGGGCTTCACCGGCGCCGACCTCGCCAACGTGCTCAACGAAGCGGCGCTGCTGACGGCGCGCTCGAACGCCCAGCTCATCGACGACCGCGCACTCGACGAAGCCATCGACCGCGTGATCGCCGGCCCGCAGAAGCGCAGCCGCGTCATGAAGGAACTCGAGCGGAAAATCACCGCCTACCACGAGGGCGGGCATGCCCTTGTGGCGGCAGCGCTGCGCAACACGGACCCGGTCACGAAGATCACCATCCTTCCCCGCGGCCGGGCCCTCGGTTACACCATGGTCATGCCGGCGGATGACCGGTATTCCGTGAGCCGCAACGAGCTGCTCGACCAGCTGGCCTACGCGATGGGTGGCCGCGTGGCCGAGGAGATCGTGTTCCACGACCCCTCCACGGGGGCGTCCAACGACATCGAGAAGGCCACCGGGACCGCACGCAAGATGGTCACGCAGTACGGCATGAGCGAGCGCATAGGCGCCGTGAAGCTCGGCCAGGGGGCTGGAGAGCCGTTCCTCGGCCGGGACATGGGCAGCGACCGCGACTACTCGGACCAGCTGGCCCTGATCGTCGACGAGGAGGTCCGCCGGCTCATCGACAATGCGCACGACGAGGCCTACGAGATCCTCACCGAGAACCGGGACGTGCTGGACCAGCTCGCCCTCGAGCTGCTCGAGCGCGAGACCCTGAACCAGGCGGAGATCGCGGAAGTGTTCACCGACATCCGCAAGCGCGAGATCCGGGACGTCTGGCTGTCCAAGCAGACCCGCCCGGTCCACTCGTTGCCGCCGGTCGTGTCCCGCAAGGAAAAGGCCGACGCACTGGAAGCCGGTGAGCCGGCTCCGGAGTCGGTCGCACCCCAGGACCAGATCGCCGACGCGCATCTGCCGGCTGACTTCGATGTCAAGGGCTCGGAGCTGCCGTCGCCGGAATCCGGGGGGATCGACGACGGCAAGGGTGGAACGGGAAGCCAGCAGCCGTAGGGCGGCCGGATCAAACTGCACAGGGATAGGATCAGATCCGTGACCGAGTTCGATGACGAAGTGATGGATGCTGCCCTGGTGGCGTCAGGCTCGCCCGTGGACCTGCCCCGCATCCAGCGTGCGGTCCGCGAGATCCTGATCGCCATCGGGGAGGACCCTGAACGTGACGGGCTCCTCGATACCCCGAAAAGGGTGGCGAAGGCCTACGCGGAGATGTTCGCCGGCCTCCATCAGGACGCCGAGGACATCCTTTCGACGTCCTTCGACCTGAACCACCAGGAGCTCGTGCTGGTGAAGGACATCCCGTTCTACTCCACGTGCGAGCACCACCTCGTTCCCTTCCACGGCACCGCGCACGTAGGATATATTCCCGCCGCCGACGGGCGCGTCACCGGACTCAGCAAGCTCGCGCGCCTGGTGGAGGTGTTCGCACGGCGCCCCCAGGTGCAGGAACGCCTCACCACCCAGATCGTGGACGCCATCATGACGCACCTCCAGCCGGAAGGTGCGATCGTGGTCATCGAGTGCGAGCACATGTGCATGTCGATGCGCGGTATCCGCAAGCCAGGCGCCAAGACCGTCACCTCGGCGGTTCGTGGCCAGATCCGCGAGACTGCCACACGCGCCGAGGCCATGAGCCTCATTCTCGGAAGATAGGACAACCGACCACCATGGATTCACTTGCCGCAGCACCCGGAACCGGGCCGGCTACGTCCCCGTTGCCGCTGATCCGGCCCGTGCGCGTCGCCAGGACGTTCTCGGACCTGCCGAAGGACCGCTCCGTGGTGATGGGCATACTCAACGTCACTCCGGACTCCTTCAGCGACGGGGGACGGTATGCGTCGACCGATGACGCGATCGCCCACGGGCTGCGACTGCTCTACGCCGGCGCCGACATCATCGACGTCGGCGGGGAATCGACCCGGCCCCAGGCGGCCGACGTCCCGCTCGAGCGGGAACTGGAGCGGGTTCTTCCCGTGGTGCGGGCCCTGGTCAAGGCCGGCGCGCTGGTCAGCGTGGACACCATGCACAGCGAAACAGCCGCCCAGGCGCTCGATGCCGGAGCGGAGATCGTCAACGACATCTCCGGTGCGGGTTTCGAGCCGGACATGCCGGGCCTCATCGCCGCGCGCGGCGTGCCCTACATCCTGACCCACCGGCGGGGAACCGCGCAGACCATGGATTCCCTCGCCACCTACTCCGATGTGGTGGAGGAGGTTCGTGCTGAGCTTCTCGAGATCCGGGATACCTTCGTCGCCGCAGGGGTGGCCGCTGACCGCATCATCCTCGACCCGGGCATCGGGTTCGCGAAGACGGACCAGCACAACTGGGAGGTGCTGCGGTCCCTCGAGAGATTCACCTCACTGGGCCACCGGGTGCTGGTCGGTGCGTCGCGGAAGCGGTTCCTCGGGACGCTCCTGACCTCCGCCGGGAAGGCTGCGGCTCCCGCGGAGCGCGACTCCGCGACACTCGCCGCCTCGACCCTCGCCGCGGCGAATGGGGCATGGGGCGTCCGCGTGCACGACGCCGCCGCAACGCTCGACGCCGTGAAGGTTGCCGCGGCATGGAGGCGATAGGAAGCGCGCGGGCCGACACGGTCACCCTCTCCGGGATCACCGCCGTCGGCTACCACGGCGTCTTCGACCATGAGCGCCGGAACGGCCAGCCCTTCGTGGTGGATCTTGTCCTGCACCTCGACCTCCGGCCCGCCGGGATCAGTGATGACCTGGCCCGGACGGCCCACTACGGAGAACTCGCGGAACGGGTCCACGGCATCATCACGGGGGAGGCCTTCAACCTGATCGAGGCGCTTGCCGAGAAGATCGCCGGCGACGTGCTCGCCTTCTTCCCCGTCGACGCCGTGGAAGTGACGGTCCACAAACCGCAGGCACCCATCGAGGTGCCGTTCGGCGACGTCGCCGTCACCGTGCGCAGGAGCCGGGCATGACGACGATCCGTGCCGTGCTGGCGCTCGGCAGCAACCTCGGGGCGAGCAATGACACCCTGTCCCTCGCGGTGGGTGACCTCGTCGATTCGCCGCGCGTCCGGCTCTCCGGTGTCTCGCCCGTGGTGCGCACGAAGGCGGTAGGCGGCCCGGAGCAACCGGACTACCTGAACATGGTGATCGAGGTGGAGACCGACCTCGGGCCCTATGAGCTCCTCGAGCATTGCCAGGCCGTGGAGAACAGGCACCACCGTGTCCGCACCGTGCGGTGGGGTCCGCGGACACTGGATATCGACATCATCACCTACGGATCCTGGACCTCCGACGATGAGAAGCTGACGGTTCCCCACCCGCGTGCCGCCGCCCGCGCCTTCGTGCTGCAGCCCTGGGCCTGGATGGATGCCGCCGCGACCCTCGGCGGGATACCGGTGGGAGAACTCGCGGCCGGAGCTGACGACTTCAAGGGGCTCGCCCCGTTCGAGGAGGTCTAGGCCTCCTGTGAGTGATATTCGGTTCCGCTGGCTCGCAGTGATCGGGCTCGTGGCCGGCGCGGTGGGCTGGCTCGTCAACTGGTGGGCGACCCGCAACGGACTTCCCGCTCCTTCCCTCCACCTCAGCTCGCTGATCACCGTGCTGGTGATCACGGGTATCACCCTGATCTTCGGGCGGAAGGTGCTCGTGTGGCGGAACGGAAGCCGCAAGAAAGCGCTCAACCCGATCCTCGCGCTGCGAACCCTGATCCTCGCCCAGGCCTGCGCCTATGCCGGCGCGCTGAGCCTCGGCTGGCACGCCGGTATCTTCGTGGACCAGCTGAGCCTCGTGGGCGTGCGATCCGCGTCCGGTCCGCTGTGGGGGTCCCTTGCGCTCATGGCCGGTGGTATCGGGATGATCGTCGTGGGCCTTGTGGTGGAAAGTTTCTGCCGGCTTCCACCGGGCGGCGGCGACGACGCCGGTCCGGTGCGGAAAAGCCGGGACGAGGGGGAGTATGCGTAGGGAACCGATTGATCCGGTGGGACTCGCCTGGTCCGGGGTGTCGCCGAGATACCTGAAGGTCCGGCTCCTGGGCTGGCTGATCAGCTCCTTCCTCTGGCTGGCGCTCCTCGGCATCCCACTGATCCTGAGGCTGACCGGCGTGTGGGACAACTTCCCGCCGATGCCCATCGCGTGGGCGCTGCCCGGGATCGTCCTCGTCGCCGCCGTCTGGACCGGAGTCCTCCTGCCGCGCCAGGTCGCGGCCATCGGGTACGCGGAGCGCGACGACGACCTCCTGGTGCGGCGCGGCGTCTTCTTCCAGCGCACCCTGGTGGTGCCCTACGGGCGCATGCAGTACGTGGACGTGGCCGTGGGGCCGATCGAACGCGCCTTCGGGCTCTGCACGCTCAAGCTGCATACGGCATCGCCCACCACGAACGCCTCGATCGCAGGCCTTCCCACTGCCGAGGGCGCCCGCCTTCGCGAACAGCTCTCGGCGCGTGGGGAAGCCAGGTTGGCCGGCCTGTGAGCGGCGAGCCCGGACACCAGAAACCCGGAGGGCAGGTGCGGGCTGATTCCAGCCTGATCAGCAATCCGGATGACGCCTGGAGCAGGGTTCACATCATCTCGCCGCTCGTCCGGGGTTGGATCGCGCTGGCAGCCATCGGCTTCTTCTTCGGCCGGGACTGGTTCGAGGGGCTCTTCAGCGACGAGGGACCTTCCGGAGTCCCCGGCGGGCTCGGAACGGGATGGGCGGTTGCCATCGTGCTGGGCGTTGTGGCGCTCATCGCCGCCGCGTTCCTGGTCTCCTGGTACTTCACCCGGTACCAGGTCACCGAGGAACACGTCCGGGTCAACACGGGCGTCTTCTTCCGCCAGAACCGCCAGGCACGCCTTGACCGGGTTCAGGCGATCGACGTCGTCCAGCCGTTCCTCGCGCGGCTCTTCGGGCTCGCCGAGCTCAAGTTCGAGGTGGCCGATGCCGGCGAGTCCGCAGTGCGGCTCGCCTTCCTGAAGCTGACCGATGCGCACCGGCTCCGGGCCACCATCCTGGCCCGCGCAGCGGGAGTGGCGGTGGATCCCGAACATCCGGACTCGATCCAGGAGGCCCCCGAGCACGAGGTGGTGGCGGTACCCGCCGGCCGTGTCATCGGGGGCGCGGTGCTCTCGGGAACCACAGTGCTGCTGGTGGTGGGCGCCGTCGTGGTGGTGGGTATCACCGTTCTCTTCCGCACGCCGTTCGTGGCTCCCTCCCTCATCCCGATTCTCCTGGGCGTGGTGGGCGCCTACTGGAGCGCGTTGAATACCGGCTACAACTTCCGGGCCGCGCTCTCACCCGACGGAATCCGGGTACGCTACGGGCTCCTGGACACGCGTTCGCAGACCGTCCCCCCCGGGCGGGTCCAGGCGGTCGGGATCGTGCAGTCGCCCCTGTGGCGGCTCAAGGGCTGGTACAAGATCACCGTCAACGTGGCGGGCTATGGCGCCGCCTCCTCGAGTGAGGGCCAGGCCCGGGCCACACTCCTGCCCGTGGGCACCCGGGAGGAGGTCCTGAGGATCCTCGCCCTGGTACTGCCGGACCCGGGCGTCGACGACCCGGTCCGGGTCTTCACGGCCGGGCTCGAGTCGCAGGGGAGCACCGATGGATTCATCACGACGCCGCGCCGCGCACGCCTGCTGGGCCGGCTGAGCTGGAAACGCAACGGCTTCGCGGTCACCCGCACCGCGCTGCTGATCCGGTCAGGCGTCCTGTGGCGCACCCTCGACGTCGTCCCCCACGAGCGCACACAGTCGCTCTCGCTGCACCAGGGCCCGTTGGACCGGCGATTCCGCGTCGCCGGACTCCACCTGCAGACCACACCCGGACCTGTGGCACCGCGTATCCGCCAGGCCGATGAAACGCTGGCCTGGGAACTTTTCCACGGCCAGGCCCGCCGGGCAGCCGAAGCCCGGCGGCGCAGCGGGCCCGAACAGTGGCTGAGCACGCCAGAGCAGACCCCGGAACCGGCGCCGCCCCGACAAGAAGAGGACAGAGATTCCCATGAACAGCCCTGACCCGTCGCGCCGTCCTGGAAGGCTGGGCGTGGGAATCGTGGGAGCCGGCAAGGTAGGGGCGGTCCTGGGGGCCGCCCTGCGCGCTGCGGGCCACGCCGTCGTCGGCGTCTCAGCGGTATCGGAAGCCAGCAGGGAGCGCGCCGGGATGTTGCTTCCCGGAGTTCCGGTCCTGGAGATTCCGGACATCATCGAGCGCGCCGAACTGGTGCTGCTGGCAGTGCCCGACGACGCCCTGCCGCCGCTCGTGGAAGGCCTGGCCCGGCTGGGGTCCTGGCAGTCGGGTCAACTCGTCGTCCACACGTCGGGCCGGTATGGCATCGGAGTCCTTGCCCCTGCCCGTGCCGCAGGGGCGATTCCCCTTGCGCTCCACCCCGCCATGACATTCACCGGCATGACCCTCGACCTCGGGAGGCTGCCGGATTGCTGCTTCGGCGTCACCGCTCCCGGCGCCGTGCTGCCGATAGCCCAAGCGCTGGTGGTGGAGATGGGCGCCGAGCCCGTGGTGATCGAGGAGGAAAGCCGTGGGCTCTACCACGCAGCGCTCGCCCATGCGTCGAACCACCTGGTCACCCTCGCCTCGCAATCGGCGCAGCTCCTCGGTGACCTCGGGGTGCACAGGCCCGAACGCATGCTCGGGCCGCTGATGAAGGCATCTCTCGAAAATGCCCTGTCCGCGGGGGAGGGGGCGTTGACGGGCCCGGTCTCCCGCGGGGACACCGGCACCGTCGCCGCCCATGGGAAGGCGCTTGCTGCACACGACGCGCAGGACATCCGGATCGCCTACCGTGAGATGGCGAGGGCCACCGCCCAGCGCGCCGTCGAGCGCGGCCTCCTGAGCCGGGAACAGGGCGAGGCCGTCGTCGCTGCCCTTGGGGGCGATCCGTCGTCGGGATCGGGGAGCGGTTCCGGGGGCGGACCAGCGGATGTTCCTGGCGACGGGCAGAAAAGCGGGCCGGAAAGCGGGTCGAAAAGCGGTCCGGGGAGCGCTTCAGGCGAGGCCGAGACAGAGGCCCGAACACAGGAGGACGGATCATGAGCGGCGTATTCCGCAAGCCGGCGATCGTGACGACGGCGG
>NZ_KI914782.1:13669-20772 GCF_000520535.1 Arthrobacter sp. H41
AAGCCGGCGATCGTGACGACGGCGGCCGAACTGCGGGAAGCGAGCGCCCGGTTGCTGCAGGAAACGGAGCTCACGCTCCCGTCGCTGGGCCTTGTCCCGACCATGGGCGCGCTGCACGCCGGCCATGCCGGCCTGGCCACAGCCGCACGGGCCGCCAACGACGTCGTGGTGGCCAGCATCTTCGTCAATCCGCTCCAGTTCGGCGAGCAGGCGGATCTCGAGCGTTATCCACGCACGCTCGACGCGGACCTCGAGCTGCTGGGGCAGTGCGGCGTAGACCTGGTCTTCGCGCCGTCGGCCGCCGAGATGTACCCCGGGGGTGAGCCCCAGGTGCGGATCCGGTCCGGACCCCTCGCCGACAAGCTCGAGGGCGCCGCGCGGCCCGGGCACTTCGACGGCATGCTGACCGTCGTCGCCAAGCTCCTGCATGTTGCACAGCCGCCAGGCGCCCGCTTCCGTGCCTACTTCGGGCAGAAGGATGCACAACAGCTGGTCCTGATCCGACGCATGGTCGGCGACCTGAACTTCCCGGTTGAAATCGTGGGGGTACCGACGGTCAGGGCGTCCGACGGACTCGCCCTTTCCAGCCGGAACCAGTTCCTTTCCGGGGCGGAGCGGAAGGCGGCACTGGTCCTGCCGCGCGCCCTCCGCCTGCTCGAGGGAAGGGCCGCCCGGCACGAGGCCCTGGATCCGGACTCGGTGCTCGAGATGCTCGCGAGCGAACGTTCGGTGAGCCTTGACTACCTCGAGATCGTGGATCCGGAAACCCTTGAGCCCCTCGCCTTCAATTGCCGTCACGTCCCCTTCACCGGCTCGGCGCTGGCAGTCATCGCCGCCCGGGTGGGCGCCGTCCGGCTCATCGACAACGTGCAGCTGGGCCCGGAGTGAGCTCTGCCACCGGAAATGACGGCGCAGGACGAAGCAGTAAACTGGTCTACCGTGACCACTGACGATACTTCCCTCTCCGATGACTTCAACGAGCAGATGCGCATCCGCCTCGCCAAGCGCGCGGGTCTGCTGGAAAGCGGCAGGGAGGCGTACCCCGTCAAGCCGGAGCGCACCTCCTCCCTCGGCGAGCTCCGGAAGCGGTACGGAAGCCTCGCCGCGGAGGAGACCACCGGCGAGGTGGTCAGCGTGGTGGGCAGGGTCGTGTTCATCCGCAACTCGGGAAAGCTGTGCTTCGCCACCCTTCAGGAGGGAAACGGCACCCGGCTCCAGGTGATGCTGAGCCTCGCAGCCGTCGGGGCCGAGGCGCTCGCCGACTGGAAATCGCTGGCCGATCTCGGCGACCACGTCCAGGTGCACGGTGAGGTGCTGAGTTCGAAGCGCGGGGAGCTGTCCGTCATGGCCGATTCGTGGAGCATGGCCTCGAAGGCGCTGCGGCCGCTGCCGACGCTCCACGCCGGCGTCAACGAGGAAACCCGCGTCCGTCAGCGTTATGTGGACCTGATGGTCCGCGAAGAAGCGCGGGACATGGTGACAAAACGCGCCGCCATTACCCGCAGCGTCCGCGAAACCCTTCATGCACTCGATTATGTCGAGGTCGAGACGCCCATATTGCAACTGGTGCACGGCGGTGCCACGGCGAGGCCCTTCGAAACGCACCTCAATGCCTTCGACCAGAAAATGACCCTGCGTATTGCCCTCGAGCTTTATCTCAAGCGGGCAGTGGTGGGAGGAATCGACCGCGTCTACGAAATCGGACGCATTTTCCGCAACGAGGGCGTCGACTCGACGCACAGCCCGGAATTCACCATGCTCGAATGCTATGAAGCGTACGCCGACCAATTCGGGATGGCAGAGCGCATGAAGGAAATCATCCTCAATTGCGCCGATGCACTGGGAAGCCGGACCATCGAGACCGACAAAGGCACGATCGACCTCGACGGAGACTGGGCCTGGCTCGGCGTCTACCCGGGCCTGTCCGCAGCGGTTGATCAGGAAGTCACCCCCGATACTCCCGAAGAGGTCCTGAGGGAGATCGCCGAGGCCCGCGGCATTGCGATCAATCCCGCCTGGCAGGCCGACAAGCTCGTCCTCGAGCTTTTCTCCGAATTGGTGGAGCCCCACCTGCTGCAGCCCACCTTCGTCTACGACTACCCGCCATCCGCGCAGCCCCTGGCGCGCCAGCATCGGGAGGATCCACGGCTCATCGAGGCCTGGGACCTCATCATCGGTGGTATGGAGCGCGGCACGGCCTTCTCCGAGCTGATCGATCCGGTGATTCAGCGCGAGCGCCTGACTGCGCAGTCCCGCAGGGCTGCCGAGGGTGACGACGAGGCGATGCAGCTGGACGAGGACTTCCTGCGGGCGCTCGAGTACGGGGCGCCCCCGATGGGCGGGATCGGGCTCGGAATCGACCGCCTGGTGATGCTTTTCACGAATGCGGGAATTCGTGAGTCCATTTTGTTTCCCATTCTGAAACCCGTGCAGGGATAGCGCCGTGGAATACCTTGCCGTCCTTTTGCCCTCCGCCTCCCTCGCGGTGATCTTCTACTTCGTGATGCGGGCCATTTTCAACGCGGACCGTGCCGAACGTGATGCCATGGCACGCGCGGAGAAAAGGCTCACTGATGTGACGGAAGTGAAGAATGAGCAGGAAGAAACGCCTGAAACTAAAGCGAAGCCGGATAACGCCCAGCCATAGCATTTTTGAATTCCCCTTTGACCTGGCCCCTTTGTTGCTACATAATCACAGAGGGGGGTTTTCATCGAATTCTAAGGGAGTATATTGTGGCGCAGAAAGTGAAGATTATCCTCATTGACGACATCGACGGCGGAGATGCCGACGAAACCGTCCGCTTCGGCCTTGACGGCGCCCAGTACGAGATCGACCTGTCGGATGCCCATGCAGGTGAATTGCGGGATGCCCTCAAGGATTACGTAACAGCCGCGCGGCGCAGTAACCAGTCGAAGCAGCGTTCCGCACCCGCGCCGGCTCGCAATCAGGAAGCCGCCCAGGTTCGGGAGTGGGCCCGGGAGAACGGCTACAACGTCTCGGCCCGCGGCCGGGTGAACAGCGAGATCGTCGAGGCATACCGCGCCGCGCAGCGCTAGGGCCGGCGTGATCTCGCCTGTGGCGAACACGCCCCAAAAGCTCCTTCGCTGCACGTAGCATCGAACTACGCGTTAGCTAGGAGTGTGCCCCATGTTTGAAAGATTCACAGATCGTGCCCGTCGTGTTGTTGTGCTGGCCCAGGAAGAGGCCCGCATGCTCAACCATAATTACATCGGCACCGAGCACATCCTGCTTGGTTTGATTCATGAGGGTGAGGGTGTAGCTGCCAAAGCCCTCGAGTCGCTCAGCATCTCGCTGGGTGCCGTCCGTGAGCAGGTCCAGGAGATCATCGGACAGGGCCAGCAGGCGCCGTCGGGTCATATTCCGTTCACCCCGCGGGCCAAGAAGGTGCTGGAGCTTTCCCTGAGGGAAGCCCTGCAGCTGGGCCACAACTACATCGGCACCGAGCACATCCTGCTGGGCCTCATCCGCGAGGGCGAGGGTGTTGCCGCGCAGGTGCTGGTGAAGCTCGGAGCGGACCTCAACCGGGTCCGCCAGCAGGTGATCCAACTGCTCTCGGGCTACCAGGGCAAGGAGCCTGCAGTCGCGGGCGGCCAGCAGCAGGAGGGAACCCCCGCAGGTTCGGTGGTCCTCGACCAGTTCGGTCGGAACCTCACGCAGGCTGCCCGCGAATCCAAGCTCGACCCGGTCATCGGACGTGAGTCGGAGATGGAGCGGGTCATGCAGGTGCTCTCCCGCCGCACCAAGAACAATCCCGTGCTGATCGGCGAGCCCGGCGTCGGCAAGACCGCCGTCGTCGAGGGGCTCGCCCAGGCGATCGTTCGTGGCGACGTGCCTGAAACCATCAAGGACAAGCAGCTCTACACGCTCGACCTCGGTTCGCTCGTCGCCGGCTCCCGGTACCGCGGTGACTTCGAGGAGCGGCTGAAGAAGGTGCTCAAGGAGATCCGGACGCGCGGCGACATCATCCTCTTCATCGACGAGATCCATACGCTCGTCGGGGCAGGCGCAGCCGAAGGTGCCATCGACGCGGCGTCGATCCTGAAGCCGATGCTCGCCCGCGGTGAACTCCAGACCATCGGAGCCACCACGCTCGACGAGTACCGCAAGCACATCGAAAAGGATGCCGCTCTTGAGCGTCGTTTCCAGCCGATCCAGGTCCAGGAACCGTCGGTGGCCCACGCCATCGAGATCCTCAAGGGGCTTCGCGACCGTTACGAGGCACACCACCGCGTCTCGATCACCGACGGCGCACTCACCTCGGCCGCCACACTCGCCGAGCGGTACATCTCCGACCGCTTCCTGCCGGACAAGGCGATCGACCTGATCGACGAGGCCGGTGCCCGGCTGCGGATCCGGCGCATGACCGCACCGCCGGAGCTCAAGGAGATCGACGAACGCATCGCCGACGTCAAGCGGGAGAAGGAGTCGGCGATCGATTCGCAGGACTTCGAGGGCGCTGCGTCCCTCCGCGACAAGGAGCAGAAACTGCAGGACGAGCGCTCCGACAAGGAGCGCAGGTGGAAGTCCGGTGGCCTCGACGACATCGCCGAGGTTGACGAGGAACTGATCGCCGAGGTCCTTGCGATCTCCACCGGCATCCCCGTGTTCAAGCTGACCGAGGCCGAGTCCTCGAGGCTGCTGAATATGGAGGATGAACTCCACAAGCGGGTCATCGGGCAGAACCAGGCCATCAAGGCGATCTCGCAGGCCATCCGGCGCACGCGCGCCGGTCTGAAGGACCCCAAGCGTCCGGGCGGTTCGTTCATCTTCGCCGGTCCCACCGGTGTGGGTAAGACCGAGCTCGCCAAGGCCCTCGCGGAGTTCCTTTTCGGCGACGAGGATGCCCTGATCACGCTCGACATGTCCGAGTACTCCGAGAAGCACACGGTATCGCGCCTCTTCGGTGCGCCTCCGGGCTACGTGGGTTACGAGGAGGGCGGCCAGCTCACCGAGAAGGTCCGCCGCAAGCCGTTCTCGGTGGTGCTGTTCGACGAGGTGGAGAAGGCCCACGCCGATCTCTTCAACTCGCTCCTGCAGATCCTCGAGGACGGACGCCTGACGGACAGCCAGGGCCGCATGGTCGACTTCAAGAACACGGTCATCATCATGACCACCAACCTTGGAACACGCGATATCTCCAAGGGCGTCATGACCGGGTTCCAGTCGGGCACGGACACCAATACGAGTTACAACCGGATGAAGGCGAAGGTCCAGGAAGAGCTGAAGCAGCACTTCCGCCCCGAGTTCCTCAACCGTGTCGACGACACCGTGGTGTTCCCGCAGCTCACGCAGGATGAGATCGTCGAGATCGTCGACCTGTTCCTCGAGCGCCTCAGCAAGCGGATGGCCGACAAGGGAATGACCATCGAGCTGACTCCCGCCGCAAAGGTGCTCCTCGCCACCCGCGGCTACGATCCGTCGATGGGTGCGCGGCCGCTGCGCCGCACCATGCAGCGGGAGATCGAGGATCAGCTGTCCGAGAAGATCCTGTTCGGCGACCTGAAGTCCGGTGAGCGTGTGGACGTGGACGTCGAAGGCGAAGGGACCGACGCCGTGTTCACCTTTGTGGGGCATGGAGCCCCCAAGGAGCTGGAGGACGGCCCGGCGGCTATCGAAGCGACGGTTCCCGAGTGATCGTTTCCTGAACACCAGCACTGTCGACGAATCCCGCCCCGGGTCATTGGGGCGGGATTCTTTGCGTGACACCCGGCATCGGTGCTCGGGGCAACGGAATTACTCCCTCAGTGAACCCCGCCCGGCCGCAACGCTTGCGGTGATACGTATTGCAGATGAACCCTGACGATTCGAACAACACCGGCGGCCACGGCTCATCGGACCAGGCCACGCCGTTCCACGAGCTCGAGAACTTCGTCGCCCTCCCGAGGGTGAGCGGGCTCGCGATGAACTCCGGCGGAAGCCGCCTCGTGACGGCGGTGGCCACCCTCGATCCGAAGCGCACGGGCTACACCACCGCCCTTTGGGAAGTGGACCCCTCGGGGGAGCGGCCCGCGCACCGGCTGACCCGCAGCGCCGAGGGTGAATCCGGTGCCGCTTTCCTCGCGACGGGCGACCTGCTGTTCACCTCGGCCCGGCCCGGCCCGGGCAACGGCACCGACGATGCCGGAAAGCAGGCCTCGCTGTGGCGGCTGCCGGAGCATGGCGGTGAGGCGGAACTGCTCCACTCGCGATCGGGTGGGATCAGTTCCGTCGCCACGGCCGCGCACGCGGACACCGCCGTCGTCGTTGCCGAGGTCCTCGCCGGCGCCTCCGGTGAGGCGGAGGATGCCGAGCGACGGACCGCCCGCAAGGACGCCGGCGTGGCCGCGATCCTTCACTCCGGCTACCCGGTCCGGTACTGGGACGCCGACCTCGGTCCCGGCGAGCCGCGCTACTTCCGGCTGGACGTCGACGCGGAGGATGAACCCCTGGTCTCCCTTGCCGAAGGCGTCGGTGCCGGGCTCCGCGACTCCCATCCGGAGTTGAGCCCGGATGGGACGATGCTGTTCACCGCCCTTCGCCTGCCGGAGGCACTCGGCTCCCAGCGCAGCGCGCTTGCGCGGATCGACGTCGCTACCGGCGAGCGGACCGTGCTGCTGAACGAGGCCGGTTTCGATGCAGCACCGGGCCCCGTGAGCCCGGACGGCAGGACCGTCATCGTGATCTGCAACCGGCGCACCTCAGCCGACACCTCCCCCCGTATCTGGCTGGCACTCCTTCCCGTCCGAGGCGGAGAGCTCATCCCGCTTGCGGAAGACTGGGATCGGTGGCCCGCCCCCGCGGCCTGGCTTCCGGACGGCTCGGGCATTCTCGTGACAGCCGATGACGACGGCGCTGCGCCGGTCTTCGCCATCGACACCGCCACCGGCGCGGTCCGCAGGATCACGGCCGACGCTGCCGCGTACTCCGACATCTCGGTGAGCCCCGACGGCGCCACCGCCTATGGACTACGCAGCTCCTACCTCTACCCGGCTGAACCCGTCCGGATCGATCTGGCGACCGGGGAAACCACGCGGCTGCGCGGCCCGGCGGAACGGCCTGAACTCCCGGGAACCCTGGAGCGCGTGGAAACCGTCGGGGAGGA
>NZ_KI914782.1:20872-25885 GCF_000520535.1 Arthrobacter sp. H41
GGTGAGGTCGTGGCTGGTCCTGCCGAAGGGCGCCTCGGACGCGTCGCCGGTTCCGGCACTGCTGTGGATCCACGGCGGGCCGCTCGGTTCCTGGAACGCGTGGACGTGGCGCTGGTCCCCGTGGCTGCTCGCGGCACAGGGCTACGCAGTGCTCCTTCCCGATCCGGCCCTGTCCACGGGCTACGGGCAGCACATGATCGACCGTGGCTGGGGCCAGTGGGGCAAAGCCCCCTATACGGACCTCATGGCCGCAACTGATGCGCTGGTGCAGCGGGCCGACATCGACGAGAGCCGCATCGCGGCAATGGGCGGTTCCTTCGGCGGGTACATGGCGAACTGGGTGGCCGGCCACACCGACCGCTTCGCGGCGATCGTCACCCACGCGAGCCTGTGGGCGCTCGACCAGTTCGGTCCCACAACCGACGCGGCCTACTACTGGAAGCAGGAGATGACTCCCGACATGCTGCGGGACAACTCGCCGCACCACTCCGTCGGCAACATCAACACGCCGATGCTCGTCATCCACGGTGACAAGGATTACCGGGTTCCCATCGGAGAGGGCCTTCGGCTGTGGTACGAACTGTTGTCAGCCTCGAAGCTTCCGGCGGACGACGACGGCACCACCGTCCACCGGTTCCTCTACTTCCCGGACGAGAACCATTGGATCCTCAAGCCCCAGCATGCGAAGGTCTGGTACGGCGTCGTCGAAGCATTCCTTGTCCGGCATGTTCTGGGTGAGGAGAAGGAACTCCCGGCCGAACTGGGACTGTAGGCACGCCGGACTTTGTAGACTTGTGCGAATGAGCCCCGACTACACCCTGCGCCACGCCCGGACGTCCGATGTCCCTGCCATCAAGGCGCTGGTGGCGCCGCTGGCGGATCAGCGGATCCTCATGGCGAAGGAAACCGTCGCGTACTACGAGGGGCTCCAGGAATTCCGGATCGCCGAGGGTGCGGACGGAGAGGTGCTGGGGTGCGGTGCCCTGCACATCATGTGGGAGGACCTCGCCGAGGTGCGCACACTGGCCACCGCAGCCCAGGGCCAGGGGATCGGGCGGGGGATCCTCGAGCAGCTCATCGAGGACGCCAGGAACTTCGGGGTGAAGCGCGTGTTCTGCCTGACCTTCGAGGTGCAGTTCTTCGCCCGGCACGGTTTCGAGGTCATGGCGGACCAGTCGGCAGTGGATCCCCAGATCTACTCGGAGCTCCTCCGCTCCCACGACGAGGGCGTGGCAGAGTTCCTCGACCTGGCCCGCGTCAAACCGAACACCCTCGGCAACACGCGGATGATTCGGCACCTGTAGCAGGCGCCGCAGGCTTCCAGGCGGGCTGCAAGCCCTGGTCGGGGGTGGAAATGACAGCCAGGATCTGGATATAGTAAGACTGCTTAGCATCCCAGCGATGCGGTTGGACTGCGGGAACCGCAGTCCGCACACCGAGCGAAAGGATCCACTTATGGGTTTGGATGACAAGATCGGAAACAAGAGCGAAGACCTCGGCGGCAAGGCCAAGGAAGGCTTCGGCAAGGCCACCGGCAACGAGAGCATGGAGGCCGAGGGTCATGGAGACCAGGCCAAGTCCAGCCTCAAGGATGCAGGCGAGAACATCAAGGATGCTTTCAAGAAGGACAAGTAGCACCTCCTTCGACTGCAGATAGTTCGAGAAGTAGACCTGCGGGAGGCGCCCATCACCGGGTGCCTCCCGCAGGCGCGTTAACAGTGTGGCACTGCCGCCGCCGTCGCACGCCCTCGGAAGCCGTGCGCCCTAGGAATGCGGGAAAGCCGAGGGTATCGTTTGGCTTGGCCGGTGCGGTCCGAGGCGGTTCCGCAGGCCTTTCCTGTTCGCAGCCATAGGAGCGTGCCGTCGTGAAGAAGCTCATCAATAGTCCCCGGGCAGTGGTCGCCGAATCCGTCGAGGGTTTCGGGCGTGCTCATGCCGATCTCGTGACCGTTCATCCCGAGCCCCTGTTCATCACCCGGAAGGACTCCCCGGTCAGCGGCAAGGTAGGCCTCGTCTCGGGTGGCGGAAGCGGCCATGAGCCGCTGCACGCCGGGTACGTAGGGCGCGGAATGCTCGACGCGGCCGTTCCCGGGGCCATGTTCACGTCCCCCACGCCCGACCAGATCCTCCCTGCCACCATCGCCGTCGACGGAGGTGCAGGAGTACTTCACATCGTCAAGAACTACACCGGTGACGTCCTCAATTTCGAGACCGCCGCCGAACTGGCCGAAGAGGAGGGCGTGACTGTCCGTTCGGTGCTGGTGAACGACGACGTCGCCGTTGAGGATTCCCTGTATACGGCGGGCCGGCGTGGAGTCGGGGGTACCGTCTTCGTCGAGAGGCTCGCGGGAGCCGCGGCCGAGCGTGGCGACGACCTCGACGCCGTCGCCGCCGTCGCCCAGCGGGTTGTCGACAACGTGAGGTCCATGGGCGTGGCACTCGCGGCGTGCACCGTCCCGCACGCCGGCGTACCGAGTTTCGACCTCGCGGAGGATGAGATTGAGATCGGTATCGGCATCCACGGCGAACCCGGCCGGCACCGCATCGCCATGGAGGACGCCGACGGCATCACGGCGCGCCTGCTCGAACCGATCACTGCAGACCTCGCGCTCACGGCAGGCGACCGCGTACTGCTCATGGTCAACGGCATGGGCGGAACCCCGGCAAGTGAGCTCTACATCGTCTTCCGCAAAACCGTCGAACTGCTCGAGGCACAGGGCGTGAAGGTGGAGCGGTCGCTCGTCGGCAACTACATCACCGCGCTCGAGATGCAGGGAGCCTCGATCTCGGTCCTGCGGCTCGACGACGAGCTGGTGGAGTTGTGGGACTCACCGGTCCATACCGCAGCCCTGCGCTGGGGGGCCTAGCGGTGACGTTATCCACGGAATGGGCAGTCGCATGGCTTCGCGGAGCCGCTGAGGTCGTTGCCGAGAACCGCGCGCTGCTCATCGATCTCGACCGCGCCATCGGGGACGCCGACCACGGCGAGAACCTCGACCGCGGGTTCAGCGCGGTGGTCGCCAAACTCGACGCCGGTGAGGATCCGGCCACTCCCGGCGAGGTGCTGAAGAATGCGGCGATGACGCTGATGTCGACGGTCGGCGGCGCTGCCGGGCCGCTCTACGGGACGGCTTTCCTGCGCGCGGCCAAGGCGCTGGGGGACGCCGTCGAGGTAGGCCCGCATGAGGCGGCGGCGATGCTCGAAGCCGCACGCGACGGCGTGGTGGCCCGGGGGAAAGCCGAAGTAGGCGACAAGACGATGATCGACGCGTGGACCCCGGCTGTTGAATCCGCCCGCACCGCGGCGGCCGCCGGAGCGAGCGCCGGGGAGGTCTTGTCTGCTGCAGCCAACGCGGCGCACGCGGGAGCGGTTGCTACCGAGCCGCTGGTCGCGCGGAAGGGCCGCGCAAGCTATCTGGGCGAGCGGAGCGCCAACCACCGTGACCCGGGAGCAGTGTCGACCGCCATGATCCTCCAGGCGGCGGCAGTGGCGGCAGGCAGCGTGAACCTGTGAGCGGTACGTCCGGCGGCGCAGCGGCCAACGTGGGACTCGTGATCGTCTCCCACAGCGAGAAGATCGCTGAGGGAGTGTGCGAGTTGGCCGCCCAGATGGCGCCCGACGTCGTTCTGGTCGCAGCGGGCGGTATGGACGGTGGAACGGGTGTAGCGCGGATCGGTACGAGCTTCGAAAAGGTCCAGCAGGGTATCGAGAGCGCGGACAGCGGCAGCGGCGTCGTGATTCTCACCGACCTCGGCTCGGCCGTCATGACCGCCGAGATGGCGCTGGAATTCCTGGACCCTGAGCAGCGGGAAAAGGTGCGCCTGGCGCAGGCCGCCCTGGTCGAGGGAGCCGTCGCGGCGGCTGTCCAGGCGCAGGGGGGCGCCCCGCTCGAGGAAGTGCTGAGGGCTGCGGAAGGTGCTGTCGTCTCGATCGACCCGGAGGGGCTGGAGCCCTTCGTCACGCATGAAGCCGCCGTGCCTGGTTCTCCACGGAACCCCTCGGACCCTTCGGGCGCACCGACCGCCGGCGGCTCATGGACCCTTCCCAACCAGATGGGGCTCCATGCCCGGCCCGCCGCGTTCCTGGCGTCAGGCCTTCTGGACCTCGATGCGGAGATCACCATCAACGGGGTGGACGCGAAATCGGTGATGCTGCTCATGAGCCTCGGTTTGGGACAGGGCAGGGAAGTCACGGCCGAAGCCTCCGGTCCGGATGCACGGGCGGCAATCGACCTGATCGAAGCGGCAGTGGTGTCAGGATTCGGGGAACCTGCATAGCCTCCCGCCCGAGTTCACCGCGGCAGGCGGACTCCGTCACCGGTCTCCTCGGCCAGGCCGTCCGCCAGCAGGCCGGCGAGGGAGCGCTCGAGCTGCTCGGTCGGAGCGTGCAGGCGGTGCAGGCGGTCGAGGGCTGTGCTGCTGTAGTTCGCCGGAGGGTGTGCCAGGTCCACGGGCCCGCTCAGCAGCAGATCCGGCATGATGCAGTCCTCGGCTTCGCGCAGGACGGCCAGGATGGCGCCGCGCACCTGCCGGTCCGTGCCGGCCCAGGCCTGTCCCCGGGGGACGTAGTCCGGTTCCGGCCGGCCTGCGGCAACCCAGGCGCAGGATCCAAGGACGGGACAGGCTTCACAGCGCGGCGAACGCGCGGTGCACACCACGGCTCCCAGTTCCATGACACCGGCGTTCCAGCGCACGGAGAGGGCGTCGTCGTCGGGCAGGAGTGCGAGGGCTCGCCGCATCTCGGCGGCCGTAAGGGCCGGTGCCGGCAGTGCCTTGCCCCCCAGCAGTCGTGCGTGGACCCGGCGGATGTTCGTGTCGACAACCGTTTCGCGCGAACCGAAGGCGAAAGCGGCGACGGCGGCGGCGGTGTAGCTCCCCACGCCCGGCAGGGTGAGGAGCGTGTCGTAATCCGAAGGGACGGCGCCCTCGTGAAGGTCCACCATCGCGCTCGCTGCAGCGTGCAGGCGGAGCGCCCGGCGGGGATACCCGAGCCGTCCCCAGTGGCGCACGGCC
>NZ_KI914782.1:25985-36062 GCF_000520535.1 Arthrobacter sp. H41
GAGGTGGGCCGGCGTCGGCCACCTCGCGAGCCACTCCTCCCACACCGGAAGTACGCGCACCACAGGAGTCTGCTGCAGCATGATCTCGCTGACGAATACCCCCCACGGCGTGCGTTCCGCACTCCGCCACGGAAGATCCCTCGCGGAAACCGCGAACCACTCCTCAATCGCTGCATGGAGGTCTTCCACTCCTGGCGCGGTGGCGGGGCCCGGGGCAGGCATGGAGTGGATCGGGGAATACATGGTGAGCAATACTCTATCGACCGGCGTGGTGGCGTCAGCAATCGGTGCCCCGCTCCCTAGCCTTGAAGAATGGAACCAGTTCACGGACCGGGTAGTGCCGGAAGCACCGGAGCGCCCCCGAAGCGTCCGAGCCCGGCAGTCTATCGCCGTCGCCGTCTTGTAGCCGCCGTCCTGGCGCTGCTGATCGTCGCACTCCTCGTTGCCGGCGTCGTGACGGTGATCGGCCTCCTTTCGCGGAACGACGGCGATCCCGCCGCCGTGGGCGCTGTAGCGACGACGACGGCCGTCCCTTCGGCTGCGCCGTCCCCTACTGCGTCATCGCCTGAACCCGGCGCCAGCACGGCAGCGGAGCCCTCGCCCTCGGCTTCCGAGCCGGAGACCACTGCGGACGACGACACTTCCGGGCGTGAGTGTGATCCCGCCGAGATCGTGGTCGAGGCGAAAACCGATGCACAGGCTTATGCCCCGGGACAGGAACCGGTGCTGAGCCTGGTGGTGCGCAACGAAAGCGGGACGGCGTGCGCCGTCAACGTCGGCACCTCGCAGATGGAGTTCGTCGTTGCCGACCCGGCCGACCGGATCTTCTCGTCGACCGATTGCCAGCAGGCGCCGCAGGATCTTGAGAGGGTTCTGGAGCCGGGCGCGGAGGAAGTAGCAACGCTCGAATGGGAGCGTACGCGCACTACTCCCGGGTGTGCCTCGGTGGAACCCGTTCCGGAGGGTGGAACCTATGCCCTGACGACGCGGCTGGGAGGCCTCACCAGCGGGACGACGTCGTTCGTGCTCGACGGTTAGGCCTGGTGCGGGGCCTACATGAACCGATCGAGCAGGCTGGTCTCCGCGATTCGTGAGAGGCCCTCGCGGACCGTCCGGGCCCGTTGCTCGCCAATGCCGTCGACGGCCATGAGGTCCTCGATATTGGCGGCCATGAGGTTCTGGAGCCCGTCGAAGTGATCCACCAACCGGTTGGCCACTGCAGGGGGGACGGCCTTGATGCCGGAGAGCAGGCGGTAGCCCTTCGGCTGGATGACGGCTTCGAGCGAGTCCGTGGAGGGGTTGAAGCCGAGGACGCTTGCGATGGTTCCCAGGTCGATCAGTTCCGTCGAGCTGAAATTCTGCAGGGTGGAAACCCGCTCCTCGACCGGCGCGTGGCTGTTGCCGAGGTCCATGTAGTCCCGCAGCACCATCTCGCTTCCCGGTCCGAGGCCGGTGGTCAGCTCTTCGACCTGGAGGGACAGTAAGCGCCCGTCAATGCCCAGTTCGAGGACATACTGCGAGATCTCCTCGGAGATCCGCCGGACCATCTCCTGGCGCTGAAGCGTCACGGCGACGTCGCGGACCGTCACCATCGCTTCGATCTCGAGTGCAGAAAGGGAGTTGGTGACCTGGTCGAGGCGTGCACGGTAGCGTTCGAGCGTGGCCAGTGCCTGGTTGGCGCGGGCCAGCACAGGTTCCGATCCTTCGAGGACGTGCCGGAGCCCGCTGATGTAGAGGGCGATGATCTGCATGGACTGGCTCACCGAGATGACCGGGAGCCCGGTCTGGATGGCAACGCGCTCCGCTGTGCGGTGGCGGGTGCCGGATTCCTGGGTTTCGATGGTGTGGTCGGGGACAAGCTGGACGGCGGCGCGCAGGATGTTGCTCGCATCCTTGTCGCAGACGATCGCGCCGTCCATTTTCGCCAGCTCGCGGAGGCGGGTCGGGGAAAAATCAATGCCGATGTCGAACCCACCCGAACAGATCGAATCCACGGTGCGGTCGAAACCGAGGACGATCAATGCCCCCGTCCTGCCGCGCAGGATCCTCTCGAGCCCGTCGCGGAGGGCGGTGCCGGGTGCTACACGAGCGAGGGTGGCCTTCAGCGAGTCCTCGGGACTGCGAACCATGGCCCAATCCTTTCAAAATTCACGCTGCCGGCCCGCGCGGTCAGGCAGCCTCGGGTCGGAGGCGCAAGGCAGGCAGCGGCTGCGTGATTTCCGCACAGCCGAACCTAATACTAGTGGTCTGGCGGGCGATCCCTGATATCGGTTTCGAGCGATGACTAGAAGAGCAGGGTCAGCGCCTCGGTCAAAGTGGATACTTCCCGCACCGTGAAGCCCTTCGGGATGGGCCCGGGCCCGTTGGGCGACGCCGGTACCACTGCATGCGTGAAGCCGAGCCGCTCCGCTTCCTGGATGCGCCGTGCAATCCCGGGCACGGGGCGCACCTCCCCGGCCAGCCCCACCTCCCCGAAGGCGATGAGCTGCGGGGGCAGGGGCTGGTCCGTCTTCGCCGACGCGATCGCGAGGGCCACTGCGAGGTCGGTGGCAGGTTCCCCCAGTTTGACGCCGCCGACGGTGGCGACATAGCTGTCATCCTTGTGCAGGCCCATCGATGCACGGCGCTGCAGGACCGCCAGCAGCATGGCGACCCTCGCACTGTCGAGCCCGCTCGTCGCACGGCGGGGTTGGGAGGTTGCTGATTCGGCGAGCAGTGCCTGCACTTCGGCAAGCAGCGGGCGCCTGCCTTCGAGGGTGACCGTGATGCAGGTTCCTGATACCGGATCCTTGGTTCGTGAGACGAAGAGCCCGCTCGGATCCGCGAGCCCTTCAACTCCGGCATCGGTGAGGTCGAAGCAGCCCACGTCATCGGTGGGGCCGTACCGATTTTTCACGGCGCGCAGCAGGCGCAACCGGGAATGCCGCTCGCCCTCGAACTGGCACACCACGTCCACGAGGTGCTCGAGGAGCCGCGGCCCGGCGATGGAGCCGTCCTTGGTCACGTGGCCCACCAGGATCGTGGTCATGCTCTTCGACTTCGCCACGTTGATGATCGACGCCGCTACCTCGCGCACCTGGGTCACTCCACCTGCGGTGCCGTCGACGGCGGAGCTGCTGAGGGTCTGGACCGAATCGACGACCAGAAGGGACGGGTTGAGCTTCTCGACCTGGCCGAGGGCCTGGCCCAGGTCGGTCTCGGCGCTCAGGTAGAGGGTATCCGCGACTGCCTTGATCCGCTCGGCTCGCAGTTTGACCTGCGCTGCCGACTCTTCGCCCGTGACGTACAGGACATCCCGGCCAAGGTTCGCCACGCGTGCGGCGACGTCAAGCAGCAGGGTCGACTTTCCGACGCCCGGTTCACCTGCCAGGAGGATGACCGCGCCGGGCACCAGGCCGCCGCCGAGCACGCGGTCGAGCTCGTCGATCCGCGTCGGTTGGAATGCTGCGGTGGTTGCATCCACGTCGGCAATGCGTTGGGCGGGCCGCAGAACGGTGGCCGCCGCCGTCGTTCGTGCGACCGGCTGCCCGGTCTCCTCGACCGTGCCCCACGCCTGGCACTCGCCGCAGCGGCCCACCCATTTTGCCGTCGTCCAACCGCACTCGGCACACCGGTATCCGGGGTTGTTGCTGCGGCCCGCGCGCGTAGCCATAGAGCTCTTTGTTGCCATTTCCTCAGCGTACCGGCGCCCACTGACATTACTGGACCGGCTGTCATCCTCGCAGCGCAGCTCCCTTGCATGCGCCTTCGTGTGCCGACGCCGTTCCCTTCGCCCTCCGGTTGTTTTGACTTAACCAAAACAAGCGATAGCCTTGGATCATGGCGTTCACAACCGACTCCTCGACCGGTACGGACACGCTGCGGCAGTCGATCCGGAACTCAGGGCTGAAGGTCACGGCGCCGCGTCTTGCTGTGCTGGAAGTGCTACAGCAGAACCCGCATTCAAGTGCGGAGCAGATCTTCGCGAAGGCACAGGACATCCTCGGCGGTTCGTCCACCCAGGCTGTCTACGGAATCCTCGCTGCCTTCACGGGAGCCGGGCTCGCACGGCGGTTCGACCCTCCGGGCTCGGCGGCTCTCTTCGAATGCAGGGTGGGAGACAACCACCACCACCTGGTGTGTGCGCAGTGTGGTGTGGTCAAGGACGTCGATTGCGTGATCGGACAAGCTCCCTGCCTCACTCCGTCAGACACGGCGGGGTTCACCGTCTTCGCGGCAGAAGTCACCTTCAACGGCCTCTGTCAGCCGTGCCGCGTCCAGGCCACGGCCGAACCCACTTCCTGAGCACTACCGAATCCGGCGGATCTCCGACCGCCGCCGCGCTGAGTGCTGCCCGGACGCCGGCACAGCAAGCGGCCATCTCCGTTCGTCAACAACCGTTCGGGTACAAGCCGGACAACACCAAGGAGCCACCATGACCCTTCTCGATCGCACGGCAACCATCCCCCGCGAGGCATCGAACCACGCTACCCAGCAGGCGCCTGCTGCGCCCCTGGGCGGCAGCTACATCACCCGCGCAGCCACCACGGCGAGCAGTAGCGAGGGAACCTACGTCAGTACAGGATCGCCCCTGATGCCGTTGCGCCGCGGAATCTACGTCACGACCTTCAGCCCCTCACGCTCCAGTAGCCCGGGCAGGTACACCTATTCGAGTTGAACGGTCGAGCAGCAAGGTGGAGGTGGGCCCGCCCGGCCTGGAACGTAGGGGGTGGGCCCCTCTTCGACAGTAATGATTGGCGGTTTCACATTTGCCTGGGTGGAACACCCTTCAATGCACCGATCTGGGCGATCAGCGAGCGATCTGCTGGGCAAACCCATTCCGCGAGTCCTGATGCAGTCCCAACGACAGGTCGCGCAGGGTGCGTGGTGGGATGACGTGGGCACTCTGGCCAATTGCTGCCAGTTCGCCAAAGTTCCTCCATGACCCACTCCTGGACCTGGTCGGCCAGATCAGCAAGTCTTTCCGCAGTGTCCTGGTCCCTGGACACGGCTACTCCCATGCCGGACCCGGTGGAGGACCATAGTCTGGCCGTTGCACGTCCCCTACTTCGGTCCCATTCCTTGTCTTCCACGCGTGGCATCGGCGCACCAGTAGCAGCAATGTCAAGGAGGATAGGCGCGAGCGTATCGCGGAGAATCCGATCCATAACGAGAACGTCGAGGGGGAGCGTCAGTCCACCTGAGCAGTCAGACCGGCAGCCTCGATCGCCGTCGATGCCGCGCTCTCGTCGTTGTCGGAGCTGTCGCCGCTGATACCCACGGCACCCTTGATCGCTCCGTCCTGATCGCGGACCAGTACGCCACCGGGCACCGGGATGAGTCGGCCACCCAGAGTCGCGGTCGCTGCTGCGATGAAGTAGGCCTGCTGCTCGGCGCGCTCCATGATCGCACGCGAACCCATCCCGAGCGCCAACGCCCCGTACGCCTTGCCCTGTGCGATCTCGAAGCGATTGTTCGAGGCGCCGTCCTGACGCGCGGCGGCGATGACATGACCGCCTGCGTCGAGTACGACGACGGTCAGCGGTTTGAAGCCGTGCTGCTGGCCTGCCGCGAGGGCGTCGGCGATGATGGACTGGGCAGTTTCCAATGTCAGGCTCATGATGCGTTCCTCGTCATAGTGTCGGTGTGCTTGTGCAGGGCACGGCGCCGGTGCAGGATCGGCTCCGTGTACCCGGATGGCTGGGCGGCGCCGTCGAGGACGAGCTCGCGGGCTGCGAGGAACGCCTCGGTATCGAACGCCGGGGACATGGGCGTGTAATCGGGGTCCGAGGCGTTCTGCTCGTCGACGACCGCAGCCATCCGCCGCAGTGACGCTTCCACTTCTTCCTCGGTCACGACACCGTGCAGGAGCCAGTTCGAGACGTGCTGCGAACTGATGCGGCAGGTGGCGCGGTCCTCCATCAGGGCTGTGCCGTGGATGTCGGGGACCTTGGAGCACCCTACGCCGTCGTTCACCCAACGGACGATGTAGCCCAGCGTGCTCTGGATATTGTTGTCCAGCTCATTGCGCCGATCATCGGCGCTCCAGCCGGTGGGCTGACCGACTGGGATGGTGAGAAGCTGCCGTAGTGTCGACCGGCGCTTCCCGGCGAGTTCGGCTTGCCGGGCGTCCACGTCGACCTGGTGGTAGTGGGTGGCGTGGAGGGTCGCGGCGGTCGGGGAGGGCACCCAGGCGCAGTCCGCGCCGGCGAGCGGATGCGCGACCTTCTGGGTCAGCATGTCGGCCATGTTGTCCGGGGCCGCCCACATGCCCTTTCCGATCTGGGCCCGACCGCTGAAGCCGCACTCCAGCCCGATATCGACGTTCGCGTCCTCATAGGCCGCGATCCAGCTTGAATTACGCATGTCGGCCTTGCGGACCATCGGGCCGGCGAGCATCGAGGTGTGGATCTCGTCGCCGGTACGGTCCAGGAACCCGGTGTTGATGAACGCCACACGGTCCCGTGCCTCCCAGATACACGCCTTCAGGTTCGCGGACGTACGGCGCTCTTCGTCCATGATGCCGATCTTGAGGGTGAGCGGATCGAGGCCCAGCACGGGCTCGGTAGCTGCAAGCAGGGCGCAGGCCACGGCGACCTCACCCGGTCCGTGCATCTTCGGCTTGACGATGTAGACGGATCCGGCCCTCGAGTTGGAACCGGCGTGTGAGCCCCGCAGGTCATGCACCGAGCCGAGGCCGGTGAACAGGGCGTCGAGGATCTCCTCGGGCACCGGAGCACCGGCGGGGTCGAGCACGGCGTCGCTGGTCATCAGGTGGCCTACCTGACGGATGAGCAGCAGTGAGCGGCCGGGCAGGGTCAGCTCCGAGCCGTCGGTTGCCGTGTAGACGCGGTCAGGGTTGAGCCGTCGGGTGTAGGTGCCCTCACCCTTCGCGATCTCGGCGGTGAGGGTGCCCTGCATCAACTGCAGCCAGTTGCGGTAGCCCGACACCTTGTCCCCGGCGTCGACCGCCGCCACGGAGTCCTCGAGGTCCATGATCGTCGTGGTCGCGGACTCAAGCACGATGTCCTTCACACCGGCCGGGTCGCCCGAGCCGATGGAGTGGGTGCGGTCGATCTGGATCTCCACGTGGAGTCCGTGGTGCACGAGCAGCACGGACTCGGGCGCGTCCGCGGCTCCGCGGTAACCCACGAGCTGCCCCGGCTCCGCGAGCCCCAGTGAACCGCCCGGCGTCTCCGCGACGAGAGCGCCGTCCGCGATCCGGTAGGCGGTGACGTCGGCGTGGGATCCGCCGGCCAGGTCGGTGTACTCATCGAGGAACTGCCGTCCGCGTGCCACGACGGCGGCACCGCGGACCGCGTTGTAACCACCTGTGTGCTTGCGACCCTCGGCGTCGTCGACGGCGTCGGTGCCGTACAGCGCATCATAGAGCGAGCCCCAGCGGGCATTCGCCGCGTTGGCAGCGAACCGTGCATTCAGCAGGGGGACGACCAACTGGGGTCCTGAGACTGTGGCGATCTCGGGGTCGACCCGGCCGGTCGTGATGGTGAAGTCCCCGGGCTGATCGACCAGGTAGCCGATCGAGCGGAGGAATTCTTCGTAGGCTTCCGGATCCACGGGCACCGCGCCGCGGTCGCGGTGGTACTCGTCGATCTGCTGCTGCATCAGATTCCGGACTTCCAACAGTTCCCGCACCCGCGGCGAGAACTTGCCGATGAGCGAGGCGGCGCCAGCCCAGAATGCCCCCTCCTCGATCCCGGTCCCCGGCAGTGCTTCGTCCCGGACGAAGGCATAGAGCTCTTCCGCGATGCTGAGTCCGTTGATCTCCAGGTAATTCGGCATACTGCCCACCCTCTAAAGTTCTCATAATGTGGAAAAAATCTATCAATTGAGTAAAATTTAGTGAGGACGGGCCGACCTGTCAACGTGGCTTTCCGCGACTCGTGGGAAACGGCTTGCTGAAGTGAGGGTGATGCAGGCGAATGGCCGCCCCCTACCAACGGCTGATCGCCCTGATTCTGATCCGCTGCGCACTGCGGATCAGCGACACTCTCAGACTGAAGCAGGACATCATCCAAGACAAGGATGGCGCGCCGCAGTTCCGGACTGGCGTCAGCGGACTCCGTTGGTCTTAGAAGTCATGCACTTCACCGCATCGGGATCCTCGGACCATTGACCGCTCGCTGTCGCGAAAGTGATAGTTATCCAGTCAGCAAAAGTCTCCTTCCACCTAGTGGTAGAAGTACGAGCGCTGAGGCTCATCGCTTGATATTTCCGCATGACGAAGGAGTTTTGTGAGATGACGGTCCAAACCAGCTCGACTGCCGCGGTTCTTGAGGGCTCACGCCATGCTTCCGTGCGGGAAGCCGACCGGCTGGGGGTGAGCACCGACCGGTCGGGCTACGTCTCCGCCTCGATGCCCGACGGCGTGGTCTTCGCCGAATCAGCGGAGGACGTCGTCACGACCATGCGCCTGGCCGCCGCCAACCGCACGCCCATCGTGACGCGTGGAGCAGGAACCGGTCTTGCAGCCGGCGCATCCGCGAGATCGGGCGAAGTGGTCCTCGACCTCTCAAGGATGAACAGCATTCTCCGGATCGATCCCGTGGAACAACTAGCCGTGGTCCAGCCGGGAGTCCTCAACGGTGAACTGAACGCTGCTGCTGCTCAACATGGTCTTTTCTATGCTCCTGACCCGGCCAGCACCGCTATCTGCTCGATCGGCGGCAACATCGCGACGAACGCCGGAGGAATGCGCTGCGCGAAGTATGGCGTCACCCGGGAGGCCGTTCTGGCCCTGCAGGTGATTCTCGCGGACGGCAGGGAACTGAGAACGGGCCGCGAGACACTCAAGGGGGTCACCGGCTATGACCTCAACGCGCTGATCACCGGTTCCGAGGGCACCCTTGGAGTAGTGGTCGAAGCAACACTTCGCCTGCGTCCGCTTCCCGTCGCTACCGCTACCGTGGCTGCCTTCTTCCCGGATTTCGCCACTGCCGCCGCAGCGGCGTCGGCAGTCATTGCCGCGCGGATCCAGCCGTCACTGCTGGAACTGATCGACGGGCAGACCCTTGAGGCAGTGGACATGGCACTCGGCACGACGTACCGGAGCCGCGGCGGGGCTTTCCTCCTCGCGCAAACCGACGGTTACGGAGCCTACCTTGAGCAGGACGTCCTGATCGAGGCCATTCGACCGTTCGCCTCCTCCTACGAGAAAGCCGCAGACCCGGACGAGGCCGACCGCCTGATCATGGCCCGCCGCGAGGCCATACCATCGCTCGAGAAGCTCGGCCGGGTATCGATCGGTGACATCGGAGTGCCCCGCGGCCGCCTCGCCGAGGTGGCAGTTGGCCTTGACGAGATCTCGGCAAGGACCGGCGTCAAGTTGCGAGGCCGCGGGTAAATACCGCAGGTGCGGGGATGACGCCGTGGACCATGTTGCGGACAGTGGTGAGGATGACCAGAGGGATCATCGCCGCCCACACGATCATGCAGTAAAGGCAGAGAATGTAAATCTCGAACAGGGCCTGGCTCCACAGCCAGGTCGCGAACACCGCCCCAAGAGTCACCCCTACCTGCAGGCCCGCCCAGTACCAGCGGTCGAAGCGGGCGCCGGCAAGCAGTGCCATGCCGGTGGTGATGATGATGGTGAAGCCAACGAGACCGATAAAGGGATTAGCCCAGATTTTTCATGATGGTGGGGTTGGTCGTCGGGTTCAGGTTTGATCCTCGTTGCGGCTGTTTCGGGCGTGCTGGCGGGACCTGTTGTCGCTGGCTGGGGCGTCGGGTTCCACGTCTCCGCTGGGTTTCGTCGGTGGTTGAAGGGGCTGGCCATTCGGTTTTCAGGCCAGGAGTCGGACCTGTTGTCGGAAACTGTTTCTCAGTTCGACGATGGCGGCCAGGAGTGTGGTGATCGTGTCGGTTTCCGGTGCTTTGTCAGGGATCAGCAGCCGGGTCCGACGGGCTCTGGTGATGAGCTTCCCGGCGGTGGCGAAGAGCCGGTAACGCCACCGTTTGATGTCCCATCCCCGGGCTTGGTGGCCCGATGGCAGCGCGGCCAGCTGCAACCAGGCAACCAAGTTCATGGCCAGGGCGGCGATGTTGGCCCAGGCCTGGTTGGCGTGGAAGTCGAAGAAC
>NZ_KI914783.1:0-10976 GCF_000520535.1 Arthrobacter sp. H41
GCCGCGTACAAGGCGGCGACCGAGTTCACGGGCAAACCCACGGTGATCCTGGCCAAGACGGTCAAGGGCTACGGTCTGGGACCGCACTTCGAGGGCCGTAACGCGACCCACCAGATGAAGAAGCTCACGCTGGAGGATTTGAAGGCGTTCCGGGATCATTTGCGGATCCCGGTCACCGATGAGCAGATCGATGATGATCTGTATAACCCGCCGTACTACCACCCGGGCATGGACGCCCCGGAGATCAAGTACCTGATGGAACGCCGCCGGGAGCTGGGCGGGTTCGTGCCCGAACGGCGCACCACACACGCCGAGGTGACCCTGCCCGGGGATAAGGCCTACGAGGTCGCCAAGCGCGGCTCGGGCAAGCAGCAGGCCGCCACGACCATGGCGTTCGTGCGCGTGCTCAAGGAACTGATGCGGGATAAGGACTTCGGGACCCGGGTGGTGCCGATCGTCCCGGATGAGGCACGGACCTTCGGCATGGACTCGTTCTTCCCGACCGCGAAGATCTACAACCCCAAGGGCCAGAACTACCTCTCCGTGGACCGGGACCTGGTCCTGGCGTACAAGGAATCCACCAGCGGGCAGATCCTGCACGCCGGAATCAACGAGGCCGGGTCGATGGCCGCGTTCACCGCCGCCGGGACCGCGTACGCCACCCACGGTGAGCCGTTGATCCCGATCTACGTGTTCTACTCGATGTTCGGTTTCCAGCGCACCGGGGACTCCATCTGGGCCGCAGCCGATCAAATGACCCGCGGATTCATCATCGGCGCGACCGCCGGGCGGACCACCCTCACCGGTGAGGGCCTCCAGCACGCCGACGGGCACTCCCCGATCCTGGCCTCCACCAACCCGGCGGTGATCACCTACGACCCGGCGTTCGGCTACGAAATCGGGCACATCATGCGCGACGGGCTCAACCGGATGTATGGGGACATCGGCGACGAACCCGAATCGTTCCGCAACGTCATGTACTACCTCACCGTCTACAACGAGCCCTTCATCCAACCACCCGAACCCGAAGGGCTCGACGTCCAGGGACTGCTCAAGGGCATCTACCTCGCCGCGCCGGCGAAGATCGATGGGCCCCGCACCCAGCTGCTGGCCTCCGGTGTCGCCGTCCCGTGGGCGATCGAGGCCCAACGGATCCTCGCCCAGGACTGGGGCGTCTCCGCCGACGTCTGGTCCGTGACCTCCTGGAACGAACTACGCCGCGACGGCCTCGCCGCCGAGGAAGACGCGTTCCTGAACCCCGATACCGAACCCCGCAAACCCTTTATCACCCAGCAACTCGAAGGCGCCACCGGGCCCATCGTGGCGGTCAGTGATTTCATGAAAGCCGTCCCCGACCAGATCCGCCAGTTCCTGCCCAACGAATTCGCGACCCTGGGCGCTGATGGCTTCGGTTTCTCCGACACCCGCGCCGCAGCCCGCCGCTACTTCAAGATCGACAGCCACTCCATCGTTGTCCGCGCCCTGGAAATGCTCGCCCGCCGCGGCGAAGTCGACACCACCGCACCCCGCGAAGCCATCGAGAAATACGCCCTCCACGACATCAACGCCGGCACCACCGGCACCACCGGAGGCGAAAGCTAACCACCACCCACCAACCACACCAACAAAACAACGACGACGGCAGGCAGGGCCACCAAACCCCACCCGCCGTCGTCGCTTTCATCTGGAGGCACGGAAGCCCGCAGTGCGCCCGGGCGGAGTGTCCACTTCGAGCGACCTTCCCAGGCGGGGTTTCAGCGGTGCCGCACCCGCTGGAGAATGTCGGCGAGTACCTGCCGCAGGGCTTCCCCTGGAGGTCGCCGGTTGCCGGGAGGGGGCAGGAAGAAGTCCGGATCCGATCCCCCCGCCTGATACAGGGAAGAAGTTTCCGGTGCGCTTGATGCCGCTGCTCGACCGTTTGGGGAATCCATGTCTGACGATCACCTAAGTTCCACATAGTGTAATTGTGCTTGCGTTATGTGGAAGTGTAGGTCTTCCGCATGGAGGCGGTCAATGGCCCCGAGGAATGAACAGGACTGGAAAGACGACAGTTGACAGACCCGGTGTGACAGGGGTTACACTTTCTCGTGAAATAGAAATTCCGCACTGCAGAAACATCGAATCAAGTCGATCCGTCGATGGTCAAGGGTGTTCAGCGCTGCAGTGGAAGACGACGAAAGCTGACACCCGCCATGAATCTGCACGACTTCAATTCCGCCCCTTTTCCAGCAGCCACCGCTGCCCTCAGCCCGTGCGTGGACGTACCCCGGTGGAGCGAGGAAATCGCAGCCGCACGCCCCTTCGCGTCAACGGAGGATCTCGTGTCCTTCGCCGCCACCGCGGCGCCCGGTTGGACCGAGGCGGAGTTGGACAGGGCGCTGCAGCACCACCCCCGCATCGGCGAACGAGCCGCCGGCACCTCGACGGAAGCGGACATGTCCCGTCGGGAACAATCCGGCGTCGACACCTCAGCCGACACGGCAGAGCAGTTGCTCGCCGGCAACCGGGACTACGAGGACAAATTCGGCCGGGTTTTCCTGATCCGGGCTGCCGGCCGCAGTGCCGAGGACATCCTCACCAGCCTTCGGCTCCGGTTGAACAACACGCCCGACGAGGAACTGCCTGTGGTTGCAGGACAGCTCAGGGAAATTGCCCTCATCCGTCTGGAAGGACTACTTCACTCATGACCAGCCATGTCACCACCCACATCCTGGACACCGGCACCGGACGTCCTGCCCGGGGCGTCACCGCTCAGTTGTCCCTCAAATCGGCAGAAGGCTGGGAAACGGTCGCTGACGGAACCACGGACACCGACGGCCGGATCAGGGACCTCGGCCCGGACCGGCTCGAACCCGGAACCTACCGCATCAGCTTCGGAACCGGCGAGTACTTCCACAGCACCGGGACCGAAACCTTCTTCCCCGAGGTGGTACTGACCTTCACCGTCTCGAGCCCCACCGAGCACTACCACGTACCACTACTCCTGAGCCCGTTCGCCTATTCAACCTATCGAGGAAGCTGATCATGACTGCAACAACGCAAGAGAACTCCACCCACGCACCTGCAGCCGACGGTGCAGCTGGAGGGCGCATCGTCCTTGGCCGGAACCAGTATGGAAAGGCCGAGGTCCGTCTCGTACGGATCACCCGGGACACCGACCGCCACGCCATCGAGGACCTCAACGTCACCTCCCAGCTGCACGGCGATTTCGAGTCCGCCCACACGGAGGGCGACAACTCGAAGGTGGTCGCTACCGACACCCAGAAGAACACCGTGTACGCACTGGCGAAGGACGGCGTCGGATCGCCCGAGGCCTTCCTCCTGCGGCTCGGCACCCACTTCACGGAATGCTTCGACTGGGTCACGGGCGGCCGGTGGGCAGCGGAGCAGTACGGCTGGGAGCGGATCAACGACCACGACCACGCCTTCTCACGCAACAAGTCCGAAACCAGGACGGCCGTGCTGCTGGTCGAAGGAGCACGCCGGCACCTGGTCGCAGGCATCCAGGACCTCACCGTCCTGAAGTCCACCGGATCCGAATTCCATGGCTTCCCGCGGGACCGATACACCACCCTCGCCGAGACGACGGACCGCATCCTCGCCACCGACGTCACCGCCAGGTGGAGGTACAACACCCTCGACGTCGACTTCAACTCGGTCTACGCAAGCGTCCGCCGCATCCTCCTCGATGCCTTCGCGCAGACGCACTCACTTGCCCTGCAGCAGACCATGTTCCAGATGGGCAAGGAAGTCCTCGAGGCGCACCCCGAGATCCAGGAGATCAAGATGTCGCTGCCGAACAAGCACCACTTCCTGGTGGATCTGGCACCCTTCGGACTGGACAACCCCAACGAGGTCTTCTTCGCCGCTGACCGCCCCTACGGCCTCATCGAAGCAACGGTCGAGCGCGAAGGCGCACCGGAGGAATCAGCGGTCTGGGCCAACACGCCCGGATTCTGCTGAGCCCGCTCCCGGGTCTATACCAGTATCCGGCCACGCGCCGGACCAGGAACAAATAACGCAGGAACAAATAACGCAGGAACAGACAAGCAGACAAGGAAGTCAGCTATGAAAGCACTGAAGACCAGAAACAAGAAGGCCGTTCTCCAGCGGCCCGAAGATGAACGGTTGCCGCTCGGCCGGTCTTTCACCTACGGACTGCAGCACGTCCTCACGATGTACGGGGGAATCATCGCGGTCCCGTTGATCGTCGGGTCCGCCGCGGGGCTCGGGCAGGACGAGATCGCCCTCCTCATCGCCTCCTGCCTGTTCATCGGCGGGGCGGCGACGATCCTCCAGAGCTACGGCGTTCCCTTCTTCGGTTCGCAGCTGCCGCTGGTCCAGGGAGTGTCCTTCGCCGGGGTGGCCACCATGATCGCCATCCTCGAGGGAGGCGGAGGTATCCAGTCGGTGTTCGGCGCAGTTCTGGTGGCGTCCGTGATCGGCCTCATCATCGCCCCGTTCTTCGCAAGGATCATCCACTTCTTCCCGCCTGTCGTCACCGGCATCGTCATCACCACCATCGGGCTGACGCTGCTGCCGGTTGCCGCGAACTGGGCCATGGGGGGTAACCCCAGTGCAGAGAACTATGGATCGCTCTCGAACATCGGTCTCGCCGCAGCCACCCTGGCACTGGTCCTCCTGCTGAGCAAGCTCGGCAACTCCGCCATCTCACGGCTCTCGATCCTGCTGGCGATCGTCGGTGGAGCAGTCATCGCCGCGGTCCTCGGCATCGCGGATTTCTCGGGGGTTATGGAGGGCGAGATCATCGCCTTCCCGCAGCCACTTGCCTTCGGATGGCCGACCTTCCAGGCTGCCGCCATCATCTCGATGATCATCGTGGTCCTCGTGACCATGACTGAAACCACTGCCGACATCCTGGCGGTGGGGGAGATCGCCAAGACTAAGGTGGACTCCCGCCGGATCGCTGACGGCCTCCGGGCCGACATGCTCTCCAGCGCCATTGCCCCCATCTTCAACTCGTTCACGCAGACCGCGTTCGCCCAGAACGTGGGACTGGTGGCGATCACCGGAGTCCGGAGCCGCTTCGTGGTCACCGCTGGAGGCGTGATCATGCTGGTCCTCGGCCTGTTGCCGTTGCTGGCCCGCATCGTTGCTGCAGTCCCGACGCCGGTGCTCGGCGGGGCCGGCGTCGTGCTCTTCGGCACTGTCGCGGCAAGCGGGATCAGGACGCTCGCCAAGGTCGATTACAAAGACAACATGAATCTCATCATCGTGGCCGTCTCGCTCGGATTCGGAATGATCCCGGTGGTCTCGCCGACCTTCTATGACGAGTTCCCCACCTGGTTCGGCATCATCTTCCACTCGGGAATCAGTTCGGCCGCCATCATGGCCGTCCTCCTGAACCTGCTGTTCAACCACCTGAAGGCCGGGAACTCGAGCCAGCAGTCGGTGTTCGCGGCAAGCCCGCCGCGCATGGTGCGGGCCGAGGAGCTCCAGGCCTTCCGCGACGGCGACCACTACGACGGCGGCAGGCTGATGGATGCCGACGGCACTGAGATTCCCGTGGTCAATGCCGCGCAGTATGTCCTCGTCCAGGAGAAGATCCAGAAGGGCGAGATCAGCCATACTGACGAGATACGCAGGATCTGCGCCTCGAGCGAATCGTCGGACGGCCCGGACCATGGAGGACGGAACGCCCAGGCATAGTCGCAGCGGCAGGCGGGGCCGGTCGGCCCCGCTTGCCGGCGGTTCGGAAGTCGGACGGTTCAAGAGTTGGACGGTTCAAAGGTCAGACCCAGATGGGATGTTGAGGAGCAGCATGGAACGGATTCAGGTAACGGTCAATGGGCAGGTTCGGAGCTGCGACGGGGTAAGCCCGCACACCAACCTGCTCGACTGGCTGCGCGATGAGGGACTGACCGGGTCCAAGGAAGGCTGCGCCGAGGGCGAGTGCGGTGCGTGCGCCGTGATGGTTTCGCGGCCCGACGGCTCCGACGGCAGCCGTTGGACCTCGGTCAATGCCTGCCTGCCTCCTGCTCTCGTCTTCGACGGCCAGGAGGTCGTGACAGCGGAGGGACTCGGCACTGCGCCGGGAGCCTGCGCGGTGAGGAAGCTGCACCCGGTCCAGCAGGAGATGGCGGAGCGTGGAGGGTCCCAGTGCGGCTACTGCACCCCGGGCTTCGTCTGCTCGATGGCGGCGGAATACTACCGGCCCGAGCGCACCACGAAGGCTTCGAGCAATGCGAACAGCCGGGCCGCTGACGGCGAGGCTCCGGACGGTTCTGCCCAGACCGGCACCTCCGTGGTCGGCGAGGAGCATGCGACCGACCACGAAACCGGTCCCAACGGCTTCGACCTGCACGCCCTGAGCGGGAACCTCTGCCGGTGCACCGGATACCGGCCCATCCGCGACGCCGCCTATGCCCTCAGCACTCCAGAAGGAACCGATCCGCTGCTGCGCCGCCAGGACAGCCCGGCTCCGCTTGCCCGCCCCACGAACAGCACGGCCGGCGGCGCACGGTTCGTCCGCCCGCAGACCATGGATGAGCTGTTCGGGCTTCTCGAAAATACCCCTGAGGCCAAACTGGTGTCCGGCGGCACCGATCTGGGGGTGGAGATCAACCTCCGCCACTCCCGGCCCTCCCTCGTACTGGCGATCGACCGGCTCGAACCGTTGAGGGTACTCACCGTGGGCGCCGACCGGATCGACATCGGCGCGGCACTGACCCTCTCCGAGGTGGAGCGCGGACTGGACGGGCGGGTGCCGCTGCTGAACCAGCTCTTTCCACAGTTCGCCTCGAGGCTCATCCGCAACGCTGCGAGCTTCGGCGGCAACCTGGCGACCGGCTCGCCGATCGGTGATTCCGCACCGGCGCTGCTGGCACTGAACGCCTCCGTGCTCCTGGCCTCCGGGAACGGTGAGCGGGAAATCCCCTTGAGCGAGTACTACACCGGATACCGCCAGAGCGTTCGAAAGCCGGGCGAACTCCTCCGTGCGGTGCGGATCCCGTTGCCGCTTGCCGGGCAGACCGCTTTCTACAAGATCGCGAAGCGGCGCTTCGACGACATCTCGAGTGTCGCCGTCGGCTTCGCGCTCCAGCTCGACGGCGACACCGTCTCCTCCGTGCGCATCGGCGTGGGAGGCGTAGCTGCCACCCCTATCCGGGCGCTCCGGACCGAGCAGGCTCTGCTGAATCAACCGTGGACCTATGAGCTCTTGGCAGACGCCGCAGCCATCATGGCCACCGAGGGCACGCCGATCGACGATCTGCGGGCCAGCGCCCGTTACCGCTCGGCCATGCTCGAACAGTCCATGCTCCGGTTCTACGCACAGACGCAACCCGCCACCCTGGAGGTATAACGGTGAAATCCCTCGCGAATCGCCCCGTCAATCCCGTGGTGGGAGTGCCGGTCTCCCATGAAAGTGCAGACCTCCACGTCACCGGTGAGGCGCTGTATACCGATGACCTCATTGTCCGAAGCGCGAACGTGCTGCACGCCTGGCCGGTCCAGGCCCCGCATGCGCACGCACTGGTCGAGTCGTTGAACACCGAAGCGGCGCTTGGGATCCCGGGAGTGGTCCGGGTCCTGACGGCGGCGGACGTGCCCGGGACCAACGACGCCGGCATCAAGCACGACGAACCGCTTTTCCCCAGCGAGGTCATGTTCTACGGGCATGCAGTGTGCTGGGTCCTGGGTGACACCCTCGAGGCAGCACGCCTCGGCGCTGAGGCCGTGCAGGTCGACTATCGGCCGCTGCCGTCCCTGCTGACCCTGACGGAAGCCATGGAGGCGGAGAGCTTCCAGGGCAACCAGCCGACCCTGACCCGGGGCGAGGCCGATACCGCCCTGGCGGCTGCTGCGCATCGATACAGCGGCGACATCGAGTTCGGCGGTCAGGAGCACTTCTATCTTGAAACCCATGCCTCCTTCGTCTACGTCGACGAGGGTGGGCAGATACTGGTCCACTGCAGCACGCAGCATCCTTCGGAAACCCAGGAGATCGTGGCCCACGTCCTCGGACTGCAAAGCTCCGAGGTGACGGTGCAGTGCCTGCGGATGGGAGGCGGCTTCGGCGGGAAGGAGATGCAGCCCCACGGTTACGCTGCCATCGCCGCACTGGGAGCCACCCTGACCGGCCGGCCGGTGCGGCTGCGGCTCACCCGGACGCAGGACATCACCCTCTCGGGCAAGCGGCACCCGTTCCACGCGCGTTGGGAAGCCGGCTTCGATGAGGAGGGCCGTATCCAGGCGCTGAAGGCCACACTGACCAGCGACGGCGGATGGAGCCTCGACCTGTCGGAGCCGGTCCTGGCCCGGGCCCTGTGCCATATCGACAACTCCTACTGGATCCCCAACGTGGAGGTCCACGGTCGGATCGCCAAGACCAACAAGACCTCCCAGACGGCCTTCCGCGGTTTCGGCGGACCGCAGGGCATGTTCGTCATCGAGGACATTCTGGGGCGATGCGCCCCGCTGCTGGGCCTCGACGCCGGCGAACTCCGGAAGCGGAACCTCTACGTCCCGGGGCAGAGCACACCCTATGGCCAGCCGGTCCGGCACGCCGAGCGGCTCCATGCCATCTGGCAACAGCTGCACGACCGCGCCGACGTCGAACGGCGTCGGGAAGAGATCGAGAGGTTCAACGCCTCACATCCGCACCTGCGGCGGGCCCTGGCCGTCACCCCGGTGAAGTTCGGCATCTCCTTCAACCTCACCGCGTTCAACCAGGCCGGTGCGCTGGTGCACGTCTACAAGGACGGGTCGATCCTGATCAACCACGGCGGTACCGAGATGGGGCAGGGGCTGCATACAAAGATGCGCCAGGTGGCCGCCACCGCCCTCGGGGTGCCTCTGGAGATCGTCCGCCTGGCTCCCACCCGCACGGACAAGGTGCCCAACACTTCGGCCACGGCGGCCAGCTCGGGTGCCGACCTCAACGGCGGGGCGGTCAAGAATGCCTGCGACCAGATCCGCGACCGCCTGGCAGAGGTGGCGGCACGCAAGCTGAACATCCACCCCGACGACGTCCGGTTCGCGAACGGCATCGTCACCGGAATCGGTTTCTCCGATCCGGGGATTCCCTTTGCGGACCTGGCGCGCGACGCGTATTTCCAGCGGGTGTCGCTCTGGGCCGCAGGGTACTACCGCACCGAAGGGCTGCACTGGGACAGTGCCCGCATGCAGGGCGAGCCGTTCAAGTACTTCAGCTATGGGGCAGCGGTCTCCGAGGTGGAGGTCGACGGGTTCACCGGCGCGTACCGGCAACTGCGGACCGACATCGTGCACGACGTCGGCGACAGCCTTTCGCCACTGATCGACGTCGGGCAGATCGAGGGCGGTTTCGTCCAGGGAGCCGGCTGGCTGACCCTCGAGGAGCTGCGCTGGGACGTTTCCGACGGACCACACCGCGGGCGCCTGGCCTCCCAGTCGGCGAGCACCTACAAGCTGCCCAGTTTCTCCGAGATGCCGGAGGAGTTCAACGTCCACCTCTTCGAGAAGGCTACCGAGGACGGCGTGGTCTACGGATCGAAGGCCGTCGGTGAACCGCCGATCATGCTCGCCTTCAGCGTCCGCGAGGCACTCCGCCAGGCGGCAGCCGCCTTCGGGCCAGGCGACCGGGAGGTCGAACTCGCCAGCCCGGCAACTCCCGAAGCCGTCTACTGGGCGATCACGCGTGCGCGGGAGGCCCAGGCGACACGCGATGCCGAGGCCGCCGCGCAGGCGGATCCGATACCTTTCCCGGTTCCCGCGCCGGCGCACTGAGATGGATTGACATGGACTGGTTGGAAGCGCTGCAGCGCCTGCGTTCAAGCGGCCGGCCGGGAGTGCTCGCCACGGTCACCGGGGTGCGCGGCCATGCTCCCCGGGAGGCCGGCGCGAAGATGCTCATCGGTGCCGACGGCGCCTGGGACAGCATCGGCGGCGGCAACCTGGAGGCCACGGTGATGGACCGTGCCCGGGCCATGCTCGACGCCGGCACCACCACCCCCGAAAGCCTCACGTTCCCGCTCAACGAGCGTGCCGTGACCCAGCACGGGAAGCAGTGCTGCGGGGGCGTTGTCGACGTCCTCCTCGAACCGTTCCTGGCCCGGCCCACCGTCGCCGTGTTCGGCGTGGGACACGTCGGCCACGAGCTGGCCCGGATCCTCTCCCGGCTGCCCATTCGCCTGCACCTGGTGGACAGCCGTGCCGAGCAGGTAGGTGCTGCACAGCTCGCCGACGTCGTCGGCGGGTTCGCCGAGGTCCACCCCGTCCACAGTCCTGTCCCGGATTCGATACTGGGCGACCTGCCGGCCGGTTCGCACGTGCTCATCCTGACCCATGACCACGCCGAGGATTTCCTCCTGTGCGATGCCGCACTGCGCCGGAGCGACCTGGGCTCGATCGGACTGATCGGCTCCAGCGCGAAATGGTCCCGGTTCCGTTCGAGACTGCTGGCCGAGGGGCACGAGGATGCCGTCGTCGAGCGCATCAGCTGCCCGATCGGGCTTCCGGACATCACGGGCAAGACTCCCGCGGTGATCGCCATCAGTGTCGCGGCCCGGCTGCTCCAGCTTCTTCCGTCGAACCCCGGCGAGCGGAACGGGGAGCACGAGGGCGGACCAGTCGCGACAGGCGCCGTCCCGTAGGGTCCGGCATGTCAAGGGACGCCGACGCCGGCACCCTTGCCGCCGTCGTGCCGGCAGGCGTTGTACGGACACAGACGAACGTGGGGCCCAGCCAATGGCTGGGCCCCACGTTCGTTTGTCAGCTGCTCACCCGACGGGATCGTCACTCATAAGGCGGTTCACTTTCACGCCGCTTCCGCGGGGGAGCCGTCGAGAAGTGGTGCCCGTCCGCCAGCAGCATCGCCGTACCGACGGGCAGGAAGGCCAGGGCCGGAAGCCACTGGGCGAATGCAAGAAGCCCGAGTGCGACGAGCAGGACGGCAAGTGCCGCGATCCGCATCGGTTTGTGCATGACATCCCTTCCGTCAGCAGCGAGGCTACACGCCGGCGGGCGGGTCGGGG
>NZ_KI914783.1:11076-13549 GCF_000520535.1 Arthrobacter sp. H41
GGAGCAGCCCGCCCGCCCGCCGGAGAGATTTGGTCAGCCTCCCAGCCAGGTCGTCACTGGACCGCGGGCGAAGTACACCAGGAAGCCGGCGGCGACGACCCACATGAGCGGGTGGATCTTGCCGGCCTTGCCGGACCCCGCCCGGATCAGCACCCAGGTGATGAAGCCGACGCCGATGCCGTTGGCGATGGAGTAGGTCAGCGGCATGGTGACGATGGTGAGGAACGACGGCAGCGCGATGGAGAAGTTCTGGAAGTTGATCTCGCGGATCTGCGCGACCATCATGGCTCCGACCACCACGAGCGCGGAAGCGGCGACTTCCAGCGGAACCACCGCGGTGAGGGGGGTGAAGAACATCGCGGCGAGGAACAGGAGCCCCGTGACCACTGAGGCGAGTCCCGTACGGGCGCCTTCACCGATGCCGGCAGCCGAGTCGATGAAGACGGTGTTCGATGAGCTCGACGTCGCTCCGCCGGCCACTGCCCCGACGCCCTCGATGATCAGGGCCGACTTGAGGCGGGGGAAGTTCCCCTGCTTGTTGGCGAGCCCGGCGCTCTTCGAGAGGCCGGTCATGGTGCCCATGGCGTCGAAGAAGTTGGTGAAGACCAGGGTGAAGACCAGCATGGTGGCTGCCAGGACGCCGATCCGGTCGAAGGCGCCGAAGCTGAACTGACCGATGAGGCTGAAGTCGGGGATCGAGACGATACTGCTCGGGATGACCGGGGCGTTCAGGTGCCACCCGCCGGGATTGTCCGGCCCCGTGAATCCGAGATCGAGGAAGGCCTCGATGACCACCGCGATGATGGTGGTGGAGACTATTCCGATGAGCAGCCCGCCCTTGACCCCGCGGGCCATCAGGATGCCCATGGTGATCACGCCGATCAGGAAGATCAGGGTCGGCAGTGTGGTGACCGATCCGTTGTCGCCCAGTTGCACGGGGGGACCGCCCGCTGTCCTGCTGACGAAGCCGGAGTCGACGAACCCGATGAAGGCGATGAACAAGCCGATGCCGACGGTGATGGCGGCCTTGAGCTGTCGAGGGACCGCGTTGAAGATGGCCGTCCGCGCACCGGTGACGGCGAGGAACACGATCAGCAGGCCGTTGATGACCACCAGACCCATCGCTTCAGCCCAGGTCACGTCGCCGATCACGGAGACCGCCAGGAACGAGTTGATGCCGAGGCCCGCTGCTATCCCGAACGGCAGGTTGGCGAAGATGCCGAAGATGATGGTCATCACGCCGGCGGTGAGACCTGTGACGGCACCTACCTGGGCGGCTGCCAGCCACCCGCCCTCGACGTCGGTGGCCGCTGTCTCTGCGCTGAACCCGCCGAGGATGAGCGGATTGAGAATCACGATATAGGCCATCGTGAAGAAGGTGACGAGACCACCACGGATCTCGCGTCCCGTCGTCGAGCCGCGCTCCGTGATTTGGAAGTAGCTGTCGAGCGATGAGAAGCGGCTGGCTGCCGGGCGCGGTTGAGCCGGCTCCGGCTCCGGCCCTTCGTGCGGATCGTTGTCGCGGGTGATGAGAGTCATGACGCTTCCTTCCTAGTAATCCACGCGGGCGGCGAGGGTGCTCCACGCCTCGAAGGGTGCGCAGTCACCGATTCCCGCGGACGGCGAGAGGCGGCACTGGCGGACGGGCATCGAGCGTTCCTCGACCGGGGTGGCGAAGTACTCGTAGAACACTGCGTCGTCGAAACCGGCACGGGCGGCGTCGTGCCGGTTGGCGGCGTAGACCACGTGCTTCACCCGGGCCCACAGCGCACTCGACAGACACATGGGGCACGGCTCGCAGCTCGTGTACAGGATGCATCCCGAGAGGTCGAACGTCTCGAGGGAGCGGCAGGCTTCACGAATGGCCATCACTTCGGCATGGGCCGTGGGGTCATTGTTCGCGGTGACCCGATTGACGCCTTCGAAGACGCGGCCATCAGGGGAAACGATGACGGCCCCGAAAGGCCCGCCCGAGTTGTGGACGTTGGCCGAGGCGAGAGACAGGGCACGGGCGAGGTACTGCTCTTCTTGCGTAATGGTGGTGCTCATGGGAACTCCCTGGCGAGGGCAACATCCATCGCGCACCACCGATGACAAGGGGGCAGGCGGCTACGACCAGACTGCTGCACGGATTTATTTGCAGGTCCGCCTGGTAGATAGCTACCCGGAAAGGGGTGCCCGCCGTTGGCTTCGACTCGAACTGTAGCACTCCAATGTGACTCAGACCACTGTTTTTTCGAAACAGTAATATCGGTGAGCGGAATTAGAGCGGCGGGGGAACGGCGAGCAAGCCCGATTCCACTCCGACTTGTTATTCCGCAGAGTAGATAATAATATCCATAATACGAAAAAAGTCCGACCCAACCCCTGATGCTCGAGGAGACTCAATGGCGAATCCCAGCCCCGGATACTCAATCACGCTACGGGTGGAGGCGCCGTCGGCCTTCACGACGACGGCCGACCTCGCCGCAGC
>NZ_KI914783.1:13649-14961 GCF_000520535.1 Arthrobacter sp. H41
CCTCGCCGCAGCCGTCGGCTCGGCCGGCGCCTCCATCACCGCGCTGGACGTCACCGAGTCCCACCACGGCCATATCGTGGTGGACGTCACGTGCAACACGACCGATGCCGCGCATGGTGAGCAGGTTCGGGAGGCGCTCGACACGCTCGACGGCGTCCGCGTCCACCATCTCAGCGACCGCACCTTCCTGATGCACCTCGGCGGCAAGCTCGAGGTCGTTCCGAAGGTGGCGCTGCGAAACCGCGACGATCTCTCCCGGGCCTACACGCCCGGCGTCGCCCGGGTCTGTCTCGCCATCGCGGAAAATCCCGAAGAGGCACGGAACCTGACCATCAAGCGCAACACCATCGCCGTCGTCTCGGACGGCTCCGCAGTGCTTGGCCTCGGCAACATCGGGCCCGCTGCGGCGTTGCCCGTCATGGAGGGCAAAGCGGCCCTGTTCAAGCAGTTCGCGAACGTCGATGCCTGGCCCGTGTGCCTCGACACCCAGGACACGGAAGAGATCATTCGCATCGTCAAGGCACTCGCCCCGGTGTACGGCGGGGTCAACCTCGAGGACATCGCGGCTCCACGCTGCTTCGAGATCGAGAAGCGGCTCCGCGCCGAACTGGACATCCCGGTGTTCCATGACGACCAGCACGGAACGGCGATCGTCACTCTCGCCGCCCTGACCAACGCGCTGCGGGTGGTGGAGAAGAACCTCGGCGAGGTGCGGATCGTGGTTTCCGGTGTGGGTGCTGCAGGCTCCGCGATCATCCAGCTGCTGCTGGCCGAGGGCGCCGGTTCCATCGTCGCGTGTGACCGGAAGGGGGCCATCAGCAGCGCCCGGGAACATGCGGACCCCCACCGCCAGTGGATCGCCGGCAACACGAACCAGGAGGTGTTCGAGGGAACACTTCATGAGGCGCTCGTCGGCGCCGATGTGTTCATCGGCGTCAGTGCTCCGAACGTTATTGCCGAAGAGCATGTCGCCGCGATGGCTGATAAGGCTATCGTCTTCGCTATGGCCAACCCCGATCCTGAGATCGATCCGATCCTTGCCGCACGGCATGCCGCCGTCGTCGCCACCGGACGAAGTGACTTCCCGAACCAGATCAACAACGTGCTGGCCTTCCCAGGATTCTTCCGCGGACTCCTCAATGCGGGAGTCTCCGACATCACGCCCCAGATGCTCGTAGCGGCGGCCCAGGCGATCGCCGCGCGGGTAGGCGATGATGAGCTGAACCCCAGCTTCATCGTTCCCAGCGTGTTCGACCCCCACGTTGCCGGCGACGTCGCTGCTGCGGTGAGCGCGGCTGCCGTTTCCCCGGAA
>NZ_KI914783.1:15061-24700 GCF_000520535.1 Arthrobacter sp. H41
GCGCCGAAACGGCTCCTGTACCCTCCCTCGCCTCCGTCAGCTCCTAGGAAAGGCCCCACCATGTCGATCGTTCTGGCTCCACCGGGCGCCGCGATTAGCTTCACGCCTGAGGACTGCACGGGCTTCCCCCTTCCGGCCTACGAATCGGTGAACTGATGGCGGTGGAACCCGCTCTCAGTACCGAGGACTACACCGCGATCGATGAGACGCTGAGGGAGACCGACCGGCTGCTGCTGCAGAACTACCCCGGCGACGACGGCACACGCCAGCCGGTCCACACCGTCTACCTCCCGGCTGACCGGTTCACGCCGGCGCTGACGGCGGACTGGGGGAGGCAGGCGCTGGCCGCAGCCGACCAGCAGGGAGGCATGGAAGCACTGTGCAGCAGTGTCGGGGTCCCCCTGGACCTGGTGCAGGGCATCAGTGACAAGGTGACGGCAAAGCTGGTGGCCGAGCCGATCGAGGACCTCCGGCTGGACTTCGAGGACGGGTACGGGCAGCGCGATGACGCCGAGGAGGACCGTCACGCCCGAAGTGCCGCAGAGCTGGTCAGGAAGTCGATCTCCGAGGGGAGCGCACCGCCGTTCATCGGCATCCGGTTCAAGAGCTTCGAGGAACCCACGCGGGCCCGGGGCCTCCGTACCCTCGATCTGTTCATCGCCGGAGTGCTTGAAGCGGGAAGCCTGCCCGAGGGACTCGTACTGACCCTCCCCAAGGTCAGTACCGTGGCCCAGGTCGAGGCGATGGTGTTCGCCTGCGAAAAGCTTGAACAGGTCCACGGGCTCGAGCCCGGCCGGCTCCGCTTCGAAGTGCAGATGGAAACCCCGCAGCTGATTCTGGCGGCGGACGGCACGGTCCCCGTGGCGACACTGCTGCATCGGGGCAAGGGCCGGGTTTCGGCGCTCCACTACGGCACCTACGATTACACCGCGTCCCTCGAGATAGCCGCCGCCTACCAGTCCATGGACCACCCCGCCGCTGATTACGCAAAACAGGTGATGCAGGTGGCGGTCGCCGGGACCGGCGTGCGTCTGTCGGATGGCTCCACGAACATCCTGCCGCTCGGTACGAAAGAAAACATCACCGCCGCATGGAAGCTCCATTCGTCCCTGGTGCGTCGATCGCTCGAGCGCGGGTTCTACCAGGGGTGGGACCTCCACCCGGCGCAACTTCCCTCGCGGTTCATCGCCACCTACCTCTTCTACCTGCAGGGGTTCAGCCAGGCGGCGTCGAGGCTGCGTAACTACGCGCATGGCCTGGAAAGCACCGTGCTCGATGAACCCGCGACCGCCCGTGCCCTTGCGCGGTTCATCCACCGGGGGCTCCACTGCGGAGCCCTCGAGGAGAGCGAAGTGGAGCACCGGACCGGCATCACCATCGCCGAACTCACTGCGCTCGCACACCCGAAAAGAATTTCCACCGGAAGGGACTCCCATGACTGATTCCACCTACTACACACCCCAGACCACACTGCCGCCCCAGACGGCGCTGCTGACCGACCGGGCGATCGTGACCGAGGCCTACACCGTGATCCCCCGGGGCGTGCTGCGGGACATCGTCACGAGCGTGCTGCCCGAATGGGCGGGGACTCGTGCCTGGGTGCTCAACCGCCCTGTCGCGGGCGGAGCGACCACGTTCGCCCAGTACCTGATGGAGGTGGCGCCCGGAGGCGGCTCGGAGGCACCGGAGCCGCAGGCGGAAGTCGAATCGTTCATCTTCCTCCTCGAGGGTGAACTCTCCGTGGTGATCGACGGCGAAAAGCACTCCCTGACACCGGGAGGCTTCGCCTACCTGCCCGCCGGGTCGAACTGGCAGGCAGGAAACAGCGGCACCGCCCTGGCGAAGTTCCAGTGGATCCGGAAACGCTACGAACCCCTCGCCGGGCACACCGCCAAGGCGGTCGTCGGCAACGAGCAGGACGTCGAGCCCGGAGCCATGCCGGATACCGACAACAAGTGGCGCACCACCCGGATGCTCCCGGTCGAGGACCTCGCCTACGACATGCACATCAACGTCGTCACCTTCGAGCCGGGTGCCTCCATTCCCTTCGCGGAGACCCACGTCATGGAACACGGGCTGTACGTCCTCGAGGGCAAGGCGGTCTACCGGCTGAACGGGGACTGGGTGGAGGTCCAGGAGGGCGACTACATGTCCCTTCGGGCCTTCTGCCCGCAGGCCTGCTACGCCGGTGGACCGTCGAACTTCCGCTACCTCCTGTACAAGGACGTCAACCGGCAGATCGTCCTCTAGGTCCTTTCTGCACGGGCGAATCCACGCCGGGCGGATCAACGCCGGGCGGCGGGGGGCCGCAGGCTGCCCGTCAGGAGCTTTGCCGGGCGCGGATTCAGAGGCGGCCCACGGGAAGGATTCGGCGCTTCCCCGTCAGATCCCCTGTGCTCCCGGCGAGTTCCTGCAGCAGAGAGGCGGTCGGCCTCATCAACTTCAGCCGATCCTCCGCCGCGCCGCGCAGGATCTCCCGCACCGGTGCCCAGTGGGATGAATCGGCCTCAGTGGTCCTGTGCTGCGGGTCCAGCGACGCTGCCGGCAGGGCCAGGAAGAAGAAGGTGTCGAAGCGCTTACCGTACCCTGTCGGCGTGATCCAGTTGGCCCACGGGTTCAGCTCCCGGACGGGTAACAGGACGCCGGTCTCCTCCTCCACCTCCCGCACCGCGGCGGTCAGCAGCACCGCGGACGCGGCCAGCAGGTTCGTTCGACCCCCGCCCCCGATGCTGGTTTCGGCCCAGCACTGTGCCTGTCTTTCGAGGAGATCCGGAGGAACGGGCCGGTTGCGGGACGCGACGCGGTCCACTTCGTCCACGCGGCCGCCCGGAAAGACCACCATGCCGGCGGCAAAGTCCATCGTGAGTGTGCGGTTCTGGATGAAAATCTCGAGATCGGGCACCTTCCCGCGCAGCATCAGGACACTAACGGCCAACTGCGGCATCACCGAGGGGACGGTGCTGTGTCCTGGGGTCATGATCCTGCCTCCTGGAAGGACTCTACCGATCGTCCTGTACCGTCCCGCTTCCTGGCCGCTGGGCGGTCTGACCGGGTTGTACGAATTGCTTGCGGTTTCGTTGACAGCCCATCCGTCGGTCGCCTAGTATTCCATTCTAAGGAACTAGATTTCCACGAAGTGATAATACGAGTAACGCAGTCCCCACCGAAGGAATCGATATGTCATACACCGTGAACTGCTCCATCCTCCTCACGGAGCTGCCCCTGCTGGAACGGCCGGCCGCTGCCAAGGCTGCGGGATTCGACAACGTGGAGTTCTGGTGGCCGTTCGCCGAATCCGTTCCGGCGGATCGGGAGATCACTGCTTTCGAGGAAGCCATCACCGGCGCCGGTGTCCAGCTGACCGGCCTGAACTTTAATGCAGGGAACATGCCGGGAGGTGACCGGGGGCTGGTGTCATGGCCGGAGCGGTCGCAGGAATTCCGGGACAACCTCGACGTCGTCGCAGGAATCGGCGGCCGGCTCGGCTGCAAGGGGTTCAATGCGCTGTACGGCAACCGCACTCCAGCGTCGACGCCGGAGGAGCAGGATGCGCTCGCAGTGGAAAACCTCGCCCTTGCGGCGAAGGCAGTCGCAGGGATCGGCGGCACCGTGCTGCTCGAGCCCGTCAGCGGCGCCGACCTCTACCCCATTCGAACCGCCCAGCAAGCGATGGACGTCATCGGCAAGGTGCGCGCCGAGGGCGCCGCGAACATTGCACTGCTGGCGGATTTCTACCACCTTTCGGTCAACGGCGACGATGTCGCAGCCGTCATCAGCAGCTTCGGTGCCGACTTCGGTCATATCCAGATCGCCGACGCACCGGGTCGCGGCGCTCCCGGCTCCGGCGAGCTGCCCCTGGGGGAGTGGATCGACAGCAGCCGGTCCCACGGCTATGCAGGCTTCATCGGACTCGAGTACAAAACCCCGGCCGACGGCGCCTTTACCTGGCTGATCCGCTAGAACGCCGATCCGCTAGACAATTGACCCGCCCAAGAACCTCGATACGCAAAGGACTAGAGACAATGAGCAGAATCGCAGTAATCGGACTCGGCATCATGGGTTTGCCCATGGCAGTGAACCTGGTCAAGGCAGGGCACGACGTCGTCGGCTTCAACCGCAGCCAGGACAAGATCGACAAGCTCGTCTCGGCGGGCGGCACCGGCGCCGCGGATGTCGCAGAGGCAGTGAAGGACGCCGAGATCATCCTCACGATGGTCCCCGATTCCCCGGATGTCGAAGCCGTCGTGCTGGGTGAGGAAGGAGTCTTCGCGAACGCGAAAAGCGGAGCGTATTGGGTGGACGCGAGCACCATCCGTCCCGACGTCAGCGTACGGCTTGCAGCGACAGCAGCGGAGGCGGGCGTGAAGGCCTTGGACGCACCGGTATCCGGAGGCGAGCAGGGGGCGATCGAGGGCAGCCTCTCCATCATGGTGGGCGGAGCCGCGGAGGACTTCGAGGCTGTGCGGCCGGCCCTGGAGGCGGTGGGCGGAACCATCGTCCACGTCGGTCCCGCAGGTTCAGGCCAGACGGTCAAGGCTGCGAACCAGCTCATCGTCGCAGGCACCATCCAACTGGTGGCCGAGGCACTGGTGTTCCTCGAGGCCCACAGCGTCGATACCGAAGCGGCCATCCGGGTCCTTGCCGGAGGCCTGGCCGGCAACCGCATCCTCGACCGCAAGGCAGCCTCCATGGCCGCGCGCACCTTCGAACCCGGCTTTCGGGTGGACCTGCACCACAAGGATCTGGGAATCGTCACCGCCGCCGCACGCGAGGCTGGAGTCGCCATCCCGCTCGGCGCCCTCACGGCCCAGCTCATGGGATCGCTCCGCGCCCAGGGCCACGGCTCACTCGACCACTCGGCGCTGCTGATCCTGGTCGAGCAACTCTCCGGCCGGGCCTCCCGGTAACCCTTCTCCAACAACTTCTCGATAGGACACCCCATGGCAAAGATGCGCGCAGTAGACGCCGCAGTACTCATCCTGGAAAAGGAAGGCGCCACGCAGGCCTTCGGTCTTCCCGGTGCCGCGATCAACCCCTTCTATTCGGCGATGCGGGCCCACGGGGGAATCCACCACGTCCTGGCGCGCCATGTCGAAGGCGCCTCGCACATGGCGGAGGGCTTCACCCGAGCCAAGGCAGGCAACATCGGGATCTGCATCGGCACATCCGGGCCGGCCGGCACCGACATGATCACCGGCCTGTATTCGGCCTGGGCGGATTCCATTCCCATCCTCTGCATCACCGGCCAGGCACCCGTGGCAAAACTCCACAAGGAGGACTTCCAGGCGGTGGACATCGCCTCGATCGCCAAACCGGTCACGAAGATGGCTATGACGGTCCTCGAGGCAGCGCAGGTGCCCGGCGCTTTCCAGAAAGCGTTCTACGAGATGCGCTCGGGTCGTCCGGGCCCGGTGCTGATCGACCTTCCTATCGATGTGCAGCAGACGCTCATCGAATTCGACGCGGAGACGTACGAGCCGCTGAAGCCTTCCAAGCCGGCTGCCACCCCGCGGCAGCTCGGGAAAGCCCTGGACATGCTTCTCCGGGCCGAGCGCCCGCTGATCATCGCGGGAGGCGGGATCATCAACGCCGACGCCGCCGATGATCTCGTCGAACTGGCGGAACTGCTCAACATCCCGGTCATCCCGACCCTCATGGGGTGGGGCGTCATTCCCGATGACCACGAGCTCATGGCCGGCATGGTCGGGTTGCAGACCTCGCACCGTTACGGCAACGCCACGATGCTCGAATCCGACGTCGTGATCGGTATCGGAAACCGCTGGGCCAATCGCCACACCGGTGCGCTCGACGTGTACACCAAGGACCGCACCTTCATCCACATCGACATCGAGCCCACCCAGATCGGGCGGGTCTTCGCGCCCGACTTCGGGATCGTCTCCGATGCGGGGGAGGCGCTGCGCGGCCTCGTCGAACTGGCCCGCGAACGCCGCGCCGCCCAGGGACTTCCGGACTGGAACGCCTGGGTCAAGGACTGCGCCCAGCGCAAGTCGCTGCTCCAGCGGAAAACCCATTTCGACAACGTGCCGATGAAGCCGCAGCGGGTCTACGAGGAGATGAATCGGGCCTTCGGGCGGGATACCAAGTACGTTTCCACGATCGGGCTGTCCCAGATCGCCGGCGCCCAGTTCCTCCACGTGTACCAGCCGCGCAACTGGATCAACTGCGGCCAGGCCGGGCCGTTGGGCTGGACCGGACCGGCAGCCCTGGGCGTGGCCCAGGCCAGCCCCGGCACCCCCGTCGTCGCCCTGTCGGGTGACTACGATTTCCAGTTCATGATGGAGGAGCTCGCCGTCGGCGCGCAGTTCAAGCTCCCGTATATCCACGTGGTGGTGAACAACTCCTATCTGGGCCTCATCCGCCAGGCGCAGCGCGGGTTCGAGATGGATTTCCACGTCTCCCTCGCCTTCGAGAACATCAACGCCCCCGAACTCGAGGGCTACGGGGTGGACCACGTCAAGGTGGCCGAGGGCCTGGGCTGCAAGGCGATCCGCGTCCGGGAGGCGGATGACCTGCAGGCCGCCTTCGCCAGGGCCGGAGAGCTCATGGCGGAGTTCCGTGTTCCCGTGGTGGTGGAGGTCATCCTCGAACGCGTCACGAACATCTCGATGGGGGCAGCCGGCATCGATGCGGTTCGCGAGTTCGAGGATCTGGCCGAATCCTCCGACGACGCGCCGACCGCCATATCACTGCTGGTCTAGGGTGAATCCATGCGGATCGTCATAGCACCGGACAAGTTCAAAGGCTCATTGTCTGCACCTGAGGTGGCCCGCCACCTCAGCGTGGGACTGCTGCGGGTGATTCCCGGTCTCGACATCCTCGAGGTGCCGGTGGCCGACGGTGGGGAAGGTACCGTGGACGCAGCCGTCGCAGCCGGCTATGAGCGGCGCCTCTTCACCGTCACCGGGCCCACCGGGGAACCGGTGTCAGCGGCGATCGCGGTCCGGGAGCATCAGGCAGTGGTGGAGATGGCCGCCGCCTCGGGCCTGGCGGTATTGCCTGGCGGGGTGCTCGACGCGCGGGGCGCCTCGAGTGTGGGCACGGGCCGGCTGATCGCGGCCGCCCTGGACCTCGGGTGCACCGACATCGTCCTCGGAGTCGGTGGAAGCGCCAGCACCGACGGCGGTGCGGGGCTCCTGGTGGGTCTGGGAGCCAGGATGCTCGACGAATCCGGCACGGTCCTGGCCCCCGGCGGCGCCGCGCTGGCACAGCTCGCGCGGATCGACCTGTCCGGGCTGGACCCACGGCTTCCGGCCGCGAAGTTCGTCCTCGCCAGCGACGTGGACAACGGACTCCTCGGCGCAGGCGGCGCAGCAGCTGTATTCGGCCCGCAGAAGGGCGCTTCCGCCGACGACGTTCGCGACCTCGATGCAGCACTCGACCGGTTCGTGCAGGTGTTGGGCCGGGAGATCGGCCAGGCTGCGGTCGATGCTGCCTCGAGCCCAGGCGCCGGTGCCGCCGGCGGCGCCGGTTATGCGGCCATGGTTCTGCTGGGTGCCACCCGTCGGCCGGGCGTCGACGTCGTCCTCGAATTCACCGGCTTCACCGACTCTCTGCAGGGCGCCTCACTGGTGCTCACCGGAGAGGGCAGCCTCGATGAGCAGACCCTGCTCGGGAAGACCCCGGTAGGAGTTGCCCGGGCCGCAGCCGCCGCCGCGATCCCGGTCCTCGCCGTCTGCGGCAGGAGCCTCCTCACTGCGGACGAGCTCAGAGCCGCAGGCTTCGACCGAACCTACGCGCTGACCGACCTCGAGCAGGATGTCGCGAAGTGCATGACCGATGCCGGACCGCTGGTTGAACGGGTGGGAGAACTGGTGGGCGCCTACCTGCAGGCGCTCGCGCCGGTCGGTCCCTCAATCTAAAGGAACATCATGGCGAAAGAGCATTCCATCCCCGGAACGGACAGCACGGTCTACGACCTCGTCCTCCGGGGCCGGAGGATTCTGACCACCGCCGGGCTCGCGGAGCGCGAGGTCGGGGTCTCGAACGGCACCGTGGTGGCTATCGTGCCGCTCGGCAGCGGACTGGCAGGACGGGCGATCGTTGACCTTTCGGATGACGAAACCCTGCTGCCGGGTCTCGTCGACAGCCATGTGCACGTCAACGAGCCCGGGCGTACCGAGTGGGAGGGTTTCGCCTCCGCGACCCGCGCGGCCGCGGCGGGCGGCGTGACCACCATCATCGACATGCCGCTGAACAGCATCCCTCCGACCGTCGACGTCGGCGCGCTCGACCAGAAGCGGGCCGTGGCGGAGAACCAGGCCTTTGTCGACGTGGGCTTCTGGGGCGGAGCGATCCCGGGAAACACCTCCGAGCTGCGCGGTCTGCACGACGCAGGTGTCTTCGGGTTCAAGTGCTTCCTGCTGCATTCAGGGGTGGATGAATTTCCGCACCTCGAGGCGGACGAGATGGAAGCCGACATGGCGGAGCTGGCAACCTTCGATTCGCTGATGATCGTCCACGCCGAGGATTCCCGCGCCATCGACCGCGCGCCGTCGGCCGAGGGGGACCAGTACGACCGGTTCCTCGCCTCCCGTCCGCGGGGCGCCGAGAACGTGGCCATCGCCGAGGTGATCGAGCGGGCACGCTGGACCGGCGCGCGGGCGCATATCCTCCACCTGTCCTCCTCGGATGCCCTGCCCATGATCGCCAGCGCCAAGCGGGACGGGGTGAAGCTGACGGTGGAGACATGTCCGCACTACCTGACCCTGTTGGCCGAGGAGATTCCCAATGGCGCCACCGCCTTCAAGTGCTGCCCACCGATCCGTGAGGCCTCGAACCGGGAGCTGCTCTGGAAAGGCCTCGAGGACGGCATCATCGACTGCATCGTCTCCGACCACTCGCCGAGCACCCTGGACCTCAAGGACCTCGAGAACGGTGATTTCGGTGTGGCCTGGGGCGGCGTCTCCTCGTTGCAGCTGGGTCTGTCACTGATCTGGACCGAAGCGCGGCGACGGGGAATCGCCCTTGAACAGGTGGTGGACTGGATGTCCGAACGGCCCGCCGCACTGGCACGGCTCACGAAGAAGGGCCGGCTCGCACTCGGCTATGACGCCGATTTCGCCGTATTCGCAGCAGATGACACGTTCATCGTGGACGTGGACAAGCTGCATCACAAGAATGCCATCAGCCCGTATGACAAGAAGCCGCTGGTGGGTGTGGTCCGACGGACCTACCTCCGGGGAGTCGAGGTCGACGGCGTGACCCCGACCGGGCAGCTGCTGCGCCGCGGTTCCGCCTGACCACCTCCGGGCCTTTCTGGCTGACGGACGAACGGACGCCCTGTTCGAACAAAGTCCGGTAAGTTAGAAGATAATTCCACAAGGCGGATATTCGGCCTTGATCCATCGGCTCGAAACGTCAGGGGACATTCATGGTTGAGAAAGCGGTCAAGGGGGGCGTGCAGTCCGTCGAGCGCGTCTTCGAGCTGTTGGAGCTGATCACCGATGCCGGGGGCGAGCTGACGCTCAGCGAGCTCTCGTCCTCCACCGACCTGCCCCTTCCGACCATCCACCGGCTGCTGCGCACGCTGGTGAGCAAGGGGTATGCCCGTCAGCTGCCGAATCGGCGTTACGCCCTCGGCCCGCGGCTGATCCGGCTCGGAGCAGGTGCCAGCAGCCA
>NZ_KI914783.1:24800-35974 GCF_000520535.1 Arthrobacter sp. H41
CGGAGCAGGTGCCAGCAGCCAGCTCGGCTCCCTGGCGAGCCGGCAGCTCAAGCACCTGGTGGATACGCTGGGGGAGACGGCGAACATGGCGGTGCTGGATGCCGACATGGTGGTCTACGTCGCCCAGGTGCCATCTCCCCATTCCATGCGCATGTTCACCGAGGTGGGCCGGCGTGCCCACTCCCACGACACCGGGGTGGGGAAGGCGATGCTGTCCCAGTTGAGCGATGCAGCCGTCCGGCGGATCGTTGCGAAGGCGGGAATGCCACCGCATACGGAGAAGAGCATCCGGACCGTCGAGGAGTTGCTCGAGGACCTGGATGTCATCCGCGAGCGGGGCTATTCGATCGACGAGGAGGAGCAGGAGCTCGGTGTGCGGTGTTTCGCCATCGCGATTCCCGATGCGCCGACGCCGACGGCGATCTCGGTCTCGGGACCGGTGTCGCGGGTCGACGATGCCTTCGCCGCGAGGGCGGTTCCGGTGCTGCGCGAGGCCGCGCTGACCATCTCCAAGGACTTCGAGCTTCCCGACTGACGAGCCGGAACGACGACGCCGGGTGCCTGACCGGCGTCGTCGTCCGCTGTTGTCGCCTTCGGCGTCGGATCAGGCAGCTAACGCACCAGGTCCTGATACTCCTCGTGCTCCCGAATGAAGGCCGCCACGAAGGAGCACTCCGGGCTCACGGTGAGGTCCTTCCTGCGGACGTCGTCGAGGGCCGCCCGGACGAGGGCGCTGCCGACGCCCTGGCCTTCGATGTCCTGATCCACCCCGGTGTGGGTGAACACCACGCAGCCCGGAGTCTGGCGGTACGCCGCGAACCCGACCGCTTCGCCGGCACGGCGCGCCACATACCGGTTCTCCTCCGGGTCGTCGGCGACCGTCAGGTCCTGATTGCTGCTCATACGGGTCTCCCTCGAGGTTTCCTGGACTCAGATGGCCGAGGCGGCCAACTGCTGCACAATGTACTCCGCCTGCCGGATGGCCAGCGCCACGATGGTGAGCGTGGGGTTCGCTGCACCTCCCGTGGTGAACTGCGACCCGTCCGACACGAACAGGTTCCTCACATCGTGTGCCTGGCCGAACCCGTTGACCACGCCGTCCTCGGGGCGCTCGCTCATGCGCGCGGTCCCCAGGTTGTGTGTCGAGGGATACGGAGGAGTGTGGTGCGAGGACAGTGCGCCCACCGCTTCGTACAGCAGGGACGCCTGCTGGTAGCCGTGGCTGCGCATCGCGGTGTCGTTCGCGTGGTCGTCGAAGTGCACATTCGGTACTGGCAGCCCGAGGCGGTCCGTCACGCTCGTGTTCAGCGTGATGCGGTTGGTCTCCTGCGGCATGTCCTCACCCACGATCCACAGGCCCGCCGTGTTCTCATAGTCGTCGAGCAGTGACGCGAAGCCGGGCCCCCAGGCGCCGGGATCGACGAAGCTCGCGAGGAACGCGGGCCCCAGCGCGACGGTTTCGAGGTAGTACCCACCGGAGAAGCCGCGGTCGACGTCGTGCCGTGACTCATCGGCCACCAGCCCCGCCATCGTTTCCCCGCGGTACATGTGCACTGGCCGATCGAACTTCGCGTAGACCGAGCCGGTGGTGTGCCGCATATAGTTGCGGCCGAGCTGCCCGGACGAGTTCGCAAGGCCGTCCGGGAACAGCGGTGAACCCGAGAGCAGCAGCAGCCGCGCCGTCTCGATGGAGTTCCCGGCGACGGCGACGACGCGGGCTTTCTGCCGCTGCAGGTTTCCGTCGGCGTCCACGTACAGCACGCCGTCCGCGCGGCCCTCGGGCGTATGGGTGATCTGGACTGCCTGGCTGTCCGGCCGCAGGTCCAGCTTGCCCGTGCGCAGCGCCTTGGGGATCTCCGAGACGAGGGTCGACCACTTGGACTTGTTCTTGTCGCCCTGGAAGTTGAAGCCGTCCTGGATGGACGCGGGCCGCCCGTCATAGGGCTCGGCGTTGGTGCCATAGGGGCCCGTTGCGTAGTGGCGGTAGCCGATGCGGTCCGCCCCCGCAGCGAGCACCTTGTAGTTGTTGTTCGCGGGCATCGCCCGCCTGCCATGGCGGTGGGTGGTGCCGATCTTCGTCTCGGCTTTTTCGTAGTACGGCTCGAGGTCCGCCAGGGATATCGGCCAGTCGAGCAGGTTCGCGCCGTCGATGCGCCCATAGGTGGTGCGGGTCTTGAATTCGTGCGCCTTGAACCGCGGTGTCGCGCCCGCCCAGTGGGTCGTGGTGCCGCCGACGGCCTTCACGATCCAGGCCGGCAGGTTCGGGAAGTCGCGTGCCACACGCCAACTGCCCGACGTCGTGCGTGGATCGAGCCAGGCCATCTGGTTGAAGGCTTCCCACTCGTTGTTGACGTAGTCCTCGTTCCGGATGTGCCCGCCGGCCTCGAGGAGTACCACCTTCACGCCTTTGGTGGTCAGTTCGTGGGCCAGCGTTCCGCCGCCGGCGCCCGAGCCGACGATGACGACGACGTCGGCGTCGTCCTTGTCGAAATGGGCCGACGCCGGTTCGGCTGCCGCGCCGTTCAGCTCTGCAATCATGGTGTGGTGCCTTCCTGTACGGTGTCGGAGCCCCTCAAGAGGTCGGGAAACTGTTCCTCGCGCTCGATGCCGCCGGTCTCGCCGGCACCTTCTGCGCGCGCGGGGGCGTGCTGTGCGATGTCGTAGCCCAGCGGGCCGATTTCGGCCAACGCCTCGTCGCTTTCCTCGACACGCTGCTCGGGGAGCCAGTCGAGATCGTCGAAGCCCCGGTGCAGGTAGCCGCCCTGGTCGAACGATTCGCCCTCGTAGCCGAAGTACTTCCACACCTCAGGGTCGTCATAGAAGTTCAGTACCGTGGTGCGGCGGATGAAGCCGAAGAACTCGAGGTCGCTGATGCGCTTGAGCACCGCAAGCGCGCGCTCGTCGGAGAGATCGAGGAACTTCTCCTCGGTAAGGGTGTTCAGGGTGAGCAGGCCCTGCGTCAGCGCCACGCGGAACCACGTGGACTCCTGCGCCTCAGCAACGATCTTGTCGGCCATGCGCTCGTACGGGCCGTCAGGAATTGTCGGGTGCGGGAAGGCGACACGGATGATCCGCGCGAGCGTGCGCCGTGCCTCCTCCGTCAGCTGCAGCTCGTTGAGGGCCGAATATTTCGCGGGAAACGCCATTGTTTTTGCCCCTTGGGTTGTTCGATCGGTTGCCGTTATCGATTGAGGTTCGGAACCAGGATGCCGCGGCCCACAAGTCGGCCCGCGTCGAGGTCGTGCATCGCCTGGACCGCGTCCTCGAGGTCGTAGGTCCGGGTGGAAAGGGTGACTTTGCCCTGTGCGGTGAGGGTCATGAGTTCCGTGAGCTCGGTGTAGGTGCCCACGAGGTTGCCGACCACGTTGATCTCCCGGGAGATGATCTCGATGGTGTCGATGTTCACCGAGCCGCCGTAACCGATCGAGTAGTAGCTGCCGCGGTTCCGCAGGGCCGCGATGCCGAGCGGCTCGGTGCCGTGCTCTCCCACGAAATCGAAGACCACCTGCGCTCCGCCTCCGGTGATATCGAGCAGTTCTCCTGCGGTTCCGCTCGGGTCGGCGGAGTTGACTGTGTGGTCCGCACCGAGGGTGCGGGCGAGTTCAAGGGCGTCCGCTGAACGGTCGACGACGGTCACCTCCGCCGCGGTGAGCGCCTTGAGCGACTGCACGCCGATGTGTCCAAGACCGCCGCTGCCGATCACGACGGCGTGGCTCCCCGGCGGCAGCAGGGGCACGGCTTTGCGAACCGCGTGGTAGGCGGTGAGACCGGCGTCGGCCAGTGCTGCCACCTCGGCGGGCTGCAGGCGCGGATCGAGCTTCACCACCGAGCGGGCGTTGGTGCGCAGATACTCCGCCATGCCGCCGTCGACGTTCAGGCCGGGGAAACTGGCGTTCGCGCAGTGCGAATCCTGCCCTTCGCGGCATGCAGGGCAGAGCCCGCACGTCACGAGGGGGTGCAGAATCACGGTGTCGCCCACGGAGACGTTGGAGACGGCGGACCCGATCTCGGAAACCCAGCCGGCGTTCTCGTGGCCGAGGATGTAGGGGAGCGTCGGGTGCTGGATCGGGTCCCACTGGCCCTCGATGACGTGGAGGTCGGTGCGACACAACCCCGCTGCGCCGATCTTCACGAGAACGTCCCATGGACTGATGACACGCGGCTCCGGGACGTCGTCGATCGACGGATCTTCGCGGTACCGGTGAACACGGACAGCCTTCATGATCCTCCTGCGCGTCGACGGGGTGCTGGTTAGAGTCTGTCTGGGGTTACGGCAGAAGGGAAGGGGGCGTCCATTCCGATGATTTCTGCAGGGTGCGGCGCAGCTCTTGACGTATCCGCGCACAATCAGTTGACTCAGCGGTACGCCGATCCTCGAGGAGACCACTATGCGCAGAGTCACCGCCGGGCTTTTCTCCTCCATCGATGGGGTGGTGGAGTCCCCGCACCTCTGGCAGTTCGACAGCTTCGATGATGAGCTCGGCGCCGGGTTGGATGCGATGATCGGTCGCACCGTCACCGTGATACTCGGCCGTGTGAGTTACCAGGAGTGGTCGGGCTACTGGCCGAAGGCCCAGTCCGATGACGAATTCGGCACCTTCATCAATCCGGTCGAGAAGTTCGTGGCCTCCCGTTCCCTGACGGACAGCCTTGAGTGGGAGAACTCGCGTCGGATCGAGGGGGACCTGGTGGATTTCGTCACCGGACTGAAGGCCACTGACGGGAAGGACATCAGCGTGTGCGGGAGCATCTCCGTGGTGCGGCAACTGCTGTTCGCCGGCCTGCTGGATTCGCTCACGCTGATGATGCACCCGGTGATCGCCGGGTCGGGGCGGCGCCTCTTCGAAACCGGCGATCCGATGACGCGGCTGACGCTGCAGGACAGCACCATCACCAGCAAGGGCAATGCGATCCTGGTCTACGGAGCGCACGGGCGGTGAGGTGGCACTCTTCCGGCAGGCCCTTCCCTCATGGCGACTGACCACGACGTCCGGAGGATCTGCCTCGCGCTGTTCGGCGTGAGCGAACGCCTCAGCTGGAACCAGCCCGCGTGGTTCGCGGGAACGCTGGTGGCAAGGATATGGGAGGACGGCGTCGTCACCGTGAAGACCGGTGAACGGGACGCCCTGCTCGGAATCGATCCCGGAACGTACTACATCACGCCCCACCATGAGCGCTCACCGAACCTCGTGCTGGTTCGCCTCGCCCGGCTCCAGCCCGACGAGTTGGCCGAGCTGATCGACGAGTCCTACCGCATCGCGCAGGGGCGCGCGTAGATGCTCACCACCCGTTCACAGCAAGCAGGCCGGCGACCGGATGCGAGCTGTAGGGTCGAGCCATGATGCCTTCCCCCGCTGCCGCCACCCATTCCGACGTCGTCATCCTCGGCGGCGGCAACGCCGGGATATCGCTGGCAGCGCGGCTGCGGCGCTACGGCGTTCGGGACGTCGCCGTCGTCGAGCCCCGAGAGCACCACCTGTACCAGCCGCTCCTCTCGCATATCGCCGGCGGAACGGCTCCGGTGGACATGGCCACGCGGCCGCAGGGTGATGTGACGCCGAAGGGAGTTCGGTGGATCCGCGACGCCGCTACGGGAATCGACACCGACGCCAACACTGTGCTGCTTGCCTCGGGCGCCCGGGCCACCTATGGGCACCTCGTGGTGTGTCCCGGAATCCAGAAGGACTGGGATGCGGTGCCGGGACTCGTCGACGCGATGGCCTCGCCGTCCGGGGCGTCGAACTACGAGTTCGAGCTCGCCCCGAAGGCCTGGGACCTGCTGCGGAACCTGAGGAAGGGCACGGTGGTGTTCACCCAGCCCGCCGGCCCGGCGACCTGCGCCGGTGCGTCCCAGAAGCCGATGTACCTCGCCTGCGACTACTGGCGCGAACAGGGCGTCCTCGGGAACATCCGCGTGGTGCTGGTGGTGCCGACGCCCACCATCTTCGGTGTGCCGCTCGTCGACGCCGAACTGAACCGCAAGATTGCCGAGTACGGTATTGAGCTGCGCTCCAGCAGCGAGCTTGCCGGGGTCGACGCCGGTGCCCGCACCGCCGTCGTCCGCAGCAAACTCACCGGGGAAACGGAGAGTATCTCCTACGACGTGCTGCACGCCGTTCCGCCGCAATCGGCGCCGGACTGGCTGAAGGCCACGACCCTCCCCGCTCGCGGCGACGCCGGCGGATTCGTCGAGGTGGACCCGGAAACGCTCCGGCACACGCGCTACGGGAACGTGTGGTCCCTGGGCGATGCCGCGGGCACGAAGAACTCGAAGTCCGGCGCTGCGCTGCGCATGCAGACCGCCGTGCTGGCGCGGAACCTGGTGTCCGTGCGGAAGGGTAGGAAGCCGGGAAAGAAGTACAATTCCTACTCGGCGTGCCCCTTCACGGTGTCCCGCGGAACGGTGGTGTTCTCGGAGTTCGACGACCTCTACCGTCCCAAACCGACGATCCCCCTATGGAAGGGGCTGGCGAAGGAGCGGCGCCTCACCTGGTTCGCGGACCGCGTCCTCCTGCCACGGGTCTACTGGTACCTGATCCTGAAGGGGAGGGCCTGAGCAACTCTCAACTCACCAGCGAGGCGCCGGGGATCGCGCTGAGCAACTCACGCGTGTATCCGGACGACGGCGAGCGGAACACTGCGTCGGTGGCACCTTCCTCCATCACTTCGCCGCTCTTCATCACCACCACGTTGTGGGCGATCTGGCGGACCACCGCGAGGTCGTGCGTGATGAAGAGGTAGCTGAGGCCGAGGTTCGACTGAAGATCCGCCAGCAGGGTGAGGATCTGCTCCTGCACCAGGACGTCGAGCGCTGACACCGCCTCGTCGCAGATCAGCAGCTCCGGCTCCAGGGCGAGGGCGCGGGCGATCGCCACGCGCTGCCGTTGCCCGCCGGAGAGTTCGTTCGGACGGCGCTGGGCCACGGTTCGCGGCAGTGCCACCTGGTCGAGCAGTTCGGCCACGCGGTCCTGCCGGCTGCGGCGGTCGCCCACCTTGAAGATGCGCAGCGGCTCATCGATCAGCTTCTCGATGCTGTAGGTGGGGTCGAGGGATCCGTACGGGTCCTGGAAGACGGGCTGAACCCTGCGCCGCAGGGCGCGCCGCTGCTGCCCGCGGCTCGCGGTAATGCCCTCGCCATCAACCAGGGCAGTGCCCGACGTCGCCGACTCCAGCCCGAGGATGATCCTCGCGACCGTCGTCTTTCCCGAACCCGACTCGCCGACGATCGCCGTCGTGGTTCCTCGTTCCACCGAGAAGGAGACGTCATCGACCGCGCGCAGGATGCTCCCGCGCTGGCCGCGGATCTTGAACTCCTTGACGAGGTGCGAGACTTCGAGGATGGGACCTGTCTTCACCGTGGAACTGCCCGCGGCTACCCGGACTGCCGCCACCGCCGTCGGGGCCGCCGCGACGAGTCGCTTGGTATAGTCCTCCTGCGGATTGAGCAGGATCTCCGCGGGTGTTCCCACCTCCACGATCCGGCCCTCCGACATGACGATGATGCGGTCGGTGCGGTCCGCTGCGACCCCGAGGTCGTGGGTGATGAACAGCAGGGACGTTCCGTGCGCGTCCACGAGGGTCTGCAGGTGGTTGAGGATCTGCCGCTGGACCGTCACGTCGAGCGCCGAGGTCGGCTCATCGGCGATCAGCAGTTCCGGTTGGCGCGAGAGTGCGATCGCGATGAGCACGCGCTGGCGCATGCCGCCGGAGAATTCGTGCGGGTACTGCTTGGCCCGGCGCTTCGCCTCCGGAATGCCGGCCTCGGTCATGAGCTCCACGACGCGCTTCTCGACGTCGGCGCCGTTCCGGTGCCCGCTCGCCGCGAGCGCATCGGCGATCTGCGCACCGACGCGCATCGATGGGTTGAGGTTGGACGCCGGATCCTGCGGCACCAGGCCGATCCGCCGTCCGCGGACACTGCGCATGTGTTGCTCGGAAGCGGTGGCGAGATCATCGTTGCCGAGCAGGATCGACCCGCCCGTGATGTGCCCGTCACCCGGCAGCAACCGGAGGATCGAGCCGATGATGGTCGATTTGCCGGAGCCGGACTGGCCCACGATGGCAACCCGCTCACCCGGGCGGATGTCGAAACTCACGTCATGCAGAACGGGTTCGGCGTTGTCTCCGAAGGTCACTTCGAGCCCGCGCACAGACAGCAGGGGAGCCGGCGCGTCGGCGGTTGGAAGAGTCACTGAATCACTTTCGGCTGGAGTTCGTGGGATCGAGGGCATCGCGCAGTGCATCACCGAAGAGGTTGAACCCGAGGCAGATGAGCACGATCGCCAGTCCCGGGAAGATGGCCGCGGTGGGCGCCCGTGAGATGTACTGCTGGGCATCCGAGAGCATGATCCCGAGGCTCGGAGTCGGAGGCTGGATGCCGAGCCCGAGGAAGGAGAGCAGTGCCTCGCCGATCACCGCGACCGGCATGATCACCGTGGCCTGCACGATGATCGCGGACACCGCGTTGGGGAGGATGTGGGAGAAGATGATGCGGACGCCGGAGGCGTCCATGGTCTTCGCGCCGAGCACGAAGTCCGTCTCCTTGATCCGCAGCGTCTCGCCGCGCACCACGCGGATCATCGTGGGGATCTGGGCGATCCCCAGCGCGATGGCTGCGTTGGTGAGGCTCGGGCCGCTGATGGCGGAGAGGCCGACGGCGATGATGAGGAACGGGAACGCGAGCGTCACGTCGGTGAGGCGCGAGATGACGCCGTCGAGCCCCCGCCAGTAGCCCGCGAGGAGCCCCAACGGGGTGCCGACGACGACGGCGAGCACCACCGACATGATTCCCACCTGCAATGACACCCGGATGCCGAACAGCATGCGCGAGAAAATGTCCCGCCCCAGATCGTCGGTGCCGAGGATGTACCCGACGGTGCCGGGCTGCTGGAACGGCGCGTCGAAGTGCACCTCCGCCGGCCCGTAGGGAGCGATCAGCGGCGCGAGGAGCCCGAGGACGACGACGATGGCGAGCATGATGCCGCCGGTGAGCCCGAGCGGGCTTTTCAGCAGTGAACGCCAGACGCGGCCACGAGCCGAACCGAGTCCGGGGTTGCGTACTTCCACGACGGTCATCAGCTTTTTCCTCCCACGCGGATCCGCGGATTAATGACCGAGTACAGGATGTCCACGGCGAGGTTGATCAGGATGTAGCCCACAGTGATGAGCAGCACCACGGCCTGGATGACGGGGTAGTCGCGGGTAAAGACGGCGTCGAGGGTGAGCTTGCCGAATCCGGGAAGGGCGAAGATCCGCTCGGTGACCACGGCCCCCGAAATGAGCCCGCCGAGCTGCAGCCCGATGATCGTGACCACCACGATCAGCGAGTTCCGCAGACCGTAGCGGACGAGGACGCGCTGCCGGCTCAGGCCCTTGGCCCGGGCCGTCCGCACGAAGTCCGTCTTCATGGTCTCGATCATCGAGGCCCGCGTCTGCCGCATGATGACCGCGGCCAGCGACGTGCCGAGGATGATCGCCGGCAGAGTGAGGTGATAGAACCCCTGAATGGGGTCCTGGGTGATCGGAACGTACCCCGACGCCGGGAACAGCCCGAACGCCACCGCGAGGTAGAGGATGGCGAGGATGCCGAGCCAGAAGTTCGGCACCGACAGCCCGATCAGCGCGAGCGCATTCGCCATCCACTCGGGCCAGCGGCCCCGGAACCTCTCGGCGATGATACCGAGCAGCACGCCCACGACGACGGCGACCACGATCGCGTACGCCGACAGCCACAGCGTGACGGGCAGCGTCGCGGCGACCAGGTCGGTGACCTGGGCGCCGGTCCGCGTGGACTGCCCGAAGTCGCCACGGAGCATGTTGCCCACGAACTTCAGGTACTGGGTGATGAGTGATTCGTTGAGGCCGAGCTGCTCGCGGATCGCTTCGACCCGCTCCGGTGTAGCTTCTTCCCCCGCCATCGCAAGCGCAGGGTCACCGGGGAGCTGGCGCACTCCGAGGAACACCACGATCGAGGCGAGGATGAGCGTGACGACTGACTGCCACAGGCGTGTGACGAGGTAGTTGAGCATGGTGGCTGCTTAGCCTGCTTCGACGAATGCCGCGTTGCTGAGGTGGACCACGCCGTCGGCGAAGGTCTCAACACCGGCGATGTCGGTCGAGTAGCCGGTGAGGCTGCGGACGCGGTAGAGGTAGATGATCGGGTTGTCCTCCTGGATCTGGGTGACGGCCTGACCGTACAGCTCGGAGCGTTCGTCGATCTCGTTCGACTGCGAGGCCTGGGTCAGCAGTTCATCGACCTCGGGCTTGCTGTAGCCGGAGTAGTTGGCGCCGCCTCCGGTGGAGAGGAAGTTGTACATGTTGCCGTGCGGGTCGACGCGGCCGGACCAGCCGAGCTGGAGTACCTCGTAGTCGCCGCGGTCCTGGACGTCGAGCAGAGTCGAGTATTCGACGGGCTGGATCTCGATCTCGAAGCCACCCTCGGTGACGGCGGCCTGCAGCGCCTGGGCGAACCGGATGGTGTCGGGGTTGTTGCTGACCTGCATCTGGATCTTGTAGGGCATCTCGACGCCCGCTTCCTCCAGCAGGGCCATGGCCGCCTCGGGATCGTACTCGGGGCATGCCTCGCTTGCCTCGGTGCTGAACGGGCTCGCCGGGGAGATCGGGGAGCATGCGGTCTCGTGATAGCCGCCAAAGACCGATTCCACGAGGGCCTCACGGTCGATCGACATGGACAGGGCCTTGCGGATGGTGGGATCGGTGCCGATGGGGGTGTCGATGACTCCCGGGGCCGCGCCGACGCCGTCGGTGTTGCCGACATTGACCGTGATCCCCTGGTAGCCGAGGGAACCTACCTGGAGGATACCGATGCCGTCCTCATTCATGAGTTCGCCGACATCCTGGGTGGAGATGGTGTCGGCCACCTGGACGTCGCCCGAGCGCAGGTTCGCCGCGCGGATGTTCGAGTCGGTGATGATGCGGTAGGTGATGGTGTCCAGGTGTACGTTCTCGGCGTCGTAGTAGAGCGGATCACGTTCCACGGTGATGGAGGTCTGGGGGATCCGTTCCGCAAACTTGAACGGGCCCACGCAGACGGGGCTGTCGCCGAAGGCTTCACCGTTCGCGGCCAGCGCCGCGGGCGAGAGGATCATGCCGGCACGGTCGGCCAGTGCCGCAGTCAGGGGTGCGAAGGGCTCGGCGTAGGTGACTTCCACGGT
>NZ_KI914783.1:36013-49823 GCF_000520535.1 Arthrobacter sp. H41
GGCCACCGCTTCGGCATTGAAGGGGGTTCCGTCGGCGAAGACCGCGTCGTCGCGGACCGGGATGCTCACGGTCAGGCCGTCCTCGGAGACCTCGGGGAGGTCGGTGGCGAGCTGCGGGACGATCTCGCCGTTTTCGTCGATGTCGTAGAGCTTCTGGCACATGGTCTGCATGACGTACCGCGTGTACAGCGACGACGACGTCGTCGGGTCCAGGCGGTCGGGCTCTGCGGAGAGGGCCATGACGAGATCGCCGCCCTCCACGATGGTCTGATCGCCGATCGGAGCGGAGACGACATCGTCTCCCTGGGGTGCTTCGGCAGTGGTCTGGGGGGCCTGGCATGCGGTGGTGCCGACGACCAGGCCGAGGGCGAGGACCGGGACGAGGGCACTGCGACGGACGTGCCGCGCCTTCAGGGAGAACGGGTGCTGGAGAAGCTCGGACATGGGGTTCCTTCGTAGTGAGCGACAGTGCTTTACATACAATCAGAGGAAAGCGTCATCTTTTGTATACAATTTGTTACGACCCCGCTAAGTTACCTCAATAAATCGTCGGCGGCTAGAGCAGTACTCCACCGGTGCTCGGCCGCGACGCGCAGTCCAGCTTCGGTAACCGCTTCCGCAACGCCGTCTGGTGTGGCATCCCGCCCGTCGGTGGTCGCGCTGAGGCGATCGACGATCGGACGTGGGGTGCCATAGAGATCCACGCAGCACCCCATCAGCGCCTCCCAAATCCGATGCACAGTGCTGCAGGACGTTGACGCGCCGGTGGCGCTGCGGACCATCCAGCCGTCGCCCGCAACCCGCACGGTGGGAAGACCGGAAAGTCCGCTACACAGGGCGTTGAGAATCTGGGCAACGAGCAGTTGCTGGCGAAGGGTACGCACTGGACCGAGCACGGGGTCAGGCGTTGCTGTCTTTCCACAGGCTCCACACATCGGTGTTCTCCTTTCAGGGCATGACGTCGCCGGAGTTCGGCCCGAGTGTCTGCCCGACGTAGAGATTCCCGCCGGGATCGCTGGCCAGGAGTAGTGCGGTCGGCGCGATTTCATTGGGAGACCCGAAGCGTCCGAGTGGGAGTTCCTTGCGCTTGGCGGATTTCCACTCTTCCGAGATGCCGTCGACCAGGGGTGTCTCAATGGGGCCGGGCGCGATGCAGTTGACCAGGACGTTGTCGGCGGACACCTCGAGGGCCAGTGACTTCGTCATGGCGATGACGCCGGCTTTCGCGGCGCTGTAGTGGCTCAGTCCAGTTCCTCCCTTCAATCCGAGCTGCGAGGAGATGTTGATGATGCGGCCCCAGTTGCGGCGGCGCATGTCGGGTACCACCTCACGGCAGCACAGGAAGACTCCCGTGAGGTCCACCGCAAGCGTTTCCGTCCATCGGTCCAGGGACATGTCCTCAAGTCTTGACTCGGTGAGTAGTCCGGCGCTGTTGACCAGGATGTCGATGGTGCCCAGTTCTTTTCGGGCGGTGGCGAAAGCTTCGGCTACCCTGTCCTCCCTGGCGACATCCACCACAATGGTTCCTGCTGCCGGTGTGCGATCCAGGACGGCAACACGGTCTCCGTTGGCCCGGAAAGCCCGGGCGATGGCCGCGCCGATGCCGCTGCCACCGCCCGTGACGACGACCGTCCGTCCGCGGTCCGTCGGTTCATCCACAATCAGGCGTGCCACGTCGGATCAGGCCCTCATCTTGACAGTGAGTCCACCGTCGACGACCAGGGATTGCCCGGTAACATATCCGGCAGCATCCGAGGTCAGGAAGCCGATCACGTCGGCCACTTCCCGCGGCGTGCCGACGCGTCCCCACGGGATGTCCTTGCCTGCCCGCTTCAGTCCGTCCGGGCCCAATGAGTTGACCGGGTCGAGGGATTGCGGTGTCTCGATGAGCCCCGGAATCACCGCATTCGCACGGATTCCCCGGGGGCCCAGTTCGACGGCGACACTGCGCACCAGGCCCAGCACGCCGGCTTTCGCCGCGGCGTAGTGGGCGTGCTCCTCCCATCCGTACACCCCGCCGGCGATCGAGGACACGGCGACCAGCGCACCGCCTTCACGCATGCGCTGGGATCCGGCGCGCAGGGTGCGGAGCACGCCCGTAAGGTCCACGTTCAGCATGTCGTTCCACAGTTCGTCCGACAGCTCGTTCAACGGCGAGTTGCGGAGGATCCCGGCGTTGGCCACGGCGTAGTCGAGCCGGCCGAACTCGGAAAGGGCGCGCTCGGCGAACGCATCCACGGACTCCGTGGTCCGGACGTCGACCTCATGGATGACGGCTGCCCCGCCGGCTTCCTCGACCAGTCGAAGCGTCTGCTCGGGATCGTGGGGGTCGCCGGGGAAAGTGCCGATGACGGACCTCACGCCACGGCGGGCATAGTGCTCCGCGAGGGCCCTACCGATACCGCTGGCAGCCCCGGTGATGATTGCTACTTCAGACTGTGGCATGGGCTTCTTCCAGCGCGACGGCCGGCACTGCCTTCGTGCCAAGCATCAGGAAGCCGGAGAGCAGTGTTCCGAGGGCACCGACCCACAATGCTGCGGGCCCTGTTCCGGCTGCTGCAGCGACCACGGTGAAGAGCGCACCACCGAGGATGATGCCGGGCTGGCTCATGGCTCCTATGAAGGCGAGCCCGGTGGCGCGGCAGCTGACGGGGTAGCACTCGGCCATGAAGTACTGGATTGCGGAGTACGGGCCCACCAGGAAGAACAGTCCTGTTCCGTAGGTCAGGATGATGAGGAAGGGACTGGAGACGAGGGGGCTGAGCATGACGGCGAAGGAAAGGCCCGAGATAATCCATCCGGAGACGATGGTCTTCTTACGTCCGATCTTGTCACCCAGCCAGCCGTGGAAGACGTAGCCGAAGTAGGCAAGCAGGTTGATGATGATGAGCATCCAGAACGCATCCGAGAGCTGCACGCCCTTGGCATTGGCCAGGACGGACGTGCCGAGGATGCTGAAGATCATGATGCCGAAGAAGTTGACGATCCATGCGAGCGAGAAAATGATGGTGTTGCGGCGTAGCGCCGGCTCCCAGATGCGTTTCAGGGGAGCGCTCGAGGAGTGCTCAACGCCGAAGGATCGGGCGAGGGCATGGGCTTCAGCAGTCTTGCCGCTCTTCTCGAGCTGCGTCAGTTTCTGGTGAAGCTCGAACTGAGGGGTTTCCTTGAGTTTCTTGGCGATCAGCAGGACGATGATGATCGCTGGAATGGTGGCCATGAGGTAGAGCGCACGCCAACCAAGCGTGGGCAGGAAGGCCAGCGCCAGGGCGCTGGCCAGCAGGAATCCAAGCGGCCAGCCACCCTGGATGAAGGAGTAGTGGAAGCCCGGTCGCTTCCGCTTCCTTTCGTCTTCGGTGACCTGGTAGACCTCGTTCATGTAGGTTGCGTTGACAGCCTGCTCCGAGAAACCCAGCCCACCGAATGAGCGCACGACCACAAGCAGCGCGTTGCTCATGAAGCCGAGCCCGGCGGGGATGAACGCGGTGACACCGGAGACGATGGCGGTGCCGCCGACGGTGAGCATCATTCCCTTGCGCCGGCCCAGGCGGTCGATGACGGGCCCGATGCCGAAGCAGACGATCGCCGTACCGACGGCGATCCAGGTGTTGATGGCATACGCTTCCGGTGCCGTCCAGCCGAACTCCTCCTGCATGGCCGGCAGCAGGGTGCCGAACAGGCCGTAGTCGAAGACGGCCACGGTCCACGCGAGAAGCGCAAGGATACTGACCGTCGTCGTTCTCTTCTTCGTGAATGTCGGAAACCGGCGCTTCTCGTCCCCTGTCGGCGTCGAAAGGTCGACGCCCGCCTCTTTGATGGACATCAGTTCGTTTCCTTCCGGGGGCTGCGTGCGAGGAATGAATCGGCGATCTGGTCGAAGGTGTGCCAAGTGACGCCCTCGTGGGAGTTGAAATGCTGGATGAGCCGTTCAAGCATGAGGAGTACCTGGGGGCGCCCCGACACGTCGGGGTGGATGGTCATCGTGAAAACGGCCTGGTCCATCTCGGAGTACACCCAGTCGAACTGATCGCGCCACATCTGCTCGATGTCCCGGGGGTTCACGAAGCCGTGGGAGTTGGGGGAGGCCTTGATGAACATCATCGGGGGGAGGTCATCGAGGTACCAGTTCGCGGGGATCTCCACGAGATCAGTCTCGCGGCCACGGACAAGGGGCTTCATCCAGGCCTCGGCGGGCTTGCTGTAGTCGATTTTGGTCCAGCTGTCCCCTACGCGGACGTAGTAGGGCTCGAAATCGTTGTGCATCAGTGAGTGGTCGTACTTGATGCCCCGCTCGAGGAGGATTTCGTTGGTGATGGTCGAGAACTCCCACCACGGCGCCACATAGCCGGTCGGCCGCTTCCCGGACACCTTCTCGATCAGTTCGATGGAGCGATCCAGGATCGCGGTCTCCTGTTCGCGTGTCATGGCGATTGGGTTCTCGTGGGAGTAGCCGTGGACACCGATCTCGTGTCCGGCGTTCACGATCATCTGCGTCAACTCGGGAAATGTCTCCAGCGAGTGTCCGGGCACGAACCAGGTGGAGGGAAGGTCGTACTTCTCGAACAGGCGGAGGACGCGCGGGGCTCCCACCTCGCCGCTGAACAGGCCGCGGGAAATATCGCAGGGCGAATCCTCACCACCGTAGGATCCGAGCATTCCTGCTACGGCGTCGACGTCGACGCCGAATGCGATTTGTATGTCCTTTTTCATAGGTCAGCCTTTCAACGGGGTGGTTGGGAGTGAATAAGTAGCGGCGTGCGGCAGCAGACCGCCGCGCTGGAAGAAGTGTTTCTCGATCTGGGGACGTGACATCTTCAATGTGAGGAGCAGATGGAGCAGGGTCCGGGCCTGCGAGGGTTTGAGGAGACCGGCCGGAATGGCTCCTGCGGCCTGAAGGTCCTTGCCCCCGCCGTTGCCATACACCGGCAGCACCGGTCCGGCGTGCACCCTGGTGCTGGTGACGACAACGATGCCCGCCGCTGTGGCGTCGGTGACCGCCGCGCAAATGACCGGGTTCGCGTTACCGTTCCCGGTCGCCGCAAGCACGATTCCCGACGAACCGACCGATAGCGCCGCTTTGAGCAGCGCGGCGTCGGCGCCAGGATAGATAGCAACGATATCTGCACGGTGCGCCTCCACCTCCGGAGCCGGGACGGGCAGTGGATCGAACCGGAGCGGAACGGAATGCATCGACACGGACCCTGTGTCCGACACCGCTCCAGCGGGTTCGCCGTCGGGGTTGTCGAATGCCTGAAGGTTCGCTGTATGCACTTTCTGAGCACCCGCAGCAGGGAATATTTTCCCGGCGAAACTCACCAGGACGCCGTGTCCTCGGGCGTCGCGAGACGCTGCGACGGCAATCGCCTTCCGGAGATTGTCCGGGCCATCGGGGTCGGCATGGTCGGCGGCGCGCTGGGCGCCGGTGAAAACCACAGGCCGCGGATCCCGGTGCAGAAGGTCCGCGAGGTACGCAGTCTCCTCGGTGGTGTCCGTTCCGTGAGTGACCACCACACCGAGGACCAGGGGATCATTGAGCGCCTGACGAATTGATGCACAGATGGAAAGCATGTCGGCGAAGGTGAGCTGGTAAGAGCCCTTGCGCATGACGTCAACCACCTCCACGGGCACGGTGCCCTGCCCGGTGGTTTGCAGGATCGCCGCACCTGTGTCCTCAGCGAGCGTTGCGCCCCCGTCATTGGTTGAGGTGCGGGATGCGATGGTTCCGCCGGTGGCCAGCAGCACCACGTATGGGCTATTGGTTGGTGTCACGTTCACCTCCTGAGAAAGTCTCGAAGCTTGTGGCGCAATCGTTTGGGTAAAATGCCCCGGCACCCTAGTTGCGGGTGAAGGTGATAGGCCAGTTGCGGACTTGGGTGCTGATCTTGAGCACGTAACCCAATCGTTTGGGTTACTCGAAAGAAAACACTATGATGTGACGTGGATCTCGTCAAGGGATTTGCGCGACAGTTTTCTCGTCCAGAACGATCGGCGGAATGCAAGGGAAGAATGGGGTCAATGGACACCGCTGGGAAAGGCCGCACTCCGGTCACGCTGAAAGACCTTGCTGCTGAGCTGGGCATTCATTCGTCCACCGTGTCGCGGGTACTGCACTCCACTTCGGACGTTGCGCGGGGGGCGGCGTCCAGCGCCACAGCCGAGCGAGTACGGAAACTGGCAGCGGAGCGCGGATATTCGCCTGATCCCCAGGCAACCAGCCTCCGGACTCGGCGCACGAGGGCTTTCGGCGTCATCGTGCCGCGGCTCTCCGATATCGTGCTGGCGACCATGTATGAGGGCGTGGAGGAAGCGGCTGCGGCAAGCAACTACTCGACCTTCGTCATGAACTCGCATGACAGCATCGATGAGCAGCGCAGGAAGGCCGACATCATGCTCGCCAGAAGGGTGGACGGGTTAATCCTGGGCGACGTGCATGCCGGTTCAACCCTCATCCATGATCTCCGTGCACGGCACGTTCCCTTCGTCCTCATGAACCGCCGTCACGAGGGCTTTCCCTCGTCCACCTGCGATGACGTTGCTGGCGGCGAGCTGGTGGCAGACCATCTGTGGGACGCCGGACACCGGCGGGTGGCCGTGATCGCCGGTGAGCCCTACGCAAGCACGGCTATCGACCGGACGGCCGGGTTCTCCCAGCGGTGGAGCGAGCTCGGCGGCGAGCTTCGGAAGGAGGACGTCATCTGGTCACGCTTCGACACCGAGGGCGGCAAAGATGCCGCCGAGAAGATCATAGGCCGCCCGGGCGAGCCACCCACGGCAGTGTTCTCCGTCAACGACTTCGCGGCCATCGGAGCCATGGGGACCTTCCGCGCACACGGCCTGACCGTGGGCCAGGATATCGCCATCGTCGGCTTCAACGACACCTCACTCGCGGCCCAGCTCCCCATTCCGCTGTCCTCCGTACGGTCACCGATGCTGGACATTGGCCGCCGCGCCGTCGAGATGCTCCATAAGGTCATCAACGGCGAGCAGGTCGACTCCGTGCGCATGACGCCACAGCTGTTCGTCCGCGAGAGCAGCGCGGCCGCATTCTACGTTTTACCCGCCCGCTCCATCGCCGGCTGAAGTGTCCCAAAGCTTCGACCGCACCAGCTTGCCCTCCAACCGGGCTGCGAGTGCCTCATCCATGGTGACTGCCCGGAACGACGTTTTGGTGCCAGGCGCACTTCGCGCGAGCAAATCCATATCTGCGCTGATCACCGTGGCCACCATGGCATAGCCGCCGCCGGAAACCGCGTCGCGGTGGAGCACGATGGGTTCCTTGCCACCCGGAATCTGGATGGAACCGATGGCATATCCGGCGTCCACGATGTTGGAGGGATCCGATCCCGCTCCGAAGGGCTGGGTGCGAGGCTTCCATGCGACCTCGGGGCCGGAAAAGCGCAACCCCGTGCGGTCGGCCACTGGCGTGAGCGTCCAGGTCGCGGTGAGGAGGGTTTCGAGGCCTTCCTCGGTCAGGCGGTGGTCATAGAGGCCCGGCAGTACCCGCACCGTGACCTCCTTTTCGAACGCAGGCCGCAGGGACTCATCGACGCTCCGGAGGATCGGCGCGGTTGCAAGGCTTGAATCGGCGGAACCCACAGGCAGTATGTCGCCTGCCCTGAGCATCCGTCCCTCGAACCCGCCCATGGCTCCCAGCGCATAGGTCGACCTGCTCCCGAGCACCACGGGGACGTTGATGCCGCCCTGGACCGCGACGTAGTAGCGCGTACCACCACGCAGCACACCAAAGGACACCTCGTCACCGGCAGCCAGCTTCAACCGGTTCCACTGCTCGCAGGCATCGCCGTTGACACGAATGTCGACGGGTGCTCCCGTGACCGCAATTATTGCGTCCTGGTCGGCGCGAAACTTCGGGCCGAGATAGGTGCATTCGAGGACGGCAGCCTCCGGCGAATTGCCTGCCAGCGCATTTGCCATTTCCGCGGACAATTGGTCCATGGCTCCACCTTGGGGGATGCCGACGTTGTAGTAGCCCAAGCGGCCCTTGTCCTGAACGCTGGTTGCAAGTCCCGGCTCCAGAATCTCAAACGCCATCGAGGTGCTCCATCATCTTCTTGTTGTAGTCCTTGGGGTCCTGCATAGCCTGCTGCAGGTCGAAGGTCACCGGGGCCTGCCGGTACCGGAAGTGTCCGCTTTCGACCTGTGCCTGAATCTGCCTGTACTCTGCCTCGTCCACCGGTTTGAGCTTCACGATGTCACCTGGCTTGAAGAAGATCAGGAAATCATCGAAATCGGGGAGACGCTGTGCGGGGTCGAAGATGGGCGCGGCGGCGATGCCGAACATCTGGTAGCCCCCGGCTCCCCGAACCGAGTAGATGCAGGCAAAGCAACCACCATGGCCCACGGTCAAGGGGGGCGTGTCCGTTCGTGGGCTGAGATACTTCGGTACTTCCAGCTGTTCGTCCTGCGGGACGATCTGGAACATGAAGGGCAGGCCTGCCACAAAGCCGACCATGGAGACAAGCCAGGGTGATTCGTGGTGGCGCCGAATGAACTCCGCCGCGGAGGCGAGCCCGTTCTCCTCTGCCGCGAAGTCGAGGTCGGTGCCCTCGGGCCGTTGATGTCCCTTCCGGAAACGTGACGCGGTTTCACGCGTGAAGGGGTCGTCATACCAGACGGGAATCTCGATGATGCGCGTTGATAGGGTCTGGTGCGCCAACTGGGCGACCTCGGCTTCGACGCTGCGGACCAGATCCTCGAGTTCCCGGGGCGGAACCAGATCCGGATTGAACCGGATGAGCAGCGATGCGTTGGCCGGGCAGATGTCCGTGATTCCGTCAACGCCCCGGTGCTGCAACAGATTGGCCATGGCGTTGGCGGTGAAGTTCGCGGCAAGGCTCATGGCCTCGGCGATCTCGACGAAGAGGAACTCATCTCCTCCCCAGGTGTAGCGGGCTTGCTGGACGGTGGTTTCGCTCATGTGCTTACCCCTAGGAGGTCGGGCGTCGTTTCGATGAACTTCGAGTGGTGCTCAACGTTGCGCACTTCGCGGCGGGCGAGGACGGCTTCCAGGAGCGGAAGTGTGGTCTTCACACCCTCGATGCGGACCTCGCCGAGCGCGCGGCGGGAACGGGTGATCGCCTCATCCCGGCTGGCGTCCCAGATTATGATTTTGGCGAGCAGTGAATCGTAGAACGGGGCGACGGCGGAACCCGTCACCACCCCGGCATCGATCCTGATACCCGGTCCGCCGGGCCATGTCAGGCGCTCAAGGGTCCCCGGGCTGGGCATGAACCCGTTCCTGGGATCTTCTGCGTTGATCCGGAACTCGAAGGCGTGACCACTGAACCGGACATCGTCCTGGCCGAGACGGAGGGTGCCGTCGCGCGCCACCAGGATCTGCTCTCGGATCAGGTCCAGGCCGGTGATCATTTCGGTGACTGGGTGTTCCACCTGCAGGCGGGTATTCATCTCAATGAATGCGGCCTCTTGGGTATCCGGGTTGTAAAGGAACTCGATGGTTCCAAGGCCCCGGTAACCGCAGGCCTTGCCCAACTCGATGGACGACCTCGCGATGGTGTCCCGAACAGTAGCCGGCAAGCCCGGTGCCGGTGCCTCTTCGACAATTTTCTGTTGGCGGCGCTGCAGAGAACAATCCCGGTCGCCGAGGTGGATCACGGTTTCGCCGTCGCCGATGATCTGCACCTCAACATGCCGGGCCCGGTGCACGAACTGTTCAAGGTACACAGCGGAATTCCCGAAGGCTGCCCGCGCTTCGGCCTGGGCGATCTCAACAGTGGACACGAGGTCCTGCTCGGCGGTCACCAGCCGGATGCCCCGTCCGCCGCCACCCGCTGCGGCTTTCACCACGAGGGGATAGCCGACGGCGGCGGCGATGGCGATCACGTCGTCGTCGGGCGTCAGCGCTCCATCGCTCCCACGCAGCGTGGGCACGCCGGCGTCCCTCGCGGCCTGGCGTGCCCTTGACTTGTCGCCCATGAGCTCAATTGCCTCGGGCGAAGGGCCGATCCAGGTGACGCCGGCGTCGATGACGGCCCGCGCGAAGGCCGCGCTCTCTGAAAGGAAGCCGTAGCCGGGGTGAAGGGCATCACAGCCGGATGCTTCCGCCGCCCTGAGAATTGCGGAGGTATCCAGGTAGCTTTTGGCCGCCGGGGCCGGGCCGATCACCTGTACCTCGTCCGCTAGTTGCGCCGCGTAGGAGTCGGCGTCGGGTTCGCTCGCGGCAAGCACGGTGCCGATGCCGAGTTCGCGCGCAGCCCGGATGATGCGTACGGCGATCTCACCGCGGTTGGCGATCAGCATCTTTCCCGCCGGAACTATCTCAATAGGCACTCCTTTCACCACGGTCAGACCTCGCTCATGACTGCGATGACGTCGCCGGGGTTGACCGTCCCTGAATCGTCGATCGCGAAGCTTTCCAGGACTCCTGAGACGTCGCTGCGGATTTCAGAGAACTGCTTCATGATCTCCACGACCCCCACCGTCTGGCCGGCCTCGATGCGGTCTCCCTCGTTGGCATAGGGTTCCTTGTCGGGACCCGGCTTCCGGTAGAAGATTCCGGGAAGGGGGGACGTGATGTCAGCCATGGTTGGTCCTTTCAGGACGGTGGGAAGATGCGGCGGAAGTATTCAGGAAGCGAGGACACCGCGGACGGCGGCAGCGACCTCGGGTGAATTGGGGGCGTCCGAGTGGACGCAGATGCTTTGGAAATCAATGTGCAGGACTGTGCCGTCCGTGGCCTCCACGGCGCCGTCCTCGAGTGCGCGCCTGACGCGTTCCGCCGCCGCAGCCGGCTTCGTCGGTTCGGGCTGGCGCTGGATGAGCAGCTGACCTTTGGATCCGTAGTTGAGATCCACATAAAGCTCTCCGACGAAGGGAACTCCCATCTCCTCGCACACCGATTGGTGAAAGGTACCCGCCAGGCCGTAGAACGGCACCCCGTAGAGGATGGCCACCCGCGCTGCCGCGGTCATCAGGGAATGGTCCCGCGCCAGCATTCCGTACAGTGAGCCGTGGGGTTTGATGTGATGGAGCTCTGCGCTTTCCCTTTGCAGGAATGCCGACAGCGCTCCCACCTGGTACGCGAGGAGGTTCTCCACTTCCCCGGGCGCCAGCTTCATCTCGCGTCTGCCGAATCCCACAAGGTCCGGCAGGCCGGGGTGTGCGCCGATGCCAAGGCCATTCTGGACGGCGGAGGACACCGTAGCGGCCATCGTGTCCGGATCTCCTGAGTGGAATCCGCAGGCCACATTGATGATATCGACGATGTCCATGAGTTCGGAATCGTTCCCGAAGGAATGCAGACCGAAGGATTCGCCCATATCCGAATTGATCGTCGGCAACGTTTGGAGCGTGGTGGAGATCGCGGGCGCGTCAGTCATGGGTTTCACCCTAACCTCACGCCGAAGCGTCGGTATAGTGGGCATCCGACTCCTATTCCATCCTTGAATTGGGCGGCTGCACACCTGGAGGACCAGTGATCGTTTCGGACCTACTCGCCGCCGAAGCGCTGCAGTTGCGCCTGCATACGCCCTCTTCGACTGAGCGCCTCGCCTGCGAAATCAGCTGGTGCGCTCCTGCTGAAACCATCGATCCGACACCCTTCCTCAGCCAGAACGTGTTGCTGCTGACCAACGGAATCGGACTCAACATCCGCGACAACCGCACATGGGCGGCGTATGTGGAACGGCTCGTGGAGGTGGGTGTTGCCGCCATCGCCTTCGGCACGGGAACCGCCCACCGGCTCATCCCCCCGGGCCTAGCGCAGGCGGCAACAGCACTGGATGTGCCTCTCCTGGAGATTCCACGGGCAGTGCCATTCCTGCAGGTACACCGCCACGTCACGAACGTGCTCCAGGCGGAGCGCTTCACCGCCACAACCCGTTCGTGGGAGCTTGCCCAGAAGTGCGCGGAATTGGCTTCTTCCGGCGCCCGGATATCGGAGATCCTTGTCGCTGTCGCTGAGGCATCGGAGGGGCAGCTCGCCATCGTGGACGCCGCAGGCTCGGTCATTGCCCGGTCTCCGGAGGATTCATCCTGGAGCAGGGAGGATCTGAAGCGCGCCGCCAATGGAGGCAGGGACACTACAGTCCCGCTCCCCATGGGGAGTGGGGATGCATTCCAGCTGGTGGTGCGCGATTCCCTGGCGGATCATCCCCTGGGCACGCTCTTGGCACCGGCGGCTTCCATCATCGCGGTCCAGTTGCAGACGGCCCTCCACTCGACATCACACAAGCAGCAGGAGCTCGAGACCCTGTTGGACCAGGTCCCGGACTGGAGCGGAGTGGCGCTTGAGGAATTCACCAGCACGTTCCGCGCCACCGGGTTGGACAGCAGGGAGCCGACCTTCGTGGTCACCGCGCTCACCGGGCCCCAGAACCTTGCCAACGCGTGGCGTATCCGGCTCGTGCTGCAGTCCCTGTTCAATGACGTTCGGGTGCAGGTCCGCGCGAATGTCCTGTTCGTCTTCGCTCAGAAGTCCGCGACCCTGGGCCAACCTGCCGACGCGGCCGTACTCCTGACGGAATTTTCGAGAGAGTTGCCTAGCCAGGCCCTGGTGCTGAAAGGTCCCTGCGCGAGCATCGACGAATTGCGGTTGGGGGTCCATCAGGCACGGGAACTGGTGGAACAGGTGGACCGACCGACCATTGCTCCCGAACTGGGGGTCAGCGCACTTGTCGCCTCCACGGCGTCCCGTGGTGCACGAGCTGGCGCCACAAGACTCTTCGCTCCTGTCATCGCCCACGACGAGTCCCACTCGGTGAATCTGCTTGAAACACTGGAGTGCTTCCTCATCCACGACGCGCAGCCCTCCCGGGCAGCGGCTGCCCTCTACATCCACCGCAACACGCTCGGTCAGCGCATCAGCAAGCTGGAGTTCCTGCTAAATCTCTCCCTCACATCCCTTGAAGGGCAGGCGACCTGCCTGATGGCGCTGAGGATCCTTCGATCATGAACGTCCCTGCTGCTTTCAACTGACCGCCTACTTTCGAGTCCTGCGGCTTCCGCCGTGCCAGTCCTCCTGCAGGCCGGCGTCGTCCTCGGGCACTCCGAAGCTGCGAAGCTGTGGACGCTCGCGGAGGCTGCGCTTCAGCTCGGCGAAACCGGGGAAGCTCGCCAACCCCACCACGTGGTCCCACAACTCGCCGGCCTTGCCCTGGGCGGGCAACCGGCTGATGACCGGGCCGAAGAAGGCAACGCCCCCGGGAGGCTCGAAGTGGATGATCGGCGTCCCGACGTCCTTTCCGGTGAGTGCGAGCGCCTCGTCGGTCTCGGCCTGGATGACGGCGTCGAGTGATTCGTCGTCGAGGGCGTCCGCCAAAGCTTCCGGCAGGCCTGCCTCGGCGAGGATCGGTTCCACGAACTCTCGTGTTCCGCGGTGGCTCCGGGTAGGAGTGTCCGCCGAGGTGTCCTCCTCGGAATCGAAGATATGCGCACCGAGGCGCGCATACAGATCGCCCACCGCTCGCGCACCGTGGTCGGCCCGCACCTGGGCGGCAAGGCGCAACAGCCTCAGGCCCGCAGTGTGCCCGGCTTCATAGCCCGGCGGGAACTGGGCGTCGTAATCCACCGACGAGTTGATGAGCCGCAGCGAGATGAATCGCCACTCCACCTCGTAGTCGCGTTCGGCCATGACCATCCGCACCCACTTGCTGGTCATCCAGGCGAAGGGGCAGACCGGGTCGAAGTAGAAGTTGATATTTGCTTGGCTCATGCTCCCACGCTAGGGAGGAGCGCGGGGGTGGTCAAGGCGTCCTGCCCTGCGTAGCATCCCCTCATGGAGACGATTGAATACCATCCCCGCCGAGACCAGCTCGTGTATACCTTCGGCGGG
>NZ_KI914784.1:0-3242 GCF_000520535.1 Arthrobacter sp. H41
CGCCGCCGAGATGGAAGCCACAGGCCTCCCCTGGCGGCGGGACATCCACGAGCAGCTGCTCGAAACGCACCTCGGCCCCCGGCCTCCCGAGGGCCGTCGGCCGGTCCGCCTCGAACAGGTCGCAGCAGAGCTCCGCACCGCGCTCGGAAGCCCCTCGCTCAACCCGGACTCCCCCCAGGAGCTCATGCGGGCCCTGCACCGGGCCGGCATCGAGGTGGCCACAACAAGATCCTGGGAGCTTGAGCGCCAGAACCACCCCGCCATCGGACCGCTGCTGGCCTATAAGAAGATCTCCCGGTTACTCACGGCCAACGGCTGGTCCTGGCTCGACACCTGGGTGCAGAACGGCCGGTTCCGTCCCGAATACGTGGTGGGCGGAGTGGTGTCAGGGCGCTGGGCTTCCCGCGGCGGTGGAGCACTGCAGATCCCGAAGCAGGTGCGCGACGCCGTCCGGCCCGATCCGGGTCACCTGTTCGTCGTCGCCGATGCCGCCCAACTGGAACCGCGCGTGCTCGCGGCGCTCGGCCGGGACTCGGCGCTCGCTGCGGCCGCCCGCGGGCGCGACCTGTACCAGGGCATTGCGGAGCAGGGATTCGGCGGTGACCGCGCGAAGGCCAAACTGGCCATGCTGGGCGCCATGTACGGGGCGACCAGCGGCGAATCGGGCCGACTTATGCCGCAGCTCACGCGGGCCTACCCGCAGGCGATCGCCGTCGTCGAAGCCGCCGCCCGTACCGGGGAAACCGGTGGCGCCGTCACGAGCTACCTCGGGCGCGGGTGCCCTCCAGCATCGGAGCGATGGCGCGCAGCGCAGCAGAGCACGACGGCGGAGGAGCAGCGCCGGGCCGACAGCGCCGCCCGGGCTCGGGGTCGCTTCACGCGGAACTTCGTGGTGCAGTCCACTGCTGCGGAGTGGGCGCTGTGCTGGCTCGCCGAGATCCGGAGAAGGCTGCTGACGGAAACCGGTCCGACATCCGGAAGGAGCGAGGTGGTGTTCTTCCTCCATGATGAGGTGATGCTCCACGTGCCCGAGGAGGAAGCGGGCAGGATCAGCCGACTGGTCGAGGACGCGGCTGCCGCAGCGACCACGCTGATGTTCGGCAGGATCCCCATCGACTTCGCTGTCAACACCGTAGTGGTGGCGTCCTATGCGGACGCCAAGTGACGCGGCAGGAGGTTCTACAGGGGTGCGGGGATCTCCAGGGAAGAGTCCCAAGGCTCGGTCCATTGCAGCCCCTCGAACAGGGAGTCCAGCAGTATCGCGGTGAATCCCCACACCGTGGCGTTCGGGAGGGTGAAAGCGGGGCTTCGGTGGGTCGATCCTCTTCTCCGCACGACGGCCGTCCGCCGATTCGACGGATCCAGAAGGTCCCGTAGCGGCACCCGGAAGACCTGCGTCGATTCGGCTTCCGAGACCACGGCGACTGGAGTCTGACGGGCCCACCAGCCTAGGACCGGTGTCACGAGGAAGTTGCTCACGGTCAGCCCGACCTCCGGAAGCACCCCCAGCACCTCCACACCCAGCGGATCGAGCCCGGTCTCTTCCTCTGCTTCCCGAAGCGCGGCGGCCCGCTCGTCGGCGTCTCCGGGGTCGATGGCGCCGCCCGGGAACGAGACCTGGCCCGGGTGATTGTTGAGTGATCCCGCGCGCTCCATGAGCAGGACGTCGAGATCAGCAGGTTGAAGCGCGGACGGATTCGGGTGGGGCCCGGGCCGAAGGGCGCCGAACAGCATGAGGACGGCGGCCCGGCGGGCGTCTTCGAGTCCCCTGGTGCTCAGATGCCGACCCGCGGGGGTTCCTGGACCAGCAACGCCCTGCCTCGAGGACGCATAGGCACTGAGCGAGTCGTATGCATTCACGCTCCCAGCGCGTGCCCGGCTCGACGGAGTTCCGCCCGCGTCTCCCCGTTGCGCATCCGTTCCAGGAGCTCCTCCCGGCCCGGCGCCAGCTCGTATTTCAACAGTTTTGCCGCTTTCACGGGGTCGACTTCGCCCTCTCCGTAGGACGGGCACAGCGCAGCCACCGGGCAGGCCCCGCAGGCGGGCTTCTTCGCATGGCAGACCCGCCGGCCGTGGAAGACCACGCGGTGGGAGAGCATCGTCCAGTCCTTCGGCTCGAACAGGACGCCGACCTCGGCCTCCACCTTGACGGGATCATCGGCAGTGGTCCATCCGAAGCGGCGGGACAACCTCCCGAAGTGCGTGTCGACGGTGATCCCCGGCGTTCCGAAGGCGTTACCGAGCACCACATTCGCCGTCTTCCGCCCCACTCCCGGCAGCGTCACCAGGTCTTCGAGCCTCCCCGGCACCTCGCCGTCGTACTCGTCGACGAGCCGGTTGGACAACGCAAGGAGGCTGTTGGCCTTCGCGCGGAAGAATCCGGTGGGGCGGATGATTTCCTGGAGATCCTCCACCCCGGCCTCCGCCAGGCGCTGCGCATCGGGGAACCGGGCGAACAGGGCAGGGGTGGTCATGTTCACCCGCACGTCCGTCGTCTGCGCGGACAGCACCGTTGCCACCAGAAGCTCGAACGCATTCCGGAAGTCGAGTTCCGCAACCGCGTAGGGATACGTCTCCGCGAGGATCCGATTGATCTTCCGTGCCCTTCGCTTGAGCGCTACGGCGGATTCCGTCTCTCGTGCCGACGCCTTCATCGCGAGGTTCCCGAATGCAGCATGCTAGTCCTTCGGTGCGCGTTCGATATTGCTGAGGTCACGCATGACCCCGACGTGCCCGGTGCGCTTGTCCTGCACCAGGAATTCGTTCCCGCGGTCCTCGATGCCTACTTCCCAATCGCCCGGCTCGAGCGTGAAGAGCGCGCGCCCGGTGTGCTCGTCCACGACGACCTTCGGGGTGCCGACGGCGAACCAGAAAGCCTCGACCACCTGCTCCTCCTCGGGGTCGCGGGTAGCTGAGATGGGCTCCTGCCGAACCGCCGGGCTGCTCTCCGAGATGACCGTGTGTGCCCGCGTCTCGGCAAGGGGCGCCCTGGTCTCGGTTGCAGCCTCGCGGGACGTTGAATCGGCACCGGCAGGTTCCGGTTCAACACTCGAAGAGTCTGCTGTAGCGGAGTCGGATGTGTCCGCGGCCGGGGCGACTGGCCCGGAACCAACAGTGTCCGACGCCGGAGTGCCCGACGCGGCAGGGTCGGAGGACTCCGTGCCGGGCGAGCCGGCGTGCGGCTTCGAACCGGTCGGCGTCGGGGATTTCGCACCAGCGGCAGGCTCCGAGGACGCAGCGGC
>NZ_KI914784.1:3342-25206 GCF_000520535.1 Arthrobacter sp. H41
AGCCGGAGCGCCAATCGCGGTAGCGCCGGCAGCCGTAGCCCCTGCCGCGGTTCCGGACAACGCCGCCGTTCCAGAACCCGCCGGCGCAACACTGCGCTCCTTCTCCGGACGCGGGGCAGCCTCCTGCTTCGATGCCTGCCGGCCGGCACCTGGGCGGATCTTCCCCAGAAGACCGGCGACCTTTTCCCCATACTGCTTCGTGGGCTGGGCCTTGGCGGGCCGGGCATCAGCGGGACGTGCTGTGTCCGAGGACGCTGCGTTCCCAGGAGCGACGTCGTTCCACTGCTCCACCTGCTCGGCGGGGACCGGCTTCGGTTCCTTCGGCTGCCTGGGCTGTTTCGGCCGTGCGGACAGGGCAGGGCGGGCCACGAGGTGCGCGTCGGAGGCGGTGCGCTCCCTGAAATCCTTGTTCAACGGCGGCAGGTGGGGTGCGAGCACCGTCGCCGCGAGCATGCCCAACGCGCCGATCAGGGACACCAGCGCCCCGGCCTGGAAGAACGTGACGGTGTGCAGGAAGAAGAACACCGACGCTAGCACGGCGGTGACCGAGGCGAACTGGTCCACAGACAGCGATCCCACCCGCAACGTCGCGGTCCCGAGCCTCCTCGCCGCCAGGAGTGCCGCCGCGGCCACGGGGAGCAGGATGCCGATTCCGGTATAGAACAGGGGGAAGACGGTCCAGAAGTTCTGGTACGAGATAGTGTCTACGGCGAAGGGAATGAGTGTACCGATGAAAACCAGCAGGACGGCGCCCCCGAAGACCGCCTCCCGCAGGGTGAAGGGACCCGCGACGGCGTCGGACGGTCCGAAGGGACCGGAGGGACCAGAGGCCCCATGTTCCGGCTCGGAGTGTTCGCCGTTGCCCGTCCTGACCTCGGCCGGGCTGGCCGTCGAACCGCCGGTCCCGCCGGCGTCGTGCTCGACCTGCTGCTTGGTCATGGTGAATCTCCTGTTCATCGCGGCACCTGAAAGGCCCCTCGGGAAACACCGGTGAAGCACCGGCGTTCCATACCTGTTTCCACCCTAGCCACCCGCGGTGTCCTTCTCCAGCAGCCTCCTCCCGAACAGCTTCGATGCCGAACCACTTACCGCAGAATCCCGACCTCTTACCTAGGTGCTGTGACCCGGGCCACAGATTGTCCCACGCGCGCGATAATGTTCCACAAGAGCACCTTGCGGCGCCCGGCACCATCGGCACCGCGGCCACCCACGCAGTCAACGAGGAAGTAACAGAGGGGTAAGACATGTCTGAGAGCGCGCAGAAGCAAGGCGATGCATTCGAGAACCTGCTGCACGAGGAACGCCGCTTCCCGCCCACGGACGAATTCGCAGCGAACGCCGTGGCGCAGCCCTCCCTCTATGAGGAGGCGAACAGCCAGGGCTCCGAGTTCTGGGCCACCCAGGCGCGGAACCTGCTGACGTGGGACACCGACTTCACGCAGACCCTCGACTGGTCGGACGCTCCTTTCGCGAAATGGTTCGTCGGAGGCACGGTCAATGCTGCGTACAACGCCCTGGACCGGCATGTCGAGGCCGGGCTCGGGAACCGCGTCGCCATCCACTTCGAAGGCGAGCCCGGCGACACCCGGACCATCACCTACGCGGAGCTGACGGAAGCCGTGAAGAAGGCGTCGAACACCTTCGAGAGCCTCGGCGTGGAAAAGGGCGACCGCGTTGCCGTGTACCTTCCCATGATCCCGGAAGCGGTCATCACCATGCTGGCATGTGCCCGCATCGGCGCGGTCCACTCCGTGGTCTTCGGAGGCTTCTCCTCCGAGGCGTTGCGCAGCAGGATCGACGACGCCGAGGCGAAGCTGGTCGTCACCTCTGACGGCACGTACCGTCGGGGAAAGCCCAGCGCGCTCAAGCCCGCCGTCGACGGCGCACTCGAGCGGGAAGGCCACTCCGTCTCGAACGTGGTGGTGGTTCGGCGCAACGGCGAGCCCGTCGAGTGGACGGACGGCCGCGATCTCTGGTGGCACGACGTCGTCGATTCCGCCTCCCCCGAGCACACCGCCGTGGCCCACGACTCCGAGCACCCGCTGTTCATCCTCTACACCTCCGGCACCACGGGCAAGCCCAAGGGCATCCTGCACACCACGGGCGGATACCTCACCCAGACGGCCTTCACCCACAAGAACACCTTCGATCTCCGACCCGAGACCGATGTCTTCTGGTGCACCGCCGACATCGGCTGGGTCACCGGCCACAGCTACGTGACCTACGCTCCCCTGATCAACGGCGCCACACAGCTCATGTACGAGGGCACCCCCGACACCCCGCACCAGGGACGCTGGTGGGAGCTGGTCGAGAAGTACAAGGTGTCCATCCTGTACACCGCGCCCACCGCCATCCGCACCTTCATGAAGTGGGGCCGCGACATCCCCAAGAAGTTCGACCTCTCCTCCATCCGCGTGCTCGGTTCCGTCGGTGAACCCATCAACCCCGAAGCGTGGATGTGGTACCGCGAGGTGATCGGCGGAGGCAAGGCACCCATCGTCGATACCTGGTGGCAGACCGAGACGGGAGCCCACATGATTGCGCCCATGCCCGGCGTGACCGCCACCAAACCGGGTTCGGCCCAGGTCGCGGTGCCCGGGATCGCCGTCGACGTGGTCGACGAACTCGGGCAGTCGGTTCCCAACGGTGCGGGCGGCTATCTCGTGATCCGGGAGCCGTGGCCGGCCATGCTGCGGGGTATCTGGGGCGATCCCGAGCGCTTCAAGGAGACCTACTGGTCCCGCTTCGACAACATGTACTTCGCCGGTGACGGTGCGAAGAAGGACGACGACGGCGACATCTGGCTTCTCGGCCGGGTGGACGACGTCATGAATATCTCGGGGCACCGGCTCTCCACCACCGAGATCGAGTCGGCGCTCGTCAGCCACCCCTCCGTCGCGGAGGCAGCAGTGGTCGGTGCAGCCGACGAAACCACGGGTGAGGCCGTGGTGGCGTTCGTGATCCTCCGGGGCTCGGCCAAGGACGACGACGACATCGTCACCACGCTGCGCAACCACGTGGGCAAGGAGATCGGGCCGATCGCGAAACCGCGGAACATCCTCGTGGTCCCGGAGCTTCCGAAGACCCGCAGCGGCAAGATCATGCGCCGGCTCCTCAAGGACGTGGCCGAGGGTCGCGAGGCGGGCGACTCCTCCACGCTCGCCGACAACACCGTGATGCAGCAGATTGCAGCGTCGCTGCGGAAGTAGGAGCTTCGCTGCGGAAGTAGGAGCGCAGGCCGGGCGCCGCTGGTGCCCGGCCTGTTGGTGCATAGTTAAGCCATGACTGCGGCCACCACCATCCTGCTTCTCAATGGACCGAACCTGAATCTCCTGGGCACGCGGGAGCCGGACGTGTACGGGTACGAGACTCTCGACGATGTCGAACAGCTCGCGCGGGCCGCCGCCGAAGCGCACGGCTGGTCCCTGGAGAGCCTGCAGTCGAACCACGAAGGCGTTCTGATCGACGCCATCCACGCCGCCGCCGGGACCGCGGCCGCCGTCGTGATCAACGCCGGGGCGTTCACCCACACGTCGGTGGCTATCCGCGATGCGCTGGCCGCCGTAGCCCTCCCGGTGGTGGAGGTCCACCTGAGCAACGTCCACCGGCGGGAGGAGTTCCGCCACCACTCCTACATCTCCGGAGTCGCCGACGCAGTGATCGTCGGTGCCGGCGTGGACGGGTACCGCCTCGCGGTGGACCACGTGGCCTCCAAGCTCGGTCGGTAAGCCCAAAAAGCTAGTAGAAATGCTGCGTCCACGCCGGTTCCGGCCTGCAAAGCGGCATGGGTAGTGCACCATGGTTGGATGAGCGATTTTTCCGGCGTGCCCGAAGCGATTGATGTCCGCGACACCACGAACGCGCCATTGCTCGAGGTGAAGGACCTCGCGGTCAGCTTCCGCACCACGCACGGCGAGGTGCAGGCGGTGGAGAACGCAAGCTTCACGCTGAGGAAGGGCAGCACCCTCGCCATCGTCGGTGAGTCCGGTTCGGGGAAGTCGACGACGGCGATGGCTTGCATCGGCTTGCTCCCCGGCAATGGCCGCGTGAAATCCGGGAACATCCTCTTCGAGGGCACGGACCTGGTGGGCCTGCCGGAATCGAAGATGCGCGCCATCCGCGGCCGCGCCATCGGGCTGGTTCCCCAGGACCCGATGTCGAATTTGAATCCGGTGACCAAGATCGGCACGCAGGTGGCGGAGACACTGCTGGTGCACGGGATGGCCACCAGGAAGAACGTGAAGCAGCGCGTCATCGAGGTGCTCTCCGCAGCAGGACTGCCCGACGCCGGTGAACGCGCCAAGCAGTATCCCCACGAATTCTCCGGCGGGATGCGGCAGCGCGCCCTCATCGCCATCGGCCTCGCATGCCAGCCGCGGCTGCTGATCGCCGACGAGCCCACCAGTGCACTCGATGTCACGGTCCAGCGCACCATCCTGGACCAGATCGGCACCATGACCGAACAGCTCGGCACCTCGGTGCTGCTGATCACCCACGACCTCGGCCTGGCAGCCGAACGTGCATCGGACCTCGTGGTGATGCACCGCGGCCGCGTCGTCGAAACAGGCCCTGCCGAGAAGCTCCTCAACGATCCCCAGCACCCCTACACGCAGTCACTGGTCCGGGCGGCCCCGAGCGTGGCGGCGGTGCGGCTCCGGCCCGGTGCCTATCACGCCGACCCCGCGAAGCGCGCGAAACTCGCCGAGATGGTGTACGCCGAGCACGAGTCCGAAGGCACCGGCGGCACCGCACCCGCGTCGGCTCCCGGGAACATCGTGGAGATCCGCGACCTGACGAAGGTCTACAAGCGGCGTGGAAGCTCCGAGGATTTCTACGCGACGAAGAACGTGACCCTCGACGTTCCCCGGGGGCAGACGGTCGCCATCGTCGGTGAATCCGGGTCGGGGAAGACCACCACCGCGCGCATGCTCCTCAAGCTCATCGAACCGACGTCGGGCTCCATGACCTTCGACGGCATGGACGTCGCCACGCTGGACAAGGCCCAGCTGGGCGACTTCCGCCAGCGCGTGCAGCCCATCTTCCAGGACCCCTACTCCTCGCTGAATCCCATGTTCACCATCGAGCGCATCGTCGAGGAGCCGCTCAACGCCTACAAGCGGGGAAGCAAAAAGGATCGCGCACTGCGCGTCCGGGAACTGATGGACCAGGTGTCGCTCCCTCAGAACGCGCTCCGCCGCTACCCCGCCGAGCTGTCCGGCGGACAACGCCAGCGCGTGGCGATCGCCCGCGCGCTCGCGCTCAAGCCGGAGCTGCTGGTCTGCGACGAACCCGTCTCGGCCCTGGACGTGCTGGTACAGGCGCAGATCCTGAAGCTCCTCGGCGACCTCCAGTCCGAGCTCGGCCTCAGCTACCTCTTCATCTCCCACGACCTCGCGGTGGTGCGGCTGATCTCCGACTACGTCTGCGTGATGAAGGACGGCGAACTCGTCGAGGCAGCAAGCTCCGAGGAAGTCTTCCAGAACCCGCGCCACCCCTATACACGCCGACTCCTGGCCTCGATCCCGGGGAACGAGCTCAACATGGACGACGAGCGCGCTTCCTGACCCTGCGAAGGACGGTTATGGCTTTTATTCCGTACGATTCACCCTCCACCCGGCGGCGGATTCGCGCCGTGCTCTTTGACACCTTCGGAACCGTCGTGGATTGGCGCACGGGTGTCGCGCGCGAGGTGGCGGCCTTCGCCAGGGCTCAGGGCTTGAACTTCGACGCCGAGCAGTTCGCCGATGAGTGGCGCGGCCTCTACCAACCGGCCCTTCAGACGGTGCGCTCCGGCGCCAGGCCCTTTCTGTCACTGGACGACCTCCACTACGAGAATCTCTGCCGGGTGCTCAATAATCACGGCGTCGCGCCCGCCAGCCTGGGGACGAAGGTGGTCGAAGAGCTGAACCGGTCGTGGCACCGTCTCCCGGCCTGGCCTGACAGCGTTTCCGGTCTCACAGCCCTTCGCTCCCGGTACATCATCGGCCCGCTATCCAACGGGAATACGTCGCTGTTGTTGAACATGGCGAAATCAACTGGCCTTCCGTGGGACATCATTCTCGGCTCCGACATCACCCGCGCCTACAAACCAGCGCCGGAATCCTATCAGCGGACAGCCGCCCTTCTCGGCATGGACCCTGGTGAAGTGATGCTCGCCGCGGCCCACAACGAGGATCTGGAGGCCGCACAGCAATCCGGTCTGGCCACGGCGTTCATCACCCGCAGTGATGAGCACGGCCCGAACCAGACCTCGGACCGCATCCCCACGGGTGCATGGGATATCACTTCCCGCAGCATTATCGACCTGGCCGAGCAGCTGGGCGCAGAAATGCACTAGGCCTTCGAGACAGCTGGTTCAGCCGCTCGCGTCATGGCCGGAGGCCTGGCTTGCACCCACCGTTGCCCCTCACCACTGGATCCTGTCGAAGTCGTCCCGCAACCGCTGGCCCCGCGCAGGGTTCAGGGACTCCACCCACGAGATCCGCCCGAGCAGATGCGCACGGAAGTCCCGGTGCGCGGGTCCACGGGCGCCGTTCTGCGATTCCGGCCCGTCCGCCACGCAGTTGTGCAGGATCGCCTTGAGCTCGTCGAAGACGGGGCGGGGAACGTTGGGAACCGAATTCACGACGACGCCGGTCACCGTCTGCCGCACCGACGCACCCTTCACACGGGTCTTCCTCGGATTCACCAGGTGACCCTCCGACGTCACGATCCCCTCGACTCCCCGCACGAAGGCGTCGGCGCGGCGTGCGAGCGGCTCGGATCCGCTGAAGGCGAGATCGTCCGCGTAGCGCGTGTAGACGGCGCCCGTTGCCTCTGCCCAGCCTGCGAGCCGCGAGTCCAGCCGCCTGACGGAGAGATTGGCGAGAGCGGGCGACGACGGCGCCCCCTGCGGCAGGTGCGCGGCAGCCAGGGCGCGCCGCAGCGCAAAGCGCTCGTCCGGGCTGCCGCCGTCGGGCATCCGGCTCAGGACCGCCGGCGGTACCGCCGCCGTACATATTCCGGTGAGCGTATATGCCACCGCTTCAGGCATCCCTGCCTGACGGAAGATGCCATGGATCCGGCTGGCGCCCACGGAGGAGAAGAATGCGCGTAGGTCGAGGCTGATCAACATCTCCGCCCCGAGGTGCCGCCCGGCACCCGTTGCCACGCTGCGGCCCGGCACAAAACCGTGGGCGGCGTCGTGCAGCGGGATGGATCCGAGCATCTGATGCAGCACTCTCCGCTGGACGGCCTTCAGTCGCGGCCCGGGCACCTCGAGGAGCCGCGGCACGCGGCCCGTCCTCGTCCGCCATGCATAGCGATAGTGGCGCAGCGGCCCCGGCCGTGCACGCCGGTTCCAGTGTCCGGTGTCGGCGAACCACTCGAGCTCCCCGACGGTGAGGTCAAGGAGCTCGGCCAACGCCCCGACGTCGGCCGCAATCCCGGCCGAAGTCCCGACAGCGGCGAATCCGACGGCGTAGCGGGCCACCGGGATCGGAACTCCTTTTTCCACCGCCCGGGCGACCGCGGCACCGAAGGCGGAGGTCTGGGCGATGAACCGGGCAAGCTCCCGAGGGGCGCCGCCGGGTGGTCGGTGGTAGGCCGCGAGCACATCGGACGCGAGCGGGCCGAGCCAGCGCCGTCGTGCTCCAAGGGTGAGTGCTCCTGCTGCTACCAGCCCGGGTCTCGACCAGGAATCCGCGGCCAGGAATGCATGGGCGAGCGCCGAGGCGAGTCCCGCCGTCGAAGGATGGGGCGCGCGCGCAAGGACTCGGGAGCCTGCGTTAATCGTGCTGCTCGTGCTGCTTGTGGGATGGGCACCGGCCGACCTGTCCGTCCGTGCGGGCTCTGTGCTGCGCGGAGCGCTGTCACGTGCCTGCGGCGCTTTGTCCTGGTCGATCTGCGTACCCCGGGGTAACCCCGGAGAGGAGGGCGCACCTCGTGCACTCTCCGCCTCGGCCGGTACCCATCGCACGCGTTCAGCCTAGCAAGAGGCCTTGCACCCGGTGAGCCGGCCGGCTCCCCGGGTTGCGGTGACACCCCGGTCGACCGGATCGCCTCCTGTGCTGCGTCACCGACCCGGCCGGGGTCGTCCTACTTCCGCCGGGTCTTGGGATCCAGCGCCTCGCGCAGCGACTCGCCGAGGAGGGTGAACCCGAGGGCGGTGATTGCGATGCACGCACCCGGAAGGAAGGCCAGCTGCGGAGCAACTGCCAGCTCCACCTGGGCATAGGTGAGCATGCGGCCCCACTCGGCGGTCTGGGGGAGCCCGCCGCCCAGCCCGAGGAAGGAAAGCGCCGCAGCGTCGATGACCGCGGTGGCGAGCGTGAGGGTCGCCTGGACGATGACCGGCCCCATGCTGTTGGGCAGCAGGTGGCTCATGGTGATGGTGGACCTGCTGAGCCCAAGGGTCTGGGCGGCAAGGATGTAGTCGGACCCGCGCTGCGACAGCATCGACGAGCGGAGCAGCCGGGCGAAGATCGGGATCTGGGAGACACCGATGGCGATCATGATGGCGTACGGGCTCTGCCCCAGGACCGCTGCGATACTGACGGCCAGCAGCAGGTTCGGCACCGAGAGCAGGATGTCCACGAAACGCATGATGACGTTGTCCACCCACCCGCCGAGGCCGCCGGCCAGAATACCGAGCAGCATCCCTCCCGCGAGCCCGAGCGTGGTCGACACGACGCCGATGAGCAGCGAGGCCTGCGCACCCCAGATCAGTTTGCTGAGGACATCGCCGCCGAAGCGGTCGAGCCCGAGCGGGTATTCGTCGATCTCGCCTGGCCCGGGGATGGTGGTGGGGGTGATCGAGGTCCGCCCCGGAAGGTCGTTCCCACCATAGGGCGCAAGGATCGGCGCAAGGGCTGCCACCAGGAGGAAGAGCCCGATGATGACGGCACCCGCGATCGCCTGCGGATTGCGCCGCAGGCGGAGAAACGCGTCCTTCCACAGGCCGGTACCGCCTCCTGTGTCGAGGGCCGGATCTGTTGTCGGCCCTGCGGGGCCGCCTGCGGCGGGAGGCAAGACTGTACTCACTGCACACGCACCCTTGGGTCGATGACGCTGTAGGAAAGATCCACGATCAGGTTGATGAACGCGTAGAGGATGGCGATGAAGATGATGAAGCCCTGCAGCACCGGATAGTCGAGGCCGAAGATCGCGTCCCGGAGAAAGCGCCCGATGCCGTTGAAGGCGAAGACTGTTTCCGTGAGAACGGCACCTGAAATGAGCAGGCCGAGCTGAAGCCCGATGGTGGTGACTACGGGCAGCATTGCGTTGCGAAGCACGAAGCGTCCCCGGATGGTGCGTTCGAGCAGGCCTTTTGCCCGTGCCGTCCGGACGTAGTCGGCGTTCTGCACCTCGAGGACCGAGGCCCGTGTGATGCGTACGATGATCGCCAACGGGATGGTGCCCAGGGCGAGGCCAGGAAGGATGAGGTGGAGGAAGGCGTCCCAGGCAGCATCCCATTCGCCTGTGAGCAGTCCGTCCAGCACGTAGAAGTCCGTTACGTGGGTCGCGTCGATGCGCGGGTTCTGCCGTCCGTCAGGAGGCAGGATCGGCCACTGGATGGCGAAGAGGTATTTGAGGATGAACGCGAGGAAGAACACCGGAACCGTGATGCCGATGAGGCTGAGGACCACGGAGCTGTGATCGACGAAGCGGCCGTAGTACCGCGCGGCGAAGTAACCGAGCGGGATGCCAACCCCGATGGCGAAGATCAGTGCGATGACAGTGAGTTCGATGGTCGCTGGGAAACGGGTCGCGAACTCCTCGAGCACCGGGCGCCCGGTGTTGATCGACACTCCGAAATCTCCCTGGAGCAGCTTGCCGATGTAGGTGAAGTACTGCGTCAGGAGCGGCCGGTCGAACCCGTAGAGTTCGTTGACCCTCGCCACGGCCTCCGGCGTTGCCTTCTCCCCGAGCAGCGCGGTGGCGGGGCCACCCGGCAGGCTGCGCACCCACAGGAACAGCAGGATGGACAGCCCGAACAGGGTGGGGATAAGCAGGGCAATACGTTTGCCGATGACGCGTAGCACTCAGGTCCTCTCGGAGGTAAGCCGGACAGGGTCGTCCGGCACAGTCTCATTCAAGACAGTTTCGTTCAGCACAGTCTCGTTCAGCACAGTGGAGCCGGCCGCTGAGAGCGGACGGCTCCACCAAGGTACAGGTACTACTCGCTGAGCTCGATGTCGGTGAAGACCTCGTCGTTGACCGGGCTGGCCGGGTATGACGTCACGCGCGGGGCGAACGCCAACGACGGCGCCGGGTGCGCCAGCGGGATGGCCGGGTTGAATTCGGCGATCTGCTCGTTGATCTCTTCGTACGCGGCGGTCTGCTCCTCACGATCGGTCATGCCGCGTGCCTCGGTGAGGGCGGCGAACAGCTCGGGATTGTTGAATCCGAACTCGAGCTTCTCCTGGCCGAAGAACACACCGATGAAGTTGTCGGTGTCGTTGTAGTCACCGGTCCAACCGAGCAGGTGCAGTCCGTGGTCCGGGGTTCCCTGGACCTGGTTCAGGTAGTCGGGCGACCAGGCTGCCGGTGCCGGGGTGACGGTGATTCCCACTTCACCGAGCTGTGCGGTGAGGTTGGTGAAGACCTGCTCAGGGGTGGGCATGTAGGGGCGTGACACGTTCGTCGGGTAGTTGAACTGGACCTCGAAGCCGTCGGGGTAACCCGCCTCTGCCAGGAGCTCCTTCGCCCGCTCGGGATCAAAGTCGTAGGTGGTGACCTCTTCGTTGAAACCGTCCACAACGTCCGGGATGAACTGCGTTGCGACTTCGGTGCCCTCGGGCAGCGTCTGGTCCACCAGCGCCTGCTTGTCGATGGCGTGGGCAATCGCTTGCCGGACCAGCGGGTCGGCCAGCTCGGGCACTGCGTGGTTCATTCCCAGGTACAGGATGGTGAAGGGATCGCGGGGCACGATGTTGTAACCGGCGTCCGCGAGGGATGCGGTGTCGGCCGGTGCTACGAGGTCGTAACCGTCGATCGTTCCCGCTTCGAGTGCCTGACGGCGAGCCTGGGGGTCGTCGATGATGCGGAAGATCGTATTGGTGATCTGCCCCTTGTCCCCCCAGTAGTCCTCATAGATCGACAGCTCGAGCTGCTGTCCGACCTCCCAGGAATCGAACTTGAACGGGCCGGTTCCCACAGGGTTGCCGAGGGCGTACTCGCTGAGGGTCGGTGATTCCTCGGAGCCGCCGATCTCGTCCGCTGAGAACTCCTCGAGCGCCGTCGGGCTCTGCATGGCGAATGCCGGAAGCGACAGTGCCGGAACGAAACCGGCGAACGGCTTGGCGAGGTTGATGGTGACCTCGGAGTCACCGTTCGCCTCACAGGATTCGTAGACGGCCTCTTCCGGGCTGTCGGCGAAGCCCCGGAACAGCGAACCGTAGTAGTAGGACACTGTTTCTGCCTGCTGGACGCCGGTCCAGTTGTACCAGCGGTCGAAGTTGAAGCACACCGCTTCGGCGTTGAAGTCGGTGCCGTCGTGGAAGGTGACTCCCTCCTTCAGCGCGAAGGTGGTGGAAAGGCCGTCCTCGGCCGTTTCCCATGACTCGGCGAGCAGGGGCGCCGGATCAGCGGTGCCCGGCTCCACGCCGACGAGTCCCTCGAAGATCTGGCGGCTGACGCGGAAGGACTCGCCGTCACTGGCGAAAGCCGGGTCGAGCGACTTCGGGTCGGCTGAGGCCGCGAAGACGAAGGTCGTATCAACCGCACCCTCGCCTTCCGTGCCGGTATTCTCTTCGCGCTGGCTCTGGACGCAGCCGGTCAGAAGAAGCGCGCTGATGGAAATTCCTGCTGTGAGAGCTGCCCGTTTTTTGGCGGGGCTAGGGCGCACAGGGGTGCCGCTATTAGACATATGTTGCTCCTGGTGAACGAGTGATTCTGGCCGGATACCCGGTATCCGCCCAGTGAGGGCGGCTAACGCTCTGTCCGTGGAATGAGCCTAACTTCTTGCGGAGGCTGTTTCAGTACTTACGGCGGAGCAATGGTCACGATTTGGTGTCGTCGGGTGTCTGACCAGACCAGATGCGGCGTTTCCGCGCGCGCCGTGCACTACCTTCGGGTGCACTGCCCGGCGGAGACGCCGTCGTCCAGGGTCGGAGCCTGCTCCGCGATCGGCCGGAGTTCCTCGAGGGAGAGCGCATAGCCCACCGGGGCATTCGCTGTGGATTTCGCGAAAACCACTCCGGCAACGCGTCCCTGCAGGTCGAGGAGCGGACCGCCGGAATTGCCCTGCTGCACGTTCGCGGCGAGGCTGTACACCTGCAGCGGCGAAGGGTCCGTGCCGTAGATGTTCTGGACAAGCACCGGGGACAGGCTCTGGATGCTCGCGGGCTGGATGCTGTAGGGCCCGCCGGCTGGATACCCGGCGAAGGCCGCCGTCGTTCCGTTGGCCAGTTCCTCGCCGAGAGGCAGCGGTGCGCGATCCAGCCCGTCGACGGCGATGACGGCGATGTCGAGCCTCGGATCGAACAGGACAATGCGCCCCGGCAACGCTCCGGCTCCGGGAACCTCGATCACCGGTTCGTCGACACCAGCCACGACATGGGCGTTGGTGATGACCCTGCCGGGCGCCACCACGAAGCCGGACCCTGTCTGGTTCTGGCCACACTGGAACGCGGTGCCGGCGATGCGCACCACGGACGCTGAAGCAGCGGCCAGCTCCGGAGTGTCGACGGATTCGTCAGGGACCTGGGCGGGAGTCACCGGCCCGACGCTTTCCATGATGGTGGGGATGCCGTCGTCCACGGCGATGGTGCGCAGCTGGGCCATCCAGGTCCGCACCGGCGCCGGCGTCGAGGAGTCGATGGTCTGGATGACCTGGGAGGAGGCGAGCTGCTGGGACAGGAACGGGACGCCGAGCGTGCCCGCGCTGAACGCGAGCATCGAGAGCACCAGGGCGGCCACCACGGTGTTCGCCACGCCACCAAGGATGCGATCGATGATCCGCAGCGGCGGGAAGTTGAGCCAGCGCCGGATCGATGCGCCGAAGGCAGCACCGATGGTCTGGCCCAGGATCACCAGCACGATGGCGGTGATGATGACGGCCGGAAGCCGCCACGCGTCGTCGGGCACCCATGCGCTGACGAGGGGTATGGCGAAGAAAGCCGCCACAGCTCCTGCAACGAAACCCGCGATGCCGCCCAGGGTCACGACGAAGCCGTTCCGCAGGCCGGTGACGAGGTACACCAGCAGCACGATCACCAGAACGATGTCCAAGACGGTGAAATCCGGCACGTAGTCTCTCCCCTAGCGGAAATTGGTCAGGAAGCGGCATACCTCCGTCAGTCAAGGCCCGATTCTAGCCGTCTGAGGTGGGAGGACCCTGAGCTTCGCCCGCTGCGCTCCTCCCGCTGCGCCCCTGGCAGCTGCGCCCCGCGTGTAGCGACTGTCACATCCGGCTCGCGTACGGCAAGATGGGGAGGTAGAAGGCCGCGCGGGAGTCCGCATCACCACGTCAAGGAGATTCAATGGATATCGAGGTACTGCGCCGGGCGCCGCTCTTCGCAACACTCGGGGACGACGTTTTCGCCGCGCTCACCGATGAGCTGACCGAGGTAGACCTCTCCCGTGGATCTTCGGTATTCCGCGAAGGTGACCAGGGGGACCAGCTGTACTTCATCGTCTCGGGCAAGATCAAGCTCGGCAGGACGGCGCAGGACGGCCGCGAGAACCTCCTTGCGATCCTCGGGCCGGGCGAGCTGTTCGGTGAGATGGCGCTGTTCGACCCGAGCCCGCGCACTGCTACTGCCACCGCTGTTTCGGAAACCCGCCTCGCAGCCCTGAAGAACGAGAACCTCCGTGCACTCCTCGAGACCCGCCCCGAGGTTTCGGCCCAGCTCCTCCAGGCGCTTGCCCGCAGGCTGCGCCGCACCAACGAGTCCCTCGCCGACCTCGTGTTCTCGGACGTTCCGGGCCGTGTCGCGAAGGCACTGCTCGACCTCGCGGACCGCTTCGGGCGCCCCGCAACCGACGGAATTCTCGTGGCCCATGAACTCACGCAGGAAGAACTGGCGCAGCTCGTGGGCGCCTCGCGCGAGACCGTGAACAAGGCTCTCGCCGAATTCGTTCAGCGCGGCTGGCTCCGGCTCGAGGCCCGCGCCGTCGTCATCCTCGATATCCAACGGCTTCGCCAGCGCAGCCGGTAAGCCCCATACGCCCCTTTCGCCAAGAGGTGGCGCGCCGCACCAGTCCAGCGGAAGTAGCGCAGCAACGGTGGGTGCACGACGCCGCCAACCACCATACGTGCGCAAGTTCCGCCCAGTGGTGCGTCAGGGTCGGCCATACCCGCGCCGCTCGAGCACGCGCCGAACCTTCCCTTCGATCCACTTCGGTCCGTGCCGCAGGTCGAGTTGATTGATCTTGATCTGCGTCCACCCCAGCTCCACGGCCCGCGCATCCCGCTGCATGTCGCGGAACTGCTGTTCCGGAGTGAGGTGGTGGGCGCCGTCGTACTCGATCATGACCCGGAACTCCTCGTTCGCGAGATCGACCCATTGAGCCACGTCGCCGTCCGGCATAAGGATCGGACAGTCGACCGTGAACCGAGGGAGTCCGCCGTCTTCGAGGATGATCCGAACCTTCGTCTCTGGAGGCGAGTCGACACCGACCCGGAGGCGACCATAGGCGCGGGCCGAAACAAGACCCGGCACGTTCCTCTGTGATGACAGGAAGTTGCCCAGTGTCTCCAGGCCGATGACGGGCTCCGTGCAATTTCCATAGGACCGTTGGTGGCAGCTGACCAGAAAATCCCCCGCCACGATGAGGTCCCGGAGGGAAAGGTCCGTTGCGAGGTCGATCCACGTGCGGGCGGCCGAGGTGACACGCACACCCTGACGAACAATGATGTCCCGCGAGGGAACCGCCATGCGGTGCCCTGCGATGCCCCGGCGCCGCGGTGCACCACGACCGGGCGGACGTGAGAGATGGACCATCGGATCATTCTGGAGGAGATAGGGCAGCGGCATGTTGTGGAGCCGGGCGGCAGATGCGTGACTGATGAAACTTGTGTCAGTGACCGACACATACGGACGGCAGACGTCTGCGAAATCGTCCGCTCCAGCACGGACGTGCCGCACGCCCCTGCTCGGCGTGGATAGATCCGAGGCACGCGTCCGGCTGCGTGGCACCCCGAGGTCAACGGCGCTGCTGAGAGCGAAGGGCAAGCCTTCGAGCGCGCGGGGCAGTTTCGATCGCCTGGTCACCGCTCCATTGCACTACGTGTCCGCCCGGCGCGCCCGCGCTATCCACAGGTACGGGAACTTGCGCAGCAACGGCGGGTGCACGACGGCGCCACCCACCATACGTGCACAACTTCCGAGGAGAGTCACTGCTCAACGGCGGACCCGCCAAAGGCGCAAAATGTTGCGCAGCAACGGTGGGTACACGACGCCGGAACCCACCATACGTGCGCAACTTCCTCAAGGCGCCCGGCACACCAGGAAACCCGCCTACCGGCCGCGCTGCGCCGATCCGCCCTCGGTGAGCTTCGGACAGGCGACCTCGAGCATGAGCCCGCCGTTATGTTCGGCGAGCTGCGGGTAATAGACCTTCACCGGACGCTTGTGGGACAGGTAGGCGATGCAGCCGCGTGAGGAGCCGATCTTTTCGAGGATGATTTCCACCGCGGGCACAGCGAGATCGCTCAGGGTGCATCCGACCGTGCTCGGCTGACCCACCTCGTCGCCCAGCTGCGTCGTATTGCGCCGCTCGACCTCCTGGGCCGCCCAGCGCCATTCACCCCAGACGCCCTTGCTCGCGAGGATCGTCGGCTCCTGGTTCACCGGCTGCGCAGCCGCGAAGTAATGGGTGTCGAAGCGCCGATGCGCGAAGTCAGGACTCAACCAGTGCGAGAGCGGTTTGATCAGGTCGGTGCGGACACCAAGTCCGCGCCGTTGCAGGATTTCGGAGAAATTGCACTCGCCCTCATTGATGGCTTCGCGGGCCCTCATCCATTCGCGGCCGTTGGTGCCCTCCACCAGGCTCGATGCGTCAGGTCCCGCCAGCAGCACGCCGGTCTCCTCGAACAGTTCGCGGACAGCAGCAAGGACGTGCCGGCGCGCCAGGTTCTGGTCCTCGAGGCCCAGGGCCTTCGCCCACGATAGCGGTGTGGGCCCGAACCACTCCACGGCGTCGTCGTCGGATTCCTCGATGCTCCCGCCCGGGAATCCCACGATGCCGAGCGGCGACTGCCCGCGCCGGTAGGACAGGTATGTCTCGGTGCCTACCGCGCTGTCGCGGATCAGCACCACTGACGACGCCGAGCGCGGCTTGAGCGGAGTGCGTTCCCCGTGGTCCACCCAACTCCTGGCAGCCGTCAGCTGGTCAGGATGAATGGGAAACAGACGGTTGCTTAAACGGTCCACGTGGCTAGATGAACTCCGCGATGATCTCGATTTCCACCGGCGCGTCGAGCGGAAGCACTGCGACGCCGACGGCGGAGCGGGCGTGGGTGCCCGCCTCACCCAGTATTTTACCGAGAAGTTCCGAAGCACCGTTAATCACGGCGGGTTGCCCCGTGAAGGATGGGTCCGATGCAACGAAACCGGTCACCTTGACGATGCGGGTGATGCGGTCGAGGTCACCGATTTGCGCCTTTACCGCGGCCAGGGCGTTGACCGCGCAGGTCCCTGCAAGCTGCTGGGCGGTTTCCGGATCGACGTCGGCCCCCACCTTCCCCGAAGCTGGGAGTTTCCCATTAATCAGCGGAAGCTGCCCGGAGGTATAGACATGGTTTCCGGAGATGACGGCGGGTACGTAGGAAGCCAGCGGCGGCACGACTGCCGGGAGCACTATTCCAAGTTCTTCGAGCCGGGCTTCAACAGCTGAAACAGCGCCATCGGGAACAGTCACCGCTAGCTCTTTTCCCGCTTGAGGTACGCTACTAACCCATTCCCATCCGGACCAGGAACCACCTGCACGAGCTCCCAGCCGTCGTCGCCCCACTGGTCCAGGATCTGCTTCGTGGCGTGGATGATCAGCGGTATTGTGGAGTACTCCCATTTCGTCATGCCTCAAAGCGTAGCGCGTGCCAGTAAACTGGAGTACATGGCTGCTCGTAAATCACCTTTGTTCGACACGGCGACCACCTTGGGGAAGATCATTGCATTTCTCGGAATCAGTGCGCTCAGTGGTGTCCTTGCCGCGGGATTGCTCGTTCCTGTTGCTGCTGCAGCGGGCACCGGCGCCTCCGCTTCAATCCAGTTCTTCGAGGAACTCCCGGCTGAGCTGGAGCGCGACGCGCTCGCCCAGCCGACGGATATCCTTGCAGCCGACGGATCGCTGATCGCCACCCTTTACAAGGAGAATCGGCAGCCGGTCACCCTCGACCAGATCTCCCCGAACATGACCGATGCCCTGCTGGCCATCGAGGACGCGCGCTTCTACGAGCACGGCGGCGTTGACCTCCAGGGAATCATGGCTGCCCTCGCGAGCAACATCACCAGCGACAGCACCCGCGGCGCATCGACCATCACGCAGCAGTTCGTGAACAACGTCCTCATCGACTCCGCGCAGCAGCGCGGCGAGGAAGCCGTGTTCAGCGGAGGCAAGACCGTGGGCGACAAGCTCCGCGAGATGAAACTCGCCATCGCCGTGGAAAAGGAGATGAGCAAGGAGGAGATCATGGAGGGGTACCTCAACATCGTCCCCTTCAGCGGAACCACCTACGGCGTGCAGGCCGCGGCGAAGTACTTCTTCAATGTCGACGCCGCGGATCTCAACATCCAGCAGAGCGCCCTGCTGGCCGGCGTCGTGAACGGACCGACGTTCTACAGCCCGGAACTCAACCCGGAGCGCGCCCTCGAGCGCCGCAACCTTGTGCTCGCCTCGATGTTCAACACCGGAAAGATCACGCGGGAAGAGTACGACGCCGCCGTCGTCACCGACCTTGGTCTCGTCATCACCCCCACCATGAACGGCTGCGTCGGGGCAGCCCAGGCACCCTACTTCTGTGACTACGTCACGCACCTGATCCTCAACGATCCTGCGTACGGCGAATCGCTCGAGGATCGCGAGAAGGTGCTGTATCGGTCCGGCCTGACCATCAAGACCACGCTCGATGCGCGGGTCCAGGCCGCCGCCCAGACTGCGGTGACCGAAACGGCGAACCCGGACACCACCGACAACGCCGTGGGCCACACGATGCTGAGCCTGGACCCCGAGACCGGAAATATCCTCTCGATGGCCCAGAACACCCGGTACGACCCGTCCGCGGAAATCGGCAATTCGGTCCTGAACCTCAACGTCGACCAGTTCGAGGACGGCAACCCCTCGAAGAGCCTCGGCGGCTCCAGCGGCTTCCAGCCCGGGTCCACCTACAAGCCCTTCACCGTCGCGGCATGGCTGGCCGATGGACGGGCACTGAACACCACCGTCGATGGCAGGAAGCGCACCTACCCCGATGGCGACAAATGGAAGGCCAGTTGCGTCGAGGGCGGCTCCTACGTCATCAACTCCGAAGACGGCGAGGGATACACGCCCCAAAACTACGGCGACACGAACTACGGGCCGAGCACCGTGCTCAACGGCCTGGCGCAGTCGCTGAACACCATCACGATGACCACCGCGAAGCAACTGGACCTGTGCAAGATCCGGGATATCGCCTTCGACATGGGCATCCACCTCGCTTCAAGCGACGAAGGCGAAGAGAAGCTGGGCATCAACCCGCCGGCCCTCATCGGCGGCGGTGGCGAAGTCTCACCCATGTCGATGGCGACCGCTTTCGGCGGGTTCGCCAACCAGGGCAACGTCTGTGAACCACGCGCACTCACCGAAGTGACCGCCGTGGACGGCACGAGCTACCCGGTGCCGGAGGTCTCCTGCGAGCAGGTCATCTCCGAGGACGTGGCCAAAGGCGTGAACTGGGCCACCCAGGAAGTCATGAAGAAGGGCTCCGGCAGCGCCCTGGACTACGGCGACATCCCGATGGCCGGCAAGACCGGCACCAACGACTGGCGGTCCCAGACCTGGTTCATGGGCTACAACCGCGGGATGGTCACCGCAAGCTGGCTCGGCAACCGGGAAAGCGGCGGCGAGAACAGCTCGCTGAGCGGGCTGCAGATCGGCGGCCGGGTGTACCCGGAGATCGACGGCGGGCTGATCGCCGGACCGTCCTGGGCGAGCTTCATGCGGCAGATCCCGGGCCTCCACGTCGGTGAGCCGTTCGTCAAGCCGCCCGAGGAAATGCTCACCGGACGCAAGCCCACCCCCACCCCCACGCCAACCCGGTCCGGGACGCCCTCGGCCCCCGCAAGCCCTGAAGCCGACGACAACGACGACGACGAAGGAAACGACTAGCGTTGAAAACAACTGACACACCCCGCACCGGGGCTGCTCTTGGCTGGACCGCTGGACTCACCGTCACTGCCGCAGCAGCAACCCTGGGGTATGCCTCAGTGGTGGAGCGGACACTGTTCCAGCTCCGCGAGGAAACGCTACAGATCCTGCCTCCCGGGGCGAAGCCGTTGCGGGTGCTTCACCTCTCGGACATCCATATGACGCCACACCAGAATTCGAAAGCAGAATGGTTGAAGGGCCTCGCGCGGCTCAACCCGGACTTCGTGGTCAACACCGGCGACAACCTGAGCCACCAGAAAGCGGTGGGGCCACTCCTCGACGCCCTGGCACCGCTTCTGAAGTTTCCGGGAGTGTTCGTGCCCGGTTCCAATGACTATTACGCGCCGATGCTGAAGAATCCGTTCAGCTACTTCACCAAGTCAGCGGCGTCCACTGCGAAGCCGCCCCGGGACCTGCCCTGGGCGGAGCTCTTCAGCGCCTTCGGCGCGGCAGGCTGGATCGACCTCACCAACCGGTCGCAGTCCGTCGGATTCAAGGGTCTTCGCGTGGACTTCACGGGCGTGGACGATCCGCATCTATCCCGCGACAAGTACGCGCCGTACCCCAATGGCAGCAGCACCTCCGCCGAGGCCCCGCACCTTCGGATCGCGGTAGCCCACGCGCCGTATCAGCGGGTCCTTGACTACTTCACCGAGGGCGGGGCGGAACTGATCCTTGCCGGCCATACCCACGGGGGTCAGGTCTGTATCCCCGGCTACGGCGCGCTGGTGAGCAATTGCGACCTGCCGACCTGGCGCGCACGCGGCCTGACCCCGTGGGAGCTCGGGGCACGCCAGGTTCCGCTGAACGTCTCTGCAGGGATCGGGACATCCCGTTTTGCGCCGGTGCGGTTCGCCTGCAAACCGGAGGCAGTGCTCCTCACCCTTACTCCGCGCAGCCGTTCCTGACAAGGTCGTCCCCCGTTCACCAGGGGCCTCAACGGCAGTCGGCGCTTCGGCTCTCCTGCCCTAGGATGGTTGCTGAGGGACACCAATAACCATCGATCGCTCGAAGAGATGGCATGACGAAGCAAACCACGCTCCGGGAATCGCTCGGCCGCCTGTACCCGCATGTGAAGCCCATTCTCCCGAGGCTCCTGCTCGGACTCTTCTGTGCGCTCGGCGCGAGCATCATGGCACTCGCGATCCCCCAGGTGTTCCGGGTACTGATCAACGATGCCCTTGCAGCCGGCGGGGCGGGTACAACCGTATGGATCGCCTCGGGAGTGGTGCTCCTTCTTGGAGTCCTCGAAGCCACCTTCGTGGCACTGCGCCGCCATTTCGTCATCACACCCGCAACCACAGTCGAGACGAACATGCGGACCTCGTTCTACCGGCACCTGCAGGACCTCACTCTCGAGTTCCATGACCGCTGGGGCAGCGGGCAGCTGCTCTCACGAGCGATGACCGACCTCAACCTGATGCGGCGGTGGATGGCCTTCGGCCTCATCATGCTCGTGGTGACGTCGTTGACGGTGGCGTTCGGCGTCATCGTGATGTTCCTGACCAGCTGGGTCCTCGCCCTCATCTTCCTCGGCGCAGCGTTACCGCTCATGATCTACGGTTTCCGGTTCCGCACCTCGTACAGTCGAGTGTCGAGGAAGAGCCAGGACCAGGCCGGCGATCTCGCCACCACGGTGGAGGAATCGGTCCATGGGATCCGGGTGCTCAAGGCGTTCGGGCGCAGCCGTGAAGCCCTCGAGGACTTCGAGGAACAGGCTGAGGAACTGCGCCGGACGGAAATCTCCAAAGCGAGATCGCTGGCGAATTTCTCCATGATCGTGACGCTTCTTCCGGAACTCGCGCTGGCTGCGTCCCTCGTGGTGGGCGTGATCCTCGCGGCCGGCGGAGACGTGAGCATCGGCGCCCTCGTCGCGTTCTTCGCAACCGCCGCCGTCGTCGCGGGCCCCGTGGAGTTCATCGGCCCGCTGCTCGCCATGACCTTCGCCGCAAAGACCGCCATCGACCGCCATTACGAGGTCATGGAGGCCGAGAACACCATCACCAGCCCCGGTGAACCGGTGCGGCTGGACGGGGCACGCGGCGAGGTGGTCCTCGATGACGTTCACTTCAGATATCCCGATTCCCCGGAGGGCACCAGGGACGTGTTGAACGGCGTCGACCTGCGGCTCGAAGCAGGCGAGACCATGGCGCTCGTGGGTGTCACGGGCTGCGGCAAGAGCACCCTGCTGCAGCTCCTTCCGCGCCTCTACGACGTCACGGGCGGCAGGATCACGATCGACGGCACCGACCTCCGGCTCGTCTCCCTCGATGACCTCCGCACGCATGTAGCCGTGGCTTTCGAGGACACCATCCTGTTCTCGAACTCGGTGCGCGAGAACGTTCTGATGGGCTCGAGGGCGGCTCCCGGAGCCGAATCGGAGAAGGCCGTGGAAGAGGCGCTCGATGTCGCCCAGGCCCACTTCGCCTACTCCCTCCCCCAGGGCCTCGACACCCTCATCGGCGAGGAGGGGCTGAGCCTGTCCGGCGGCCAGCGGCAGCGGATCGCACTGGCCCGCGCCATCGCGGCGAAGCC